>DASRTD010000001.1:0-54389 GCA_035656115.1 Mucilaginibacter sp.
GCCCCACGTGTGGGCATTAGTTAAACATCAACTTCGTTGCCTTGCCTGTAGCGTTATTTTGATCTGCTGCGTAAAGGCTTAAAAACAACCAATTTTACCACCATGAAAACTAAACACTTGTCACTAACCTTTGCTGCGCTAACTATATACGTTGCGGCTTGTAAAAAAACTAATATCCATCCTCATATTCCTGTTACGGCGGCTGACACTGCTGTTAATGTTTATACAGCTGGTTACATCACCACCGGCAATGGACTGGGAGGCGTTACCGAGATAGCAGCTTATTGGAAGAACGGCGTGATCACCAGGCTGACTGACAGCCTCTCATTTTCAGAAGCAACCGGAATTGCGGTTAGCGGCAACGATGTTTACGTTGTCGGTTGGGTTACCAGTCTAACAAATCTATCGGTCGAAAACGCAGTACTTTGGAAAAATGGCGTCGCTACGATGCTCTCTCCCGATTCAACCTCTTCAGAAGCAAGATGCATTGCGCTGCAGGGAACCGACGTGTACGTTGGAGGAATCATTCATGATATCATCACACAAACCAGTAACAGCACCGCCTATGGCAGTCAGCCTGTATATTGGAAAAATGGCACACCTAACCTGCTTCCAAAGGCCACAAGTTTAACGGCACTAGCGGTAAACGGCGGCGATTTATATTTTGCAGGATCGGTGGTAAGCACAAATAAATTCCAGGCGACGGGTCCTCTTGGGCCGGGCTCGGTAGCAGCCTACTGGAAAAATGGGGCAATGCCTGACACGCTGGCATACCCCGGTACATACTTGACCGAGTATTCATCGATAGCAACCGGCATAGCTGTAAGCGGAAGCAATGTTTACACCACCGGCAGTACCGGCATTTACCAGCCTGAACTTTGGCTAAATGGTTCGCCTACTATCATGACAGGCACTACTAGCCTCAGCAGTGTTTACGGCATCGCCACAAACGGCAGGGATGTCTACGTCGCCGGCGTGAACACCAATTACTACGTGGCAACTTATTGGAAGAACAACGAGCCGATCCCCCTCTCAGTGGGCACGCTTAGCATGACAAACAGTTTTGCAACAGCTGTTGCTGCCAATGGCAACGATGTGTATGTTGCAGGGCAGGTAAGACATGCCGCCGACCAGGAATACGGCTCCTATTATTGGAAAAACGGTATACCGGTTGAACTGAGCGCCGGCAGCGGCAAAGGTGCTTACGTGAAAAGTATAGCTTTAGCTCCCAAAAACTAACTTGGAAGCGAGGGGCAGAGGAACAAAATGTTGCCTCTCTACACTTAATAAACTGTTTTCTATTTATTTTTGCGGTTGCAGAACTTATGAAAATAGCAATAGCCTCTCCGCCGCTGCCAAAATCTATTGCCGATGCGCTATTTTGGCTCGAAAAACTAACCAAAGAAGCCGCCGGACAGCAAGCTGAAATCATTTGCTTCCCGGAGACTTTTATTCCCGGTTACCCGTTGGACGAATACGAACCTGAAATCAGTTCGCCGAAAAAAATGGAGGCTGCGATTGAACAGGCTTCGAAAATTGCCGCAGAAAATAAGATCGCCATCATTTTGCCGATGGACAGGTACGATGACGGGAAGGTGTTCAATGTCGCTAATGTAATATCCGCCACCGGCGAAATTTTAGGCTACCAGGCAAAAACCCAACTCGACCCAAGCGAGGATGAGCTGTGGTCGCCCGGCACCGCCCGGGAGTTATTTGAGGTAAACGGACTGAAGTTTGGCATTACTATTTGCCATGAAGGTTTCCGCTACCCGGAGTCGGTAAGATGGGCGGCCAGGAACGGTGCGCAGATCGTATTCCACCCGCATTGCGCTGGAAGTAATGTCGACGGTAAAGTGCCTTCCGAGTGGGGCAGCAAGGACAGCCCCTACTATGAAAAGGCCATTATGATGCGTGCTTTGGAAAATACCATCTTTTTCGCCAGCTCCAATTACGCCATGAAATTCCCGGAATCGGCAAGCTCACTAATTGCACCGGATGGCAAATGTGTGGCACATGGGGTTTATGGGGAGCCGGGGGTATTTGTGGCTGATATAGAATTGGATGAGGCGACGGGTTTGCTGGCGAAAAGGTTTAAGCCGGAGAATTACGCATAAAAAGAGGAATTGAAGGCGTTTTTGGGTAGTTGAAATTATTTTCATACTTTCAACTAAATTTTTAAAATCTTTTCGTCACAAAAAATGTCACCTAAACTTATCATAAATCTGCCGGGATACTTTTTCTCCGTCATTATATTGATTTTTCTGACACAGTCCTGCAAAAAAAGCAATCCAAACAATCCGGTTAAACCCGCTATAGTAGATGTTTACGTTGGCGGATATACAAATGGACCGTCCGGCAAGAAAGTAGCGACCTATTGGAAGAATGGATCCGCAAAAGGAGTGTCCGACAGCCTATTAGATGCTCTTATTTATTCAATTGCCGTTCAAAACACCGATGTTTACCTTGCCGGAGAAGGTTTAACACCACACGCGTTGCAAATTGGACGTTGCTGGAAAAATGGTATTCCAATGCCGTTGGAGGACAGCCCGACCACGGTGTCGGCCGTAGCAATCGAAGGAAACGATGTGTTTGCAGGTGGAATGTACCGCACAAGTCATCCGAATCCGGCTATTTGCTATTGGAAAAATGGTGTAATCAGCAAAATAACAGACGGTACAACCGCCAGCTATCAGTGGGGCATGGCTGTAAATAATGGCGATGTATACACAGTTGGAGGAATGGGCAACCAAGCTACCTATTGGAAAAACAACACATTGAATTTATTGCCAAAGGGCGATTCGATTTTTACAGAAGCACATGCAATTGTAACTAATGGGTCCGATGTGTATGTTGCGGGAATGGCAAGTTCCGGCCCGAACGCTAGTTGGCTGAAAAATAATGCGGTGGTTTACTGGAAAAACGGTGTGGAGATTCCATTAACGACGAATCTTAAAAGCGCTTTTGTAACCGGGATTACGGTGAGCGCTAACGATGTTTATATTGCAGCTTCCTGCATTGATACAACGGGCATTGAGCCAGGAGTTGCGGTTTATTGGAAAAATGGTGTAGCCACTGAATTACATGATGGAAAAAATGCAACTTCCGCTTTCGGCATTGCAGTAAATGGGAAAGATGTTTACGTTGTCGGTTACGCGGAAAGACCGAACGGTGTCGAAGCACCGATTTACATACCGGTACTTTGGAAAAACGGCGTACCGACGGAATTGGCCACTTCAGGCGGTGCACTTTGCATCACCTTAGTGCCTCGGTAATTTACCAAACATGTAATCCACAACCAAAAATAAAATAAATAGCATTTGCTTATTAACAAAATAACCAGTTTATTTGCCGCCGTAACAATGACAAGTAACTGCACCACTACAACAACAACCACAACAACCACCGGCTATAGGCACGGAGGATGGTAATCGTATGGTGTAAAAAATAAAGAACCAAATGAGCGCCTTCCTCCAAAAAAGAGGAAGGCGTTTTATTTTAACAAGCACAATGAAAGTATTAAAATTTGGCGGTACTTCCGTAGGATCAGTTCAGAGCATCCAAACTTTACTCAACATTTTAAAGGAAGAAGCTAAAGCCGACGATAAGCCGGTAGTGGTTTTATCGGCCATGAGCGGGGTAACCAACCTGCTGGCGTCGATGGCCGAGGGCGCTGCTGAAGGTATCGATTTTACTGCAGACCTTGCCGAACTGGAACGCCGCCATTTTGATGTGGTGAAAAGCCTTTTAACTGTTCAAAATCAAAATCCGGCCTTTACCCGGTTAAAGATATATTTCAATCAGCTGGAAGAATTGCTGCAGGGCATTTTGTCCTTGCGGGAATTAACGCCCAAAACCCGCGATACTGTTCTCAGCTACGGCGAACGCTGCGCCACGCTGATGATCGGCAAAATCGCCGCCCAGCATTTTCCGGGCGCCATCAGCGTCGATGCGTCAGAGCTCATCAAAACCGATAGTTCATTTGGACAGGCCAGGGTAAACACAGCACTGACAGAACTGCTTATTCGAGATTTTTACCGGGAAAATAAAAACAAACTCCTCCTGGTAGCGGGCTTTATCGCGTCAAATGATACCGGCCAGGTCACCACGCTCGGCCGCGGCGGCAGCGACTACACTGCGGCCATATTTGGTTCGGCGTTGAATGCCGAAGAAATACTGATATGGACCGACGTAAACGGCATGATGACTGCCGACCCGCGTATGGTAAGCAAAGCTTTTTCGCTGCCTGAGCTGACTTATACTGAGGCGATGGAGCTCTCGTACTTCGGGGCAAAGGTGATCTACCCGCCAACCATGATCCCGGCGTTTTTGAAAAAGATACCGATCGTCATCAAGAATACTTTTGATACCGATTTTGAAGGGACCATCATCCGGCATGATTGCAAGCCATCCAGCCTGCCGATAAAGGGCATCTCGTCCATCAACAACATCAGCATTATTAACCTGGAGGGAAGCGGCATGGTGGGCAAAGCCGGTTTTAGCGGCAGGCTGTTTTCCATGCTGGCGCGCGAACAGATCAACGTGATACTGATCACCCAGTCATCATCCGAGCATAGCATCACCTTCGCCGTTTCCCCCGGCGATGCTGAAAAGGCGAAAAAACTAATGGAACAGGAATTTGAGCTGGAGCTCATCGCCAAAAAACTGGAAGAACCTGCCATCGAGCAAGACCTGGCCATTATTGCCATTGTCGGCGAAAACATGAAGCAAACACCCGGCGTATCCGGCAAGCTGTTCCACGCGCTGGGCCGCAACGGTATCAATGTAAGGGCCATTGCACAGGGTTCATCGGAGTATAATATTTCGGTGATCATTTCGGCAAAGGACCTGGCAAAAGCTTTGAATGCGGTTCACGATGGTTTCTTCACCCAGTTAACTAAAACGCTGCATGCTTTCTGCCTGGGCACCGGCAATATCGGTCAAACCTTATTCAGGCAGCTCAATGCCCATACCGAATACCTGCAGCAAAACAATGGCATTCAGGTTAAGATAGTCGGTATCAGCAATACCCGTAAGATGCTGTTTAATTCGGACGGCATTTCACTGGATAGCTGGCAAAGTGACCTGCAGGCTTCGCGCAAACAAGCTAATCTTGAAGAGTTTGTTGCGACCATGAAAGGGATGAACCTGCCCAACTGCGTTTTCATTGATAACACGGCGAGTCCGAAACCGATAGAATTTTACGAGGAGGTTTTTAATGCGAACATATCCGTGGTTACCTGCAACAAGATCGGCAACTCGGCATCATATAAACAATACAAAACCTTCCGCGATGCCGCGCATCAGCATGGCGTTGATTTCTTTTACGAAACAAATGTTGGCGCTGGCCTGCCCATCATCCGCACCCTGAAGGACCTCATGAACAGCGGTGATAGGATAGCCAAAATCGAGGCGATATTATCGGGCACCATATCCTTCATTTTTAACAACTTTAAAGGTGATGCGAACTTTCACGATGTTGTTAAGCTGGCGCAAGAAAAAGGTTACACCGAACCCGACCCGCGAGACGACCTGCGCGGAACGGATTTTATGCGCAAAATATTGATCCTGGCCCGCGATGCCGGTTACCAGATGGAAGCAGCGGATGTTAACATTGAAAGTATGCTGCCAAAGTCATGTCTCGAAGCCAAAACAGTCGATGATTTCTACGCTGCCTTAAAGGCCGAGGATGCATTCTTTAGCAAATTAAAGGCTGAAGCTGAGGCCACTGGAAAAGTGCTGCGCTATATCGGCAAATTAGAGGATGGCAAGGCCGCAATTACCCTGCAAATGGTGGATGAAAACCATCCTTTTTATACCTTATCAGGCAGTGATAATATCATTTCTTTTACCACCGATCGCTACCGCGAGCGCCCGCTTGTGGTGAAAGGCCCGGGCGCAGGTGCAGAGGTAACAGCTGCCGGTGTATTTGCCGATTTAATAAATGTGGGAACCCTCTAGCCCCCGCCTTTGGCGGGGGGACAGGAACTGAATAGTTTGTATGAAAGATAAAAAAATAGACGAATTACATGAGCCGCATGCCAATCAGGCTCCTCCGCCTTCTGGCGGAGGCGGGGGGGGTGAGATTCGCGTTTTCGCCCCTGCCACCGTTGCAAACGTGGTTTGCGGGTTTGACGTGCTCGGCTTTGCTGTAAACGAACCGGGCGACGAGGTAATTATGCGCCTGACCGGCAAACCCGGCATCACCATTAGCAAAATTACCGGCGATAATGGCCGCCTGCCACTCGACCCTGCAAAAAACACGGTTAGCGTAAGCGTTCAGCATTACCTTAATGGCATCGGCGGGAGCGATATCGGCCTCGATATCGAACTACATAAAAAAATGCCCATCGGCAGCGGTTTGGGTTCCAGTTCGGCAAGCACCGTGGCAGGCCTGTTTGCCATAAAAACCCTGTTGGGTGATAAGAGCGACCCGGTTAAGCTATTACCTTCCGCGATGAAGGGCGAAGAGATGGCTTGCGGCCACGGCCATGCCGATAACGTGGCTCCTGCCCTGCTTGGCGGATTTGTACTGATCCGCAGCTATGAGCCTCTGGATATTGTGCGGCTGCCGCACCCGGAGGGCCTGTACTGTGCCATTGTATTCCCTGAGGTAGATGTGCCGACCCGCGAGGCCAGGCAGATCATCCGCAACAAAATATTGATGAAAGATGCGGTAACCCAATGGGGTAATATTGCCGGCCTGGTGAGCGGCTTGTTTATGAATGACGTCGATCTTATCGGCCGCAGCATGAAAGATATTTTGGTTGAACCGGTACGCTCAATGCTCATCCCAGATTTTTATAAAATGCGGGAAATGGCATTGGAGCTAGGAGCTGTAAGCTTTGGGATATCTGGCTCTGGTCCTTCGGTTTTTTCGTTTACAAAAGACGAAGAAACAGCTAAGAATATCACTCAAAAACTGCAGGGTCATTTAGCCGGATTGCAAATTGGTTCGCAAGCCTATGTATCGACGATTAATGATCGAGGGCCAAGGGTAATTTAGCCCCTCCCAACCCTCCCCGGTAGGGAGGGCTTTTTAAGTTAGGATAAAAAATACAATCAAAAGCCTCCCCTACCGGGGGAGATTTAGAGGGGGCTAAAATGCAGCTATACAGTACCAAAAACCCGTCAACGCGGGTATCGTTTAAAGAAGCAGTTTTTAACAGCATGCCGCAGGACAAGGGCCTTTACATGCCCGTTGATATCCCGCGGCTGGATGACAAATTTTTAAACAACCTGGATGAATACACCTTGCCGGAGATCGCCCTGCATGTTGCGCAAAACCTCATCGGCGAGGATATCCCGGCAGATGACCTGAAACATATCATCTATGATGCTATAAACTTTTTAGCCCCGGTTGAAAAGCTGGAGCAGAACGTTTTTGTCCTGGAGCTTTGGCACGGGCCCTCGCTGGCTTTTAAAGACTTTGGTGCGCGTTTTATGAGCCGCGTGATGAGCTATTTTTTGGAGAAAGGCGAAAAGCAATTGGACGTATTGGTAGCCACCTCCGGAGATACTGGTGGCGCGGTCGCATTAGGCTTCCTGGGCGTTCCAAATACGCGGGTAACTATCTTATACCCCAAAGGCAAAGTAAGTGACATACAGGAGCTGCAACTCACCACCAACGGTCAAAATATCAGGGCTGTGGAGATCGACGGCACTTTTGATGATTGCCAGGCACTGGTAAAGCAGGCTTTCACTGATAAGGAATTGAATGAAAAATTCAGGCTTACCTCGGCAAACTCCATCAATATTGCCCGGCTGATCCCGCAAACCTTCTATTATTTTAATGCTTACGCCCAATTGCTGAAACTCGGCATCGCGAAGGTCGTATTTTCGGTACCGAGCGGCAACTTTGGCAATATTGGCGCCGGTATGCTAGCCTGGAAAATGGGGCTCCCCGTTGAACATTTTATTGCAGCAACCAATGTGAATGATACCGTGCCTGAGTTTTTAAAAACAGGCTTTTATAAGCCAAAACCGTCTGTCGCCACCCTATCCAATGCCATGGACGTAGGCGACCCCAGCAACTGGGTGCGCATTGCCGACTTGTTTAAAGGTGAATTAGAGGCACTAAAAGCGCAGGTAACCGGCTACAGTTATGATGATGAGCAAACCCTGCAGGCCATCAAATTTATATACGACAATTACAATTACATAGCCTGTCCGCACACGGCCATCGCCTGGCAGGCGTTGAGGGACTGGCAGCAGGATAATTATAAAAGAGATATTGCCGGTGTATTTTTATCCACTGCCCATCCGTGCAAGTTCCCAGATGTATATCCGGAAAGTATTTCCGGTAAAGTTGATATTCCTGAACAGGTGAAAGATCTCCATAAAAAGAAAAAACATGCGGTAGCTTTGGGTAAAGATTTTGCAGGATTTAAGGAATATTTGCTGAGGAGCGGATAAAAAGTTGTCTGTGAGGACACAAACAACGGAAAAATGGAGAAAAACGGCTACTAACCACCACCCCGCAATCTGTGTCCTCACAGACAGCTTTTTAAGGAACTATCATGATCACCACCATCATCTTCGACCTCGGCGCAGTACTTATCGACTGGAACCCGCACTATCTCTACCGTTCCATCTTTGACAGTAAGGAGGAAATGGAACATTTCCTGGCCAACATCTGTACTTCAGATTGGAACGAAGAGCAGGATGCCGGCAGATCATTACAGGAAGGCACAGAAATATTGGTACAGCAGTTCCCTGAACACGAGGATAATATCCGGCTGTTTTACCGCCGCTGGCACGAAATGCTGGGCGATGCCTTTGAGGATACCGTTGATATTTTTCGACAACTTAAAGAAACCGGAAAATATAAAATATACGCATTAACCAACTGGTCGGCCGAGACATTTCCAATCGCTTTGGAACGATACGAGTTTTTGCAATGGTTTGACGGTATCGTAGTCTCCGGGGCCGAAAAGATGCGGAAGCCTACTCCTGAATTCTATCAAATATTGTTGGATCGATATGATGTTAATTCTGAAGACGCGCTGTTTATCGACGACAACAAGCGCAATGTTTTAGCGGCAGAAAAAATGGGTATAAAGTCGATACATTTTACTTCGGCGGATCAATTAAAAACCGAGTTATTGGAATTAAATATCATTTGACTAACTGACTGAGACTTGCAAATCGGTGTAATCACAAAACTAAAATCGGTGAAATCACAAAATTAATAACACCATCCAGGCTTCTTTAACCTTTTCAACTGCCAGCAATTCTTTTGCCTTTAAATGCAATTGGGTTTCGCGAGTTTGAGCATCGCCAATTGTACCGTCTAATATTTCTTTTATTTCATCCGTTTGCGCGTACGCCTCAATCTCTTCATCCGCCGGGAGCGTTTCAACATTACCCAACTGGCCCAGATTATTTCCCGTCAATATTTTTGAATTTCGGATAGCAAAGGGAATGCTATCCACCCCAATACCAACTGTCTTAACTGGCTTGGCCACTTTAAATAGATTTTCCGGCGTCACACGACAATACCAATCGCCTCCCAGGCGTGCAACATGATCCATTTTCAGCTGATCGATCTTACCATCAGCATCCAAAACAGTTTTACCAATATGCATCAGCTTCATTTCGGCAATGATCAGGTTACCCGCGCCCGGTGTTTTACCCAATGAAATAATGTCATTCACCACACATTCAAACTGCACCGGCGACTCGGCCACACGGGGTGGTTTCACAAATTCCGACGGCAGCATGGTAAACCCTGCCTTAATAAACTCATTAATGCCTTTGGGGTATTCAACACTGGCCAGCGAAACCTGCTGCACCATAGCATAATTCACAATATTGATCACCACTTCGGGCACTTCATGCAAGTTTTCAAGGGTGTGCTTCGTGGTGTTGTCTCGCACCCGCCGCGAGGGCGAAAAAACGCAAACAGGGGGATTAGTGCTAAACAGGTTAAAAAAGCTGAATGGACTTAGGTTGATATTTCCATCCTTATCAACAGTCGAAGCAAAGCAGATCGGTCGCGGTGCAATGGCGTATTGCAGGTAATTCTGCATTTCAACGGGAGAGAGATCGGATAATTTAATTGTCAGCATAAACCAAAACTATGTTATTGCTGTAAGGGTTACGTAATTCGATGACAAAAGGGCTATTTTTTTAGTTTTAAAATCGAAAAATCGCTTTTAGACTTTCTAATAATATTCCCTAACATCCCCAGGCCCGTGATCTCCATCTCCACCAAATCGCCCTGCTGCAGCCATTGAGGCTGATAGTTAGGATCATTCAATAAACCTGTCCCATTCAATTCCAAAAAGCAACCTGTTCCAACTGTTCCGGAGCCAATCACATCGCCAGGCAGCACATCGCAGCCATAGGCACAGCGTTCAATAATTTCGGCAAAGGTCCAGTCCATATCAGCCATGTTACCTTTGGATACTTGTTTGCCGTTCACCGCGCAGGTCATCTCCAGGTTGTAATTGTTACCGGTATGTCCTGGCTTCGCAGGTACTTTATATTGCTGCAGCTCGTCGGGAGTTACCAGCCATGGGCCGATCACTGTGCTGAAATCTTTCCCTTTGGCCGGGCCAAGGTTCAGCAGCATCTCTTCCATTTGTAAAGTGCGCGCGCTCATATCGTTCATGATCATGTAACCGGCAATCAGGCTGTCCGCATCCGCAGCCCTGATGTTTCGCGCTTTCTTATTCAGCGCAACTGCGACTTCCAGCTCAAAATCCAGCTTTTGAAAGTGATCGGGCATGCACTCTATCTCCCCTGCGCCTTGTATAGCATTGTGATTGGTAAAATAAAAGATGGGATATTGATCGAACTCCGGTATCATCTCCGCCTTCCGATTGCGCCGCGCCGCAGCTACGTGCTGCCTGAAAGCGTAGCCGTCGCGGCACGATGTTGGATGCGGCACCGGTGCAATCAGCTCAAAAAATAATTCTTCTTTAGCTTCCGTTTTGCCTGAGGCAATCTCTTCATTCACCCGCATGGCACGATCCATCAGCTCATCCCCTCCCCATAAAAAATCCTTCATATTATCCGGGATCAGCTTATGGCAGGAGTTAAGGTTATAAATATGACCGTTGACATAAATGCCCAGGTGCTCCCGGTCCTCGGTTTTGTAGCTAACTAATTTCATGGGGTTATAATGGTTTGGGCCAAAGCTAAGTATTTAGTTGATTAAGTTGATTAGGTCGGATTAAGTTGATTGAGTTGGGGCACTGCAAAACTTAATCAACCAAATCAACCACTCACCCAATCAACTTCGCCTATTTGTACATTCAAAATAATTGCTATACTTTTGTAAAACCAATTTATGAGCATACAAATGCATTTTCTTTTTTCCCTGGGCCTCACTTCAATGAGTGATGCTTCTTCGTTCAGGGATGCTGTGCTCGCTAAGATCGTCCTGGCGCAATACTAAGTTTGTTGTAAGGTTGAAAAGTTGGAATGTTGTAAGGTTATTACACGTCTAATTTAAAACTATTCAACCTGTTTAAACGTTTTTATTTATTGTAAACCAATTTGTTGCGAGGCGAACATTTAACATTTCAACCTTACAACATTCCAACATTTAAACAATAACCAAATGCCCGTTTATCATTCATCAGGAAGCATCCCGGCGAAACGGCACACCCAATTCCGCAAGCCGGATGGGAGTTTATACGCCGAAGAACTGGTTTCCACCGAGGGCTTTTCGAGCCTGTACTCGCTGGTGTACCATGTTTATCCGCCTACACTTGTAAAAGAACTGGGCGTACCTTATAATGTCGAACCAAAAATTGCGCGCGACAAACACTTGAAACATACCAGCCTGATCGGTTTTAAGATTGAGCCGGAAGATGATTACCTAAAAAGCCGCAAACCGGTGCTGGTGAACAGCGATCTGCATATTTCGCTGGCGGCGCCCCGTCAATCCATGACGGATTATTTTTACAAGAACAGCCAGGCAGACGAAGTGGTATTCGTGCACGTGGGCTCCGGCACGTTGAAGACTGGTTACGGCAACATTAAATTTGCCTATGGCGATTATTTGATCATCCCGCGCGGCACCATTTACCAAATCGAGTTCGATTCGGCCGAAAACCGCCTGTTTATTGTCGAGAGTTTTAGCCCCATTCGGGTGCCAAAACGTTATACCAATGCCTATGGTCAGCTGACCGAGCAATCCCCATACTGTGAGCGTGACATTAAACGGCCAACCCACCTGGAAACGCACGACAAAAAAGGCGATTTCAAAATACTGATAAAAAAGCAAGGGTTGATCTACCCCTACATTTATGGCACCCACCCTTTTGATTTTATCGGCTGGGACGGCTTTCATTACCCCTGGGCTTTTTCGATCCATGATTTCGAGCCCATTACAGGTCGCCTGCACCAGCCGCCGCCGGTACACCAGACTTTCGAGGGGCACAACTTCGTGATCTGTTCATTTGTACCGAGGAAATATGATTATCACCCGCTATCTATCCCTGCACCGTACAACCATAGTAACGTGGATAGCGATGAGGTGCTGTATTACGTCGACGGGGATTTTATGAGCCGAAAAAGCGTTGTAAAAGGACAGATCACCCTGCATCCGGGCGGCATACCGCACGGGCCGCATCCGGGTACTGTTGAAAAATCCATCGGCAAGGAATCAACGGACGAACTGGCTGTGATGATAGACCCTTTCCGGCCACTGATGCTTACTGACGATGCGATAAAAATTGAGGACGAAAATTATTATAAAAGCTGGATGTGAAGGAGGCGAAAGGTAAAAGGTTAAAGGCGAAAGCTGAAAAGTAAAGCGCTGAAACCAATCACTAATTCACTAAGTCAATAATTCAAAACTAAACGATGGAAACATTAACCATAGAAAATCCAAATACCGTTGCTGATTTTTTACCGCTGAACGGTACCGATCACGTGGAGTTTTATGTAGGCAACGCCAAGCAGGCAGCCTACTATTACAAAAGCGCATTTGGCTTCCAGGAACTGGCTTATGCCGGGCCGGAGACCGGGATGCGCGATAAGGCATCGTATGTGTTGCAGCAAGGCAAAATTCGGCTGGTATTAACCACGCCGCTAAGATCGGACGATCCGCGTGCCGACCATATTAAAAAACACGGCGATGGGGTAAAAATGCTGGCATTATCGGTTGATGATGCCTATAGTGCCTTTGAGCAGACTACCATTCGTGGCGCAAACCCCTATATGGAGCCTAAAACGCTTAAAGACGAGCATGGCGAGATCCGCATGAGCGGGATAAAACTCTACGGCGAAACCGTTCACCTGTTTGTGGAACGCAAAAACTATAAGGGGGTGTTTTTACCGGGCTACCAACCGGCGCATTCGCAATTTAACCCAAAGCCAAGCGGGCTGCAGTTTATCGACCATTGCGTGGGTAACGTGGGCTGGCACAAGATGAACGAGTGGGTGCATTTTTATGAAGAAGTGATGGGCTTTAAAAACATCCTCACCTTCGACGATAAAATGATCTCCACCGAGTATTCCGCGCTAATGAGCAAGGTCATGAGCAACGGCAACGGGTTTGTTAAATTCCCGATAAACGAACCGGCCGAGGGTAAAAAGAAGTCGCAGATTGAAGAGTACCTGGAATTTTACGAAGGCGAAGGCGTGCAGCACCTGGCGCTGGCGACGCACGATATCGTGGCCACCGTAACCGAGCTGCAAAACCGCGGGGTGGAGTTTTTAACGGTGCCAACCACTTATTATGACGACTTGCTCGACCGTGTGGGGCACATTGATGAGGACCTGGCGCCATTGAAAAGATTAGGCATTTTGGTTGACAGGGACGACCAGGGCTACCTGCTGCAGATATTTACCAAACCGGTTGAAGACAGGCCAACCTTATTTTTCGAGATCATCCAGCGCAAGGGTGCAAAATCCTTCGGTGCGGGTAATTTTAAAGCACTGTTCGAAGCGATTGAACGGGAGCAGGAATTGAGAGGAAATTTGTAGACGGGAAGCATATTTGACATCCCTCCGTCGCTCTGAAAGATTTATCTTTAAGCCGGGCTTTTTGCCTGGCTTTTTTTGTGATGACAGCTGACGAGATCATCGTTATTTTAAAAGAAAAATCCAATCCGGCCAACCTGGCAGGGATGAAACGTTTCGGTATCGAGACCGGCAAAGCTTTGGGTATTCCAATCCCCGAATTGAGGAAGCTGGCGAAAACCATAAAAAGGGACCATCCGTTGGCCTTGGCGCTGTGGGCAACCCATTTTCACGAAGCGCGGATACTGGCATCAATGATAGATGATCCGGCCCTGGTCACCGCGGAACAGATTGATAACTGGGTGAGCGGTTTTGATTCGTGGGACTTGTGCGACCAGGTTTGCGGCAACCTGTTCGACCGAACTGCGTTCGTTATTGAAAAAGCGTTCGCATACGCTGCCCGCGAAGAAGAATTTGTAAAAAGGGCTGGCTTTGTT
The DNA here is from genome assembly GCA_035656115.1 of Mucilaginibacter sp. Classification (GTDB taxonomy): domain Bacteria; phylum Bacteroidota; class Bacteroidia; order Sphingobacteriales; family Sphingobacteriaceae; genus Mucilaginibacter. The sequence continues at coordinate 14,415 of DASRTD010000001.1, forward strand.
TTAATGGCAGAATACGCCGTTCATGATAAAAAAGGCAAAGATGAAATCTTTGTAAACTTTCTGCAAATAATTGAACGTGAGGCGTGTGATGGCCGGAATTTTGTAAAAAAAGCCATAAACTGGGCACTGCGGCAGATAGGCAAAAGGAGCGATATATTGCGGGGCCATGCTATTGAGACTGCCAACCGCATCTTATTAAAAGAATGTAAGGCGGCGAAATGGATTGCTTCCGATGCACTGAATGAACTCGCGCGAAAGGCTGCTCAAACTAATAATTAATATTTGCCTTTTAATTGTAAATTATTAACCCGGCCTCATCATTTTACCAAAACTTCTCAACCATTTTTTGCAGATTTCGTATCAGGAAATGCTGTGAACAGGAGCGTTTCAAATTTTGGCACAAATTTTTCTATATCTACCCGAAACATTGGTTAAGCCAGGTATGAATCACAATTTAACATGAGCATTGAGTTAGAGAACAATTTTTATTCGGACGACGCGGCTCATCTAGCACAAATCATTGACCATATTAATGCTGGCATCTGGGAGTTTAATATCAGCACCAAGGATGTAAAATGGTCCGACGGCTTCTATGCGGTACTGGGTTATAAACCCGGGGAGATAGAGTGTTCTTATAACTTTTTTCTTGAAAACCTGATTTATCACCATGATCGGCCGCTGTTCCTTAAAGCCATTAATGGCAGGAACGGGGATAACGTTGCCACAGTTCAAATTCGTTTGTTAACCAAATCGGCCGGCTACCAATGGTTTGAAAGTACTACCCGGAAATGGGAAGACAAGGGCGTAGCGAAATTCACCGGCTCATTTATTAATATCAACACGGCAAAAATTGCGAGCCTGCGGTCTGCACAAAGTGACTTTTTCTTTACTGAAACCAGCGTCATCGCTAAGTTAAGCGGCTTCGAGATCGACGTGGCTTCAATGAAAATCGACCTTTCGAAAGAAGCGTTCGACATCTATGAACTGAACGACCAGTCAAAGCTAAGCATCGAAGAGGCTGTTAGCTTTTTTGAGCCGCAATACCGCCCCTTGTTGAATGAGGCTATCGACAACGCCATAAAATTTTGCAAACCCTTTGACATGGAATTGCTGTTTCGCACCGCGAGGAATAATGTAACCTGGGTGCGGACTAAGGGAATACCTATTATAGATGACTATGCGAAGTGTATCAAGGTCAGGGGAATATTCCAGGACGTTGACGGCATAAAAAGAAGGGGCCTGGCGCTTCAATCTGCAGTCAACCAGTTGAACGATCAAAACAAACGTCTCCAAAACTTCGCCTATATCGTTTCGCACAATCTTCGTTCGCATACCGGCAACTTAAGGTTTATGGTGAACCTGTTTGAAGAGAGTGACTCGCAGGAGGAGCGTACAGAAGTATTTGCGCATATCAAATCGATTAGTGCCAGTTTGACCACTACCATCGAGCATCTTAATGAAATAGTTAAGATACACACCGAGATCGACCAAGAAAAGCAGATACTTGAATTTGAAGAAGTTTTTAAAACGGTGATAGGTGCGCTGCAAAATAATATTGAAAGCACAAACGCAAAAATTGAATACGATTTTAACCGTTGCCCGGCCATCAGCTACATTCCAGCTTACCTGGAAAGTATCCTGCAGAATTTATTGACCAACTCGCTGAAATACAGGCATCCGGATCGCAGGCCTGAAATATTTGTCCGCACGGTTAAAGACCACAGCCACGTCTACATGACCTTTGAAGATAACGGCATAGGAATCGACATGGACCGCTACGGCGACAAGGTTTTCGGCATGTACAAAACCTTCCACCAAAACAGCGATGCTAAAGGCATCGGCCTTTTCATCACGCGCAACCAGGTAGAATCCCTCGGCGGCTCCATAAAGGTCGACAGCACCGTTAATGTGGGGACGAAGTTTACTATTCGCCTGGTTTAGGTGAAAGGTGAAAGGTGAAAGGTAAAAGGCGAAAGGTAAAATTGTCGCGTGAGGGCATCGTACATGCCAGCCATTCTCTGCTCAACCTCACCATTCAATGTTCAGCGCTCACTTAATAAAGCTTTCCAATATTTTAAACCCCGAAACGGTTTCCAACTGTACTTTTTCGATCGTTTTAGGAAGCAGCATACAATCACCCATTTTTACCGGGTAGGCCTCGCCGTCGCATTTAATGGTAAAATCCCCCTCCAGGCAAACGTAGATCACGAATGAATCAAGGCCGGAATAATCCTTTTCGGTGCTTTCGGTAAAATCCATCAGATTGGTGGTAAAGTATGGGCAGCTTACCAGTTGAACTGTTTCGTTTTCTTTTGGATGATAGTTGGTTTTGTACCCGGAGTAATGTTTATAGTCGATGGCCGCTAAAGCTTCTTCCACGTGCAGCTCGCGCTTATTTCCTTTATCGTCAACACGGTCAAAATCGTAGATACGATAGGTGATATCCGATGTTTGCTGAATTTCAGCAATCAATAAACCTTTACCGATGGTATGCACCCGTCCCGCAGGCAAAAAGAAAACATCGCCCGGTTTAACGTCTTCTTTATTGAGGATATCCATAAGGTGGCCGCTGTTAAACTTGTCCAAATACTCCTGTTGGTCAAGTTCCCGGTTAAAACCCGCAATCAATGTCGAGCCTGGATCAGCTTCTACTACGTACCACATCTCAGTTTTACCGAATGAGTTATGACGTTTTTTAGCCAGCTCGTCATTAGGGTGTACCTGTATAGAGAGATCTTCGTTGGCGTCGATAAATTTTATCAGCAGCGGAAAAATATTGCCAAAATGTTCATAAACCTTTTTGCCAACCAGCTCCTCTTTGTATTCTTCCAGCAGTTGATCCAGCCGTTCACCTTTCAAAGGGCCGTCCGCCACAACGGAAACGTCTGATTTTACACCCGATATTTCCCAGGTTTCGCCGCAATTGGGCAAGTTGCCAAAATCTTTATTCAGGTAAGTTTTAATCTTTTGCCCACCCCAAATTTTGTCTTTATAAATGGTTTGGAATTTTAGTGGGTAGAGGGGTCGCATACGGTCGTTTTTATAGTTACAAACTTAATATTCATTCATTAGTTTGGTGATTTGAATGATTAATTCCGGCACATAATCTACTACTATATCCCAAATGACTTTGTAATTAATCCCGAAATAACCGTGAACAATTCTATTCCGTAAACCTCTTATTTTAAACCAGTCGATTTCAGGAGTTTCGTCTTTCAACGCGTCAGGCAAACGAATTGATGCTTCACCAATAATTTCAATATTCCTTATAACTGCATCAATGGTTTTACCGTCGTCAATAAAATCATTATAGGTAAGAGATCGGGTATAAATCTCAACTTTTTCCGCACTTTCGAGAATATCCTGTAAAAGGAGTTTAGGATGCCGTTCAGACATAAACAATTTGAGGGTCTATTACGTCGAGATATCTTTGTTTGATCCCGCCACGGGATACGAGGTCGACTTTGCGATTAAGCACTTGTTCAAGTTCGTCAGCCAGCGTTATAAATTCGATCCCAATCTTACCGTTAAAATCGACTATAATATCAATATCGCTATTTTCAGTAAAGTCATCACGAACTATTGAGCCAAACAAACCCAATGACGCTATCGGATATTTTTTTTCCAATTCAGGCTTTAGCTTTGTAAGGGTGTCTTTTACTGACAGAAGTTCCAAACTCATATACAAATATAAACTTTTTCTTTCGTTTCGGTTATTAACTGAACTGCATCAATCAGGTTTACTTTCAAATCTTCTAAAGTTTTACCTTGCGATATAGCAGCAGGCAATTCATTTACCTGGCCGACTAACCAACCGTTTTCGCCTTGTTCGATGGTAACAATAAATTGCATCTTCAAAAATAGTCACTAAGCACCGAAAGTCCTTGAGTTTTTACACTGGATACAATGCTCCGAAAAATATCTTTGGAAGGAAAACCGATTTATTTTATCTTCGACAGTAACTGGAATGACCTTGCTCAGAACAAGTGAATCGTTAACCTTTCGTATGATCTATTTTAAAAAAGTTTATTTTAATCATTCCGACAAAGCAGATATAGAATCTGCTTTCCGCAAAAGTGCGACAAAACGTAACAGACTTTCCTCATTAGAGGTCTCGACCTCGAATGTTGGCACTAATAAGCGTTTTTTTGGCTATGAAAACGAAAAGGCTTTATATTTTATGCGTATCAAAAGTTCAGTTGAATTTCTTTTACCAAATATTATTTTCAGTCTGCCTAAGGACGAAACCAGCTTTTATTATGCATTTCGCTTAAGTCGCATAGCAACCGTTGTATTCTTTATGTTTTGTGTGGTGCTAATTGCTGAATTGATACAAGTTTTCAGAGGGATAGCGCCGGCTGACGACTTTATCACTATTCTGATATTGTTCCTGTTATTTTTAGGTTTAGTCTGGCTTGAATTTAGGCTAACATTGTTTAAAATCAGAAAGACTATTTCCCCAGCTATCTAATAAGGCTTTTACAGACTTAGGATTCGCTTCGCTGCAAAAAAAATCCTGTAAGCGTCATACTTACAGGATTATGAAAAACTTATTTTTGTTTATTTATTTCCCCAGCTTCTTCTTCAAATTCTCATCAATCGCCGCCAAAAATTCTTCTGTGTACAGGTAATCTGTCCCGTGCTCAACTTTCGGTTTGATGGTGATGGCCAAATCTTTGGTCATTTTACCGCTTTCAACGGTCTCCACACAAACCTGCTCCAATGTTTTGCAGAAGTTGATCAGTTCTTTATTATCATCCAGCATGCCGCGGAACTCAAGGCCGCGCGTCCACGCAAATATCGAGGCGATGGGGTTGGTTGATGTCGGTTTACCGGCCTGGTGGTCGCGGTAGTGGCGTGTAACGGTGCCGTGGGCAGCTTCAGCCTCCATAACGGTGCCGTCGGGTGTTACCAGTGTCGAGGTCATCAAACCTAATGAGCCAAAGCCCTGTGCTACAGTGTCCGATTGTACGTCGCCGTCATAGTTTTTACAAGCCCACACAAAGTTGCCATGCCATTTTAGTGCCGAAGCCACCATATCATCGATCAGGCGGTGCTCGTAGGTCAGCTGGTTGGCTTCAAACTCCAGTTTAAATTCATTTTCATAAATCTCCTGGAAAATATCTTTAAAACGGCCGTCGTATTTTTTCAGGATGGTGTTTTTTGTAGAAAGATACAACGGCCATTTTTTGAGCAATGCCTGGTTAAAACAGGCGCGTGCAAAGCCTTTGATAGATTCATCGGTGTTGTACATGGCCAATGCCACGCCGTCGCCTTTAAAGTTAAATACTTCGTATGATTTCACTTCCCCGCCATCTTCCGGTGTGAAAGTAATAGTAAGCTTGCCTTTGCCTTTGGTTAAAAAGTCGGTAGCCCGGTATTGGTCGCCAAAAGCATGACGGCCGATACAGATCGGGGCGGTCCAATTTGGCACGAGCCGTGGCACATTCGACATCACAATCGGCTCGCGGAAAACAGTACCGTCCAAAATGTTACGGATGGTACCATTCGGCGATTTCCACATTTGTTTCAAATTAAATTCCTTCACCCGCGCCTCATCAGGCGTGATGGTAGCACATTTGATGCCCACGCCATATTTTTTTATAGCGTTTGCGGCATCAATAGTTACCTGGTCGTTGGTTTCGTCGCGGTATTCAATACCCAGGTCGTAGTATTTGATATCCAGGTCGAGGTAAGGAAATATCAGTTTATCCTTAATAAATTTCCATATAATGCGGGTCATTTCATCGCCATCCAGCTCAACTACCGGATTTTGTACTTTTATTTTTGACATCTTTGAAACGGTTATTTTTAGTGGCCCCAAATATATAAAATTGGTTGATTAAGTTGATTGAGTGAGTAGTTGATTAAGTGCCTTCCCGGTAAAAAACAATACAGCAACTTAATCAACTTAATCTAACTCAATCAACTTTTACGTATAAATGCCCGACAAATAAATATCTTTGTTAACTTAGCCGAACGCTGTTTAAAATATATTCAGCAAATTTGAGTTTAAGCATGTAAACCCGAAGCGCCGCCAATACAATATGATTAAACGTATATCAAAAACATTATTAATAAGCTTAGTTGTTTGCTGTACTTCGCTAATTGCCAGGGCACAGCTCGGTTTCGATTATTCTGAATGGGAAATCGGCGCAGCCGCGGGCATCACCACGGTGATGGGCAATGCTGAAACGCAAACGATGACACCGGTGGTTCATCTAAATCTCACATTTAATTCATCTCCATTTGTCAATTATGTATTTGAGGCCCAGATGGGCAGGATTGCCGGCGGCGATTCGCTTACCAGTGCTTCGGGCAGGCAGTTTTCGGGCGATCTGACAGCCTTCGTGTTCAGGGGCCAATTGCAACTTGGCGAGATACTTGACTATGAAAAAAGTCCGTTTAAGAACGCAATCAAAAACTTTTATATTTCAGCGGGCGCCGGTTACGCGGTGAGCCATATTACCAATATAAACCGTTATTCCATCAAAAACCCCGGAGAATATACTCCGGGCGTATTGAACAGCCAGGAGCCTTTTATTCCCTTGAGGATCGGGTACGAGTTTAAAGTTTATAATAAATATCAGCAGCCTTCTTTTAAGATTGACTTAGCGTATGCCTATAACTACGTGCTGAGCGATAATCTCGACGGTTTTGTAGTCGGCGCCAATCACCGCGATGTGTACACACAAATTTGCATAGGCTTTAAATTTGCGTTTGGCGGCGACATCATTTCGTACAGGAAACAAATTCCTTACTAAACGGTTTCCTTTAGGTCGGCTAAAATGGTTCCGGATTTAGTTAATATCAAAAATTAAAACTATGAATAAGCATACTTTTTATCCTGGTTTTAACGACGATGCTGCCGACCGGGACCGTACGCTAAAGGATGGGCTGGGTGAGACCATCGACAAAGAAGACCTTAAATACAACGCCGAGAACAACAGCTTTGAGTACGATGTACAAAGCGACGACCCGGATTACCAACACCCCGATCCATATAACACCGCCGTACCCAACGGCGAAGATATGAACTCAACCTACGACGAAGCAAACCCCTACGATGCTGTTGACGAATATATTCCGAATGAATCATTGGAGACTGATGCAGGCGACCTCGGCATGCATATCGATCACGGCGAGATTGTGGAACTTGATGCGACGGATCGCGTAATCAGCCGTACTGCGGAAGATGACCGCGATGATTTGGATGAGGAGGGGTATCCGAAGAATGACAGGAAGTAGCCTAACATTACCCACTTTTTCAATCGCATGATTTAGTTTTTTTAAGCTAAATTTGCTAAATGCAAACGAAAATCGATACTAAAGCATCCTTAATTGAGCAATTATCCGCTCGCAATGCCGAAATAAAAAGCTTTGGCGTAAAAAGCCTTAGTGTTTTCGGTTCATTTGCAAAAGACGTCAATATTCATCCTGAAAGCGATGTGGATTTTTTTGTGGACTTTGAACCGGAAAAGAAGACCTACGACAACTTTATTAATTTGTCTTTTTACCTGGAAGACCTGCTTGGGCGTAAAGTCGAGTTAGTGACACCACAGTCGCTAAGCAAATATATTGGGCCGGGTATTTTAAAGGAGGCCGAAAGTGTTTGCTTCTAATTAGAATTGCTAACTTTCGTTTGCAAGCAGTGCATCTATATCAGTTTTAACAAGCGGCAATATTTTTTTCCCTAAAATAAACACCTCGGTTGTTGCAATATCGGGTTGATTATTTGAAGTTGAAAAAACAGCCTCCGAGTTTACAATAGCTGTTTGGATATGTACAGGATGTTTGTTTGGATTAAACCCACCCTGACCCAAATTATTTAGAAACATTTTCCAGTTTTCTACAACTTGTTTCGGTTTCTCTTTTTCAAAATGATAATACAACCAAACTTCAAAACAGGGATTGCTTTGTGCCACAAACCAGTTTTTGTGTTTTGATAAATTTTCCCGAAGCGCATCGATTTCCGCCCCCCATTTATCGGTATCGATAATAAACCAAATTTCATCTCCATCATTTAGTTCATAAGAAGGATTAGGGTTTTCCTTACTTCTAATTAAACTTTGGCAAGCATTATTATAAAGCCCCAATGGCGAATTTTTACCATCTTCTATCGGAACGATTTGAATAATAACTTGCGAAGCAAGACGATTAAAAAAGTAAAAATATGTCGTCTCCCGCCTTTCTCCTTCACAAAATATAAAGTAAAGCTTGCCTTCTTTTTCCGGTTCCCGCCTTGTGTAGAGTTTATTCCGTTTCATCTTGAAATTTATTCCAGTTTAAGTCTTTTAAATTTCCAAGGAAAGGAATTGCGCCATACCGACCATTGAGATAGCCTTTTCGAATATCGATTGTATTATGTTCTTTGAAATCACTGAGGGAATATAACTTTGATGAGCCCAAAACATTTTTCTCGGTAAACCAAATCTCGTCTGCTCTGAAAATCTCCTGATCTAATAAATTTGATTCATGGGTTGAGAAAATTAGCTGACCTTCGGTGTAATCATCTTTTGAGAATTTTTCAACTAATTCCTTGACTATTAGTGGGTGAATACTTCTTTCAATTTCATCAATGATAAAAGTAGCCGGGCCTTTAACTAAGCTATTCAATGCGGGTAAATATTCCAATAGCCGCTTTGTTCCATCAGATTCCTCACTTAATTTAAATTCTATAATTTCATTCTTTTCACCTTTATGCTCAAATAATAGCCTCTTCGCGCGTATATTACCTCCTTCATTGACAAATACTACTTCTTCTTCGTTTGGTTTGTTAGTCACAATTGCAACATTTTTACCAGGGTTGTTATTAAGTTCTACCTTGATTTCATCAATTCTCTTTTGATTGTCTTTGCCGAAATATTGATCGATATTTTTGGCTTCTACCTTCAAACTTGCTATTCCGGTATTAAATGACGACATTAATTCGTTGGCAAAGCCTTTGAAACCCTTTTCAGCATCAATAGCCTCCGCCAACCCCGCGGCTCTCGTCTCGGGGTAAATAATAGTAAGCCCTTTGTCGAACCAGTCAAATGCGACTTTTATATCGATAAATGCATTATTACTAATCGAATCGAGAAGCGTGAAAAGCGATTGATGATTTTTCAACAAATCCTTTTCAATGACATTTTTCAAAACTTGGTTTTCATTTGATTGCTCAAATTCAGGAAAAAACTCTATCGTTGATTTACCATTCACAAACTTTCTATGAAAGATCAATTGATCATTTTGATTGGAGTCGTTTGAACTAAAATATTCATCGATTATTAATCCATCGTTTATTGATATTGAATAATAGTAAATCAAATTATTGGCGAAAAACTCTATGGCTAATTCGGTTGGTTCCGCTAAAGCACTTTTTGAAAGCTTAAATTTTTGATTAATCAGTGCGGCAGGTATTGTTCCATTCAGAATCATCATCTTTAATAATGAAATCGAGCGGATCAAATTAGATTTTCCCGACCCGTTTGCGCCATATAAAGCGGTTAATTTAAGGATATCGATCCCATTTCGTTCGTACTTATGATGACTAAGTCTTTTAACCTTACCCGGTAATAAATTAAATTCCGTTTCCTCTTTGAAAGAAAATAAATTCTTGACAGCAAATCTGATTAACATTTTACGTGAATTTTTCACGTAAAAATACTATATTATATTATAAAGATCACTATAATGGGGTAAAATAATTTTACCGTGTGAAAATTTCACGTCGATTCAAGTTATGATCGCCGCCTATTTATTTGATTGAACTGAGCATATAGTGGCATTAGCAAAGTTCAATCGACATAGTTATCAATCTACCACATCTACAATCCTCCTATCCGCACATCTGCACATCAGCAATCTGTCAATCCCTTGTAATCAACACCTCGAACCATCAAAAATCTGCACATTAACTACTATCTTTGCCGCTCGTAACTGATCATTTTATGCTTAAAGGATTTTTCAATGTGCCAAACCCACAGAATGAACCCGTATTGAATTACGGGCCGCGCAGTGTGGAGAGGGCAAGCCTGAAAGCCGCGCTGGAAGAAGCGCGTGCACAACAGATCGATATACCAATGTATATCGGCGGCAAGGAAGTAAGGACCAGTAAAACCGCTTTTATCCGCCCGCCGCACGATCATCAACATATTTTAGCAACTTTTCATGCAGGCGATCATAGCCATGTTGCCGCCGCAATTGACGCTGCACTGGCTGCTAAAACCGACTGGGAAAACCTACCCTGGGAACACCGGGCATCGATATTTTTAAAGGCCGCCGACTTGCTTGCCGGGCCGTACCGGGCGAGGGCAAATGCAGCCACGATGCTGGGCCAATCAAAAAATGCTTACCAGGCCGAAATTGACAGCGCTTGTGAACTGATCGACTTTTTGCGCTTTAACGTGCATTATATGAGCCAGATCTACCAGCAGCAACCCCCCATTTCGGGCAAAGGCGTGTGGAACCGCGTAGAGCAGCGCCCACTGGAAGGTTTCGTGTTCGCGCTGACACCGTTCAACTTTACGGCGATTGCGGGCAACCTACCTACCTCGGCTGCCATGATGGGTAACGTGGTGGTTTGGAAACCGGCGAATACCCAGATATATGCCGCCAACGTGCTGATGCAGGTTTTCCGAGAAGCGGGCTTGCCCGACGGCGTGATCAACCTGGTTTATGTTGACGGCCCAGCCGCAGGCGAGGTGATTTTTAACCACCCGGATTTTGCGGGTATCCATTTTACAGGTTCAACCGGCGTTTTTCAGAATATCTGGAAAACGATCGGAAACAATATCCATAAGTATAAGACCTATCCGCGCATCGTCGGCGAAACTGGCGGCAAAGATTTTGTCCTCGCGCATCCAAGCGCTAATGCTGATGTAGTAAGCGTAGCCTTATTGCGCGGGGCATTTGAATACCAGGGGCAAAAATGTTCGGCAGCATCAAGGGCGTATATCCCCGCATCTTTATGGCCCGCGGTTAAGGAAAAAATGCAGCACGACATAGCCTCCTTTAAAATGGGACCGGTGGAAGATTTTGAAAATTTTATCAATGCGGTAATCGATGAGAAATCATTCGACAAACTGGCGAAATATATCGATGCGGCTAAAGCAGATAAGAATGTAGAAATAGTTGCGGGCGGAAATTACGATAAATCAAAAGGCTGGTTCATCGCGCCTACCGTAATAAAAGTGAACGATCCCTATTACGTCACCATGTGCGAGGAACTGTTCGGCCCGGTATTGAGCGTTTATGTTTACGAAGACAAGAAATTTGATGAAGTGCTAGACATTGTGGACAAAACATCCATCTACGCCTTAACCGGCGCAATCATCGCACAAGACCGCTATGCCATTACAAAAGCCACGCAACATTTGCGCAACGCAGCCGGTAACTTTTACATCAATGATAAACCAACTGGGGCCGTTGTAGGCCAGCAGCCGTTCGGCGGCGCAAGGGGGTCTGGCACCAATGACAAAGCCGGATCGATGATAAACCTATTACGCTGGGTGTCGCCAAGAACGATAAAGGAAACATTTGATCCGCCGAAGGATTACAGGTACCCGTTTTTGGAGCCGTGAGACCGTTCATAGTTCATGGTCCATAGTTGATGGCAATTGGTCTGAACCTTGATTCGTGAGATTAATGGATTGAAGGATTTTGAGCCGCTAAAATCAAGGCAATCTTTAAATCCTAAAATCATGGTTCAGACTATTACTTACTTAAACTTAAACACATGCTCCATGTTGTCCGTATTATAGGCGCTTACCTGCATATCGGTAATAATGCCCGTTTTCAGGCTGTAAACCCAGCCATGAACGCCTAAGAATTGCCCGGTTTCCCAGGCATTTTGAACAATGGAGGTTGCACAAAGATTATGCACGTTTTCAATCACATTTAACTCAACCAGGCGGTCCCGGCGCTTTTCTTCGTCGGTTATGCAGTCTAATTCTTCAGCATGCAGGCGGTATACGTCTTTAATATGCCGCAGCCAGTTATCGATGAGGCCGAATTGCTGGTTGCTCATGGCGGCGATAATGCCTCCGCAGCCATAATGGCCGGTAACGATCACGTGCTTTACTTTTAAAACATTTACAGCATAGTCCAGTACCGACAGCATATTCATATCGGAGTGCACCACCATATTGGCGATATTGCGGTGAACAAATATTTCGCCCGGGGGCATATTGGTGATCTGGTTGGCGGGCACCCGACTATCGGCACAACCTATCCACAAAACCGGCGGCGATTGCCCCTGCGCGAGGTTGGTAAAATATTGGGGATCGGCCTTCAGCGTGTTTTCTACGAACTGTTTATTACCGTCTAATAAACTTTTGTATAGCCCGTTATTGAAGTCGTCGTGTATTTTTGCGCACATGTTTCAGGACAGGTTGATATTTGCGACAAAAGTAGCGTTAAAAGTTGAGATTACCGGTAATAGCTGCGACTGTCGGCAACCGGTATTCACTCCAAATCTTTCCCATAAATCTTCATCTGCGTCAGCTTATTCTGAAAGATAAAATGCTCATCCTCCGAAAATTTCTTAAAATCCGCCGCACTCGCCTGTCCGGGATAGGGCGCATAAAATTGCTCTGTCCCGGCGTTGCGCCATATCAGCACATAAGACGCGTGGTGTGCCGATATTACCGGCAACAGCTCCGTCGTCCACCAATCCCCCTGCGGGATATTGAGGTAGCCGGTCTCGGCCAGGCAGGATAGTTTTTTGTGATTTGCCGCAATGGTATCAAGCAGCGTTAACTGCCTATCCAGGTTTTGGCGGTAGGTATTAACGTCTTTCAGGCAATAGCTGTCAACACCTACAAGGTCCACGTATTCATCACCCGGGTAACGCTCCATAAATTCGCTCTCCGACTTAAAATCGGCTGTTGAATAAACAACCAGCAGGTTATGCAAATTCCAGGTATTGCGCAGGTAGCTGATGGTGTAGCGCCACAGCTTTTTAAATTCGTCAGGCGTGCAGGTGTTTTTCCCCCACCAAAACCAGTCACCCGTCATTTCATGAAACGGCCGAAACAATATAGGGATTTGCTCGCCGCTGTTCCCTTTCAGTGTGAGTAAGTACTGGGCGGCACGGTTAAGATACTGCTCATAGCTCGCGTTAAAAGCGCCGCCGGGGATAATATCGGCCACCGTGCGCTGCGTGGTGTCCCATGCGGTAAGGCCATCAGCCGGGTTATCCATGTGCCACGAAAAACTGTTTATGCCGCCGCGTTGATACGCTTCTTTAACGCGTTTAGCTTGTACCGAAAAAGGCAGGCCATTGATATCGTGTATGCTGTCGTGCTCTATTTTTGACAGGTCCCAGCCGTAAATAGCCGGATAGGATCCCGTAACACCTTTAACATCAGAGCTATCCCTGTCATATTTCCACCCCACGCCATAACCGGTATCGTCATGATGGCCGAATAAAATACCTTTGCCCTGAAGGCGCTGCAAGCTGTAGTACAACTCGCGCGTTTCGGTGGTTGCCAGTTTATCGCTCGGCGCACTTAGCTTCGGGCTACAGGATGCCAGCAAAACTACGGCTACAAAAAAGGCTATTCTCTTCATTTTTTATTGGTGGACAGTCTGAGCGCGTATACATTCGACAAATTTAGAAAATCGTCAAATCTTAAGGTTTAATTATACCGTCCGGCAGATTCAGCGACTGAAACAGCTTCACGTCTTGTGAATTTTTTACGCTAACGGGCACGACGGCGCCCGATGTTTGCGCTTTAACAAACCTTAACTCTGCTCCGTTCACGTCATTCAGCACCACAGCCGGGCGCTGGTCATCGGTCATAAAATGTAGTTCAACATTTTCCAGTATTAGCCCTTCCACATGCCTCGCAAAAACGCCGTAGGCAGGTAAATTGCCAAAGCTATCCGGTTCGGGATAACCTTTTTCCAGTTCCGGAACCTCTCTTGCAGCCTGCTCCGTGGTGCCACCACCTTTGCAGTATATCTTTACATCCCTAATTTCCACGTCCTTTATATTGTGGCCCGGTATCCCGCTAATTAACAGCCCCTGTTTAGCTTCAACATTATAAGCTACCATATTGCTGATGATCACACGGCGCAATTCGCCAATGGGAACCCCGGCAGGGCCGCGCATCCGTGCGCCAAGCCGCATAAAAATGGGAGCGTTGTTGATGTCGCGCATGGTGACATTGCTGATGGTGACGTCTTCGAGCAAAGCACCATCAACCGTCTCCAACGCGAGGCCATGGCAATTGTTAAATACACAGTTAGATATGGTGATATTTTTAAAGCCTCCGTTTGACTCAGTTCCGAATTTAATGCGTCCGATGGGATTCTTTACTGTTGCTTTATAGGTTCCGTCAAGGAAAGAGCCTTCCTCGAACCCACTGACGATACAATTGGTGATGGTTACGTTTTCGGTAGAACGTGCAAAGCCAAGGCCAAAGCTACTTTTTAAGCATATCCCATCGTCATAAGGCGAATTAACGCTGCAATCAGACACGTGTACATTTCGGCAGCAATCGATGTCCATGCCATCGCGGTTAGTATCTTCTTTAATATTGCTGATGGTGAGGTTATCCACTCCGGTCGCTAAAATACCAAACCAGCCTCCGTGAAAAATGGTTATATCTTTTATGTCGACATTGCGGCACAGCAGCAGCGAAATGGCTTTATTGGCCGATTGCTTGTTCTTTACAAAATCCCGGTACAAACCCTTTCCATATATCATACCCTGCCCCAAAATGGAAATATCGTGCAGGTTTTCGCCCCAGATCAGGCTGTTATGCCAGTGGCTATGGCCGTAATCCTGGTAGGCATTATTGGCGCCGGGTTCTTCTTCATCATAACCGTTGTTTGCACTCACCGGAGCCGCAATTAGGGTTGCACCCTGATCGATAAATAAGGAAATATTGCTTTCTAAACGGATCGATCCCGACAGGTAATTACCGGCCGGCAAATAAACTGTTCCACCGCCCGCGCTTGCTGCCGCATCAATAGCTTTATTGATGGCTTTGCTATCTAAACTTACGCCGTCGCCGGCTGCACCGTAGTCTTTAACGTTGTAAAATATGGCTGGTTTGGCATTTGCAGCGTTTGCAAAATCTATAACTAACAAAAACAATAATAGAATTTTGGCTATGCGGATCATGGGCCGGTCGGTTTATAAAAAACCAAATTTAACCATACCATCAACAATTCTACTTTTTATCTGCAACTAAAAATACGGCGCCATAAGCTGGAACCACAACGGTTATCCCGCCCGACACATTTTCAGCAATTGCCGCAACAGAACTATAATTCGATGGTCCGCCTGTTGTACCGCTTGCCGGGCCTGCGCCATTGATGAAAACATCGTGCGAAAACGGGGCATTGTCCGAACCGCCGTTCAGTTCGTAATAATAATATTTTGTGCCGATAGCGAAATTATTGATCTGGATGTTGACGATATGATCGGTGGATCCCTGGTTAACCAAAACCACTCCCGCCTGGCCCGAACTGAATGACGACCCATAGCTGGCGATATCGCTGCTGCCGCTGACGGTTGAGCCAACCATTCGGTCGCCGAAATAATGCTGAAAAAACCACATATAGTAAAAGGCCGGGCGGGCGTTCCATGCCGGGGCGCCGGGTTCGGCGCCGCTGGTGCCCGACGAATTGCTGAAAATACCCTGGTCGTCGCCATTATTCCAGCCATTGGCCAAATCCCAGCGACTGGCCATACTGATCTGGTTTTTCATGGCCTCGCCCAAAACCATTACGGCGTGCAAACCTGCAATATTTGATACTTCCTGGCTTGAGCCTACCGCCTGTATGTTCCACTCATCCATCGCCACGGGTTTTTGCGCCACGCCGGTGTTTTGTGCCGATGCAGCAACCCAACTCATCATGCCGCTGGTGCCCGACGCCGGTGTACTAAAGATCACCGCTGGCGTTGAATTGCTGTTATAAGGCGTATAATAATTATGCACCACATAAAAATCAGGCGAATTGCCCGCTGCAGTCAACACGTCATGGTTCCAATTGCTTACTCCGGCGTTATTGTTTTGATCGTTCGTGGTGGTAAGCACAACTCCTATCTTAATATTTGCATTGCCAACCTGCGCAGCTGCGGCCCGCATCGAATCGGCAAAGACCTGGAAATGGGTTCCATAAACGGTTCCGGTTATTATTGCCGGCTGGCCGTCGTGGTTTTTGGTTACGTCGATGCGGTAACCGGCCTCCCAATTGCCATAACATTCGTTGCCTACTTCCCAATAAGTTGTCTTGCCTTTGTCGTAGCGTACCCATTGGGCGGCCAGGTGAGCGGCAGTTTGTACCGGCGTGGGGCCGGTCCCATAACGTGCATAACCGTAATTAACGGTTATGAGGCCTGTACTTTTGGTTTGTTGCAATACTTTATAATAGTTGTCCAGGCTCAGCGTCCAATCCTGGGTGTTGTTGCCGTACCAATACCCGGCCGTTGACGAATTCCCGTTCAAGTCGAGCAGGTTAGCTGGGGCGTCCGCGGGAGCGGCGGCATTGCCGCTGCCGTCGCCGTCCCAAAAATACACATCAGAAAGGCTGCCGCCCGGCGCCCTGATGATATTGGGCGAAAGCGCGGTAATGTTGTTCATCAACACCGGCTGATCAACCACCTGGCTCATAAATGGGTTGATATTATTGCCAAAAAGCAAACTGGAAGCTTTGGTAATGATCTGGCTCAGGTCAACAACCACTGACACGGCCCCACTGGCCGACGGCTTTGAAACGGTTTGGGTAGCCGACGGCGCTAAAAAGGTTTTGGCCTGCCAGCTATTTAGGAAGAAGCCTTGCGTGCTGGCTATGGATGGGTCGGTTCCCGTTACGATCGACCCGCCGGGGCCTGTTCCCACGCCCGTGCTTACCGGGTTATTATTATTGTTGTTGTTTCCCCCCGAGTTATTTGCGGGTTCTTTTTTACACGATTGCATCAGCGTAAGCGCTGCCGCTATTATTAAAGTGGTCTTTGCAGTGTTTTTCATATTGTTTGGTTCATATTTGCCGGCCATGTTTATAATACACGGCGCGGCATTTTTTATTGCCGTGATGAACGACGGTGTTTAAATTGAATAGGCCGGGAACACGACCGTTTGCACGAATGTGGTGCTATTTTAACATTCATACTCCCGGGATTTTACCCGAATCGGCGCCGGGAGTCTTGTTATCTGCGATCATTAACCGCGTGCAAATCGTCACCATCAAATAAAAATCCGGTTCCCGGTGTAAGTCTCCCTGAATTCTTTCGGGATACACATTTTTTTACGTTTAAATATCCGGTTGAAGTTCGAGATGTTGTTGAAACCGCATTTATAGGCTATTTCAGCAACCGTAGTGGTCGAATTGATCAGCATCCTTGAGGCGTGGCCGAGCCTTATCTCGTTAAGGCTGTCGATGAAAGTTTTACCGGTACGCTTTTTTATGAACCTGCTGAAAGATGCTTCCGGCATATTGGCAATACGCGCCACCTCGGCCAGGGTAACCTGCCTGTTGTAGTTGTTGTTCATATGCTCAAACACTTTTTCGATGCGCCTGCTGTTGTAAAAAAACTTTTCGTTGCTAAAGCTAGCCTCCGACAATGTTTTCACGTTTGGTGAAATAGACAGGTCATGCAGGATGGACAGCAGCTCGAGCACGGAGTCGAACCCGCCTTTTTTGTCCAAAGCTAACAAACGGTCCTTCAGCGCAATAACCGTTTCGGGTGCAAAAGAAATCCCCCTTTGCGACCGTTCCAGCATGTTTTTCAAAAAGCTGAGCTGGTTACGTTTTAAAAATTTTTCGTCGAACAGGTCCTTGTGAAACTGGATGGTAACTTCGGTGATCGCCTCGTTCTGGCATTGGTGGGTAAACCAGGCGTGATAGAGATTAGGGCCAACCAAAACCAGTTCGAGGTCCTCAATCACCTCGATATGCCCGCCGACCACACGTTTTGCGCCACCCGCATTCAAAAGCATGTTAAGTTCATACTCGTCGTGATAGTGAAGCGGGAAATCAAACTTCTTTTTAATCCGTGAAAAGATCGTAAAGCAATCGCTGGGTGTTAGCGGGGTAATTTCGCGCATTACATTGCTTGTCATCTTAAACAATTTAATTGTACAAAAAATTCAAAGTAACAAGAGGTAAGTAGTGAATGGTGAATGATATATAATTTGTTGACATATCCAGGCATTGTACGCACTACCGCTATTCACCACTTACAATTCGCTATTCAACACTCTCCATTTGTCACTCACCGTTCATCTAAAAGCCACCGCCGGTTTGACAGGCTAACAACCGCCGATGGCTAAAATTTAATCAACTATTAAGTAAACGTGCATTATCAAAGTTTTGCAGAAGCGTCGTTTGCACAATGCTTCTGCAAGTTTTGTTATTTTATAAATGCAACCTCATCAAAATACATGGTTTCGTTCACGTCACCGCTCATACCTTGTAAAAAGAATCCCATTTCCGCGGCAGGCGAACCATTATTCCAAAACGCAAGGAAGTTTGGATTTGTCGATGCCTGGGTCGGTGATAGTGGTATTTTAAAATAAGTCCAAACACCCGGCGGAACAGTTATTAACTGCGCCGTATAAGCATTGGCGTTTTGTACCTGGCCGTAACCGCCGGCCATTTGATTGCCTACGAGTACGAGCGTATGTTTGGCAACACCCCCTTTAACCCAGAAGGACAGGTATTTGTAGCTTGGGTCATAAGCAATACTTGGATACCAATTGGCCCAGCCTTCAATCTGCCACGCGCCTGCCGGGTAAGTAGCTTCGAGCGACTTGGTACCTGAGTATGCATGCGGGGTGCCTGTTTGAGCGCCAGAGGGGCCCGACCAGGAATTATCGCCCCAGGAATTCTGGAAGCTGCTTTTGTAGAAAATAGTATAAGCGTTGTCGAGGTCATCGAATGTTGCTGTTGAAGCCGTTTGTGCGTTGGCATTTGAACCGGAAGTGTAGGTGAACAGCAGCGTCGATTCCGTAGCCGCGGTGGTGGCAGGGAACTGTAACACCAGGGTCGAATCATTTTGAGAAACTACGGTCAGCGGATCATTGGTTGCCCTCAGTTTTACCGCCGAAACCGAAGCGAACCCTTTACCTGTAAGCGTGATCTGCGAACTTGAAAAGAAGTCGAAATCGGAAACGGCCGTAATAGTTGGCGGCGGGGGCAGAACGGTAAACTTATAGGTGGCCGTCCCATACAAGGTGGTTATTACCAGGGTATTAGGCTGCGGCTGTACATAAGGGATATTGGTTGGTATGGTAAAAATAATAGAGTGGTCCGAAATAAGGCCACGGTTAAAATAAACATTAACCCCGTTTATGGCTAATTTGGTGGTGGCGCCCAGGTTGGTGCCGTTTACAACGTAAAGATTTCCCAAATTACCGGTAACCGTTGTTGAATCAAACGCCGTGACAGTTTGGTGTGCGGTATTAATGACCGTGTCAACGGTAATAACGCCCGACGAACTGTAGGTGGTATTGTATTGAGTAACCGTATCCATTTTGGATTTATATACTGTTTGCACCGATGTAACCGTTGGGGCGCCGGTACCCGGCGTAAACCCCATGCTGTTCTCCTTTTTACAGGAGGCCATACCGAATACCACCAACGCCGATAGTATCCAGTAATAAATTTTTGAAAGTTTAATTTCCTTTTTCATATAAAATGTTTTTTAAATTATTTGAATGTATACGGCACCGGCGGCTGTACCAGGTTCGGATCGATGTTTGATTCAGAAACCGGCACAGGGAAGAAAAAGTTTGCATCAATCGGCGTAAGATGCAGGGAATAAATTACCGGATTATTATTGGCCGTATTGCTGTAAGTCCCTCTTTCCTGCTGGCTGATGATAGAGATCGCTGTGGGATGGTGGGTGGGGATTGTAGCCGATCCTGCGGGCTGGTAACCATCCAGGCGGCACAGATCGAACCAGTAATCCTGTTCCAATGCAAACTCCAGGCGCCTCTCCAGCAACAATTGCTGGTAAGTGAACGATGTAACAGCCGGCACGCCAACCCTTTGCCTAACCATGTTAAAGTTTGCTACGGCTTCCGCGTTTGATGTTGACGCCGTAAGCGGAATTCCGGTGCCGGGATTTACTCCTGATGCCTGGCCGAGGATCGCTTCAGCATCAATCAGCAGCACGTCGGAATACCGTTGGATATAGGTATTGTTGCCTGAAGCCTGTGCGGCGCTTTTGCCCCCATTGTCAGCTGGTGTGCCTACCACATATTTTTTTGCGGCGGCGTTTTCATTTTGTGCACTTGCGTTTAAAGGGAAGGTATAACCACCGGATGCAGCGTCCAGATCGGGGTAATGGCTGCCCGGAAGCATAATGGTTGAATGCCTGCGGGTTGAGTCGCCGCCTTCGGCTTTAAAAGCATTTTGCAGATCAATTGTAGGGCCAAAAACCGCATAACCGTCACCGGTGCCGGTAATGGTGCTGTTATAAGCCCAGGATGCCTGTATGGAGTTACCATAATCGTACCCGCCATTATATATCCACTGCATAGCCAATATGCTTTCTTTATTGTTGTTGAAAGAGGTTTGGAACAAATTTTCGTAAACAGGCAACAGTGAAAACTCGCCGCTGTTGATCACCTTTTCGGCTTCTTTTTGCGCGTCCACATAATCCTGCATATACAGGTAAACTTTCGCCAGCATGGCCGATGCCGAACCGCTGTCGCCATGCCCGGTACTTGCGGTACCTGCCGAACAGTTGGCCTCTGCGAATTGCAGGTCCCTGACTATTAATTTGTAAACGTCGGATATTGGGTTGGTGGGCACCGTTTGGAAATTTTTGATATCATTTAGCGGGTTTTCAACTATCGGCACATTCCCAAAAACACGTACCAGGTAAAAATAGGCTACACCGCGCAATAGATGAGCCTCTCCCAGAGCGTTATTTACGGCAGCCTGCGCCACGCCAGGAATTGTTGACGGCATATTATTGATCAACCCATTACACTGCGCCACTACCGTGAATGGCGAATCCCAGGCGGCAAGGATCTCCGGGTTGGCATTTGGCGCCGACCAATTGAAAAAGGCGTTAACATCCGACGAATAGGTAAACCCGTTACCGCTCGATAATTCGGTAATAGCCCAGCCAACCTTGTTGTTCCAGCCGAACCATGGCGATCCGTACAATCCATTTGTGGCGGCCTGTACCTGGCTGGTTGTTTGGTAATAATTACCTACAGTAACACTGGATTCCGGCGGGCGGTTAAAAAAATCCTTTTTACAACCGGCTGCCAGCACACTTGCCATTGCCGCCATGCCTGCTATGTATTTTATATGTTTTTTCATATCAAATTTCATTTAAAAAATTTAAAACTGTGCATTAAGCCCTAATGTAAAAATACGTGGCGACGGGTATCTTCCCATGTCAACATTCATTAGAAGCGGGTTTTGATTAAACGAGCCTACTTCCGGATCGAGACCTGGATACTTGGTAATTACAAACAGGTTTTGCCCGCTCACGTATACTTTCAGGCTGTTCATGGCCACTACTTTTGCCCAGCGTGCAGGCAAATTATAGCCTAAACGCACGTTTTGTAAACGAAGAAAGGATGCGCTTTCCAACCACCTGTCAGACATTACTACATTGGGGTTTCCAAGCCCCGCCCGAGGTGCCGGAATGTTTGAGTTTGGATTACTTGGTGTCCAGAAGTTTGCTGTTGAAGCCAATTGGTTTTGATATAAACCTGATAGGCCGGCTGTTTGAACTTCAAGGGCATCCAGTATCTTGCCGCCATAAGAGCCGTAAAAAAAGACGGACAGGTCAAAATCCTTGTAACTGAAGGTATTGGTAAAACCATAGGTAAAATCAGGGTTAGGGTTTCCGAGCGGCACCTGATCGTTTTCGTCAACCTTGCCATCATGGTTGGTATCCTGGTATTGCAAGTCTCCCAGCCATATCGTATTGCCCTGCTGATTACTCACCACCTGCGGCGAGGTGCCGGTAACGTTTTGCGGGTGTGTGGACAGGTATTCCAATTGCGCCTGTGTTTTTACCACGCCCTGCACCTTGTAACCGTAAAACTCACCGACAGGCTGGCCAACTATCGTCCTGGTGGCAGGTAGGCTGATAAAAGCGGTGCCAACGGATTCATTGTAGCCCGGAACGCCGTTTAAGGATGTTATGATATTGGTGTAGTGTGAAAATGTTAAGGTTGTGTTCCATCTAAAATCCTTGTTCTGGATATTCCTGCTGCTGATGGTAAATTCAAAGCCCTTGTTTTCAATATTGCCGGCATTTATAACAGGAGGTGGAATGCCGGCGGGGTTATCACCATATTCATTAGGCCCGCCCAACAGGAAATACGGCAAAGGCTGCGGGAACAGGAAGTTTTTATTTGTCTTGTCGTAAGCATCGAAGGATACATCGATGCGATTGAGCAGGGTTAAATCAATACCGACGTTTTTTTGAATGGAGGTTTGCCAGATAACGTTTGGATTAGCGGTATTTGCTAATAAAAAGCCGGTGCCAAAAGCGGTGGCTACTCCTTTGAGATAAGCACCGTACGCGTATTGCCCAACATTGGAGTTACCTGCGGTACCGTAGCCTAACCTAACCTTAATATTATCTGCAAAGCTTTTTATTCCGGACATAAATGGTTCTTCGGATAAGCGCCAGGATACTGCTACGCCGGGAAAATAACCGATTTGCTTGTTGGGATCAGGGTTAAAATTCGAGCTTTGGTCGCTTCGAATATTGGCTGTAATACTGTACTTATTATCGTAGGTATAAATAATACGGCCGAGGTATGATTGCATTACCTGGTCGCCCAGGCCTTCCGGAATAGTTGCACCTACAGCGTTCGCCAGCGCTATGCTCTGTACATTGTTACCGGCCGGAAAACCAACGCCGGAAAGCGGGATGTAATTGTAATTTGACTCCCAAACCTCACGGCCGGCTAAAACATTTAAATTGTGTTTTCCCCAGGTGTGGTTATAGGTAAAATATTCTTTCCAGCTCCAATACGTGCTGTTTGTAATTTCCCGGTTTAGTGTTGCCGTAGCATTTCCAAAAGTTGGGCCGGTACCGGTTGCACCATAGGCATAAGTTGGGTTAAAAGTTTGCCCATTGGCCCAGTTAAAGTCTCCGTCAAGTTCGGAGCGCAGGGACAGGTCCTGGAAAAACTTTATTTCAGCGTAAACATTGCCATTTACTTCGCTCCTGGTTAACGTATTTGCAATGTTGAGCGCTTGAAAAACCGGGTTCGGGCCGCCCTCAACAGTGCCTCCGGATACTGCGGGGCCTGCAAATGACCCATCGGCATTGTAAACCGCCTGGTCGGGTGCGGCTAACAAGGCATTATAAATAATACCGGTATTGCTGCCCAGGCCGACATTTTCATCGCTCCGGCTAGCGCCAAAAACCGTACCTATTTTTAACCAGTCCTTGGCCTGCGAGTTAACTACGCCCCGTATGGAATAACGGTCAAAATTATAGCCTAAAATCGTACCATCCTGTTTAAGGTAGCCCGCCGAAACGTTATAATCGGATTTATCCGTACCGCCCGACACGGCAAGGGAATGACTTTGCTCGGCTGCTGTCCTGAAAATAGCATCCTGCCAGTTGGTACCGGGTCCTAAAATGCTGGGGTTTGAAAACTCGACCCTCGGTTGTACTCCGAAAGCAGTTGCAAGCCTGTTTTCCAAAGCTGCGTATTGCTGCAGGTTGTCCACCTGCAAAAATTTGCCCTGCTGCTGCAGTCCCGCGTAACCATCATAACTTACCTTTGCCTGTCCGGCCTTTCCGCGTTTGGTGGTAATTATGATAACGCCGTATGCGCCCCTGCTGCCGTAGATGGCTGTCGCCGAAGCATCCTTTAAGATGTCTATCGACTCTATGTCATTCGGGTTAAGCATGGCAAGCGGGCTAACCGAAGTTTCCATATTGCTTGATCCGGGGCTGTTTAATTGCGCGCCTCCGCTGTAACCGTTAGGCGCGTTACCGCTTATTTCCACGCCATCGATAACATACAAGGGTTCGCTGTTGCCGAAATTGCTTATGCCGCGTATGTGGACTGAGGTGGCGCTGCCGGGTTCGCCGGAGTTTTGTGTAACCGTAACGCCCGCAGCTTTACCCTGCAGCAACTGGTCAATGCTCGGCTCGGGAATGTCCTGGATGTCCTTTGCGCTTACCGACGAGATGGCGCCATTTACGTCACCTCTTTTTTGCGTACCGTAGCCAATAACCACCACATCGGTGAGCGCAGTCGAAGTTGTTGCCAGGCTTACATTGATCGTCGTCCTTCCGCCGATAACCACCTCCTGTGTTTCCATCCCGATAAATGAAAAAAGGAGTGATTTGGCTCCCGCAGGCACATCGATGCTGTACTTACCGTTTACATCGGCAACGGCCTTTAAGGCGGTACCTTTAACAGCAACCGTGGCGCCCGGAAGTGTGACACCTTTGTCGTCAGTCACTGTACCTTTGATCGTTGTTCCCTGGTTTTGCGCGTAAACCTGCGCGCAAATAAACAAGGTTAAAAACAACGATACTATTCGTAGAATTTTTCCCATAATAATTAGTTAGTTGAATAGTAATTGATTTGATAATTGATTTATTATTTATTAAAGTTTAACCGATATTGCTTCTCCTCAATAGCGCAAAACCAAGGTTCGTCGTACACAGCCGGGTGTATCTATTAATGCAATGGATACACTTGTATAGCCGGGCACGAGACCTATAAAATTCAGCTCGTGTCCTCTCCAAAAAAATAAAAACGATTTACTTAGGTTTACTTCTGAGCGGTCGGTCTCGTACCGATCGCTCCTAATTCATTATCGCAATGGTAAAATTATATGCAATAAAAAGCCTCGTTGTGGATAAATAGGGGCACAAATGTCAACCTAACATATAATATTGATTACCAATATATTAAAACCCATTGTGTCAGAATTACACAGGCAAAAAGCGACCAAAAGTGACAAATGTGCACCTCCGGCCAGGGTTCAATACTTTTTAAAGTGTTGTTTTAGTACAATAACTTTTGGTAATAAAAAGCAATAATCTGGAGAATTTGAAGTGGCTGCCCGGGTTCGGACATGCAATTCAGGGCGTTCATTTGGTGCTCAATAATGAACGTTTTTTGGCGAAGTGAGATTTTTTTCGATGCTGTTCGTATCCGTTTCGTATCCGATTTGAAAGGGTTTGAGGATGTTTCGAGCCCGGTTTGAAGCCGCCAAACTCAGCCCGGAAGTCATGCCGAACTTGTTTCGGCACCCCACACGCTAAGTCTACCACAATAGGTAATCCTGGGATAGGTTGTCGATACACTGGCTACTTGTCAGCGGGCTACCTGTTTGATGAGGTGCCGAAACAAGTTCGGCATGCCTTTTTTATATTTTTTTTAACCCTGAAAAAGCGTTCAATTCGCGTTTAAAAATTGAACGCTTTTTTTGGGATAATTTCGACCGCAGTATTTAGATTAATTACACAAGTATCTTATTATCAATTAATCAACAATAATCTCTACTTAACATAACAGTGTTCAAAATGTTCAAAGTGTTCAATTTTCAACTCAACTGAACAGTTGAACACTGCCGGGTTTTTATTCATTAACCGCTTCTTCACTCAAGGTTTCGAGATACCGCGACGGGATGGTATTGTACTCCGTTTTAAAGGTTTTAACAAAGTATTTCTGGCTTTTAAACCCTACTTTATGGCATATCTGCGAAATGGTGAGGTGGCCGGTCTCGAGCAGTTGTACGGCCCGCTTCAGCCGCATCGAGCGTACCAGTTCGTTCGGGGTTTTGCCTGTCATGGCCAGTATTTTTTTATACAGCGTATACCGGCTCACAAACACTTCGTGACTCAACTCTTCCACAGAGAAATTAGGGTTCGAAATGTTATGGTCTATCAATACCAGTACTTTTTTGATGAACAGTTCATCCGGGGAATCCACAGACACCTCAGTCGGCGTAACATCAACCTGCTTTTGGTAAGTTTTACGCATGTGTTCCTGCTGACTAAGGATGTTCCTGATCTTTGATTGCAGTATCTCGAAGTTGAAGGGTTTGGTGAGGTAGTCGCTGGCGCCGGTTTCCAGGCCTTTTAACTGCTGATCCTCGCCCGTCAGTGCGGTAAGGAGGATTACCGGAATGTGCGAGGTTCGTTTATCGTTTTTTATCTTTAGGCAAAGATCGTTGCCGTTCATTTCGGGCATGCTAATGTCGCTCACCACCAAATTAGGGTGTTGGGCCAACGCTTTTTGCCAGCCTTTTTTGCCATTTTCGGCCTCGATGATATTGAAGCAGGCCTTTAAGTTATCTTTAATGTAGAACCTGAAATCGTCATTGTCTTCAACCAGTAAAATAGTCGGCTTTTTAACATCCTTTCCCTCTTTATAAAAGCCATTTTTGGATGATGCTTCATCAGGCAAAAATTCTGATGAGTGGTCAAACACCAGGTCGCCGTCAGTAAAAATATTTTTATTTACCGGCCTGACCGGGAGCAGTACGGTAAAGCAGCTGCCTTCGTTAAATTCACTTTCTACAAAAATTTCACCCCGATGCAGCTTTACAAACTCTTTGGTGATGGATAACCCAATGCCGCTGCCCTGATTCAGCATGGAACCGGGAATATCATTTTGAATAAAGGGCTCAAATATCCGCTCCTGTTTATCCCTGGCTATACCAATTCCGGTATCTATCACCCTAATCTCCAGCAGTTTCTCATCAGTGCCTTTTTCAATCAAATTCAGTAGTACACTTACTTGGCCGCCCTGGTGTGTGAACTTGTAGGCGTTTGAAAGCAGGTTAAATATGATCCGCTCGATCTTATCGTGATCAAAACTCGTGTAAAACGACCCCGCTTCCGAATCGAAAATGAATTTGATTTCTTTCTGGTCGGCAATGTCTGTAAAGTTGTAGGACAGGTCTTTTATAAAAGTAATAATGTCTCCATTCCTTTCGTGGAGCTTTAGTTCCTGGTATTCCATCTTCCTGAAATCAAGCAATTGGTTAACCAGGTTCAAAAGCCGTTTCGCATTCCTGTTTACCAGCAGCAACTGGCGTTGAATATCAGGCTCGGCTATTTGCCTGAGTATTTTATCAACCGGCGCCATGATCAGCGACAGCGGGGTGCGGAATTCATGGCTTACATTGGTAAAGAATTTGATCTTCATCAAATCAAGCTCGTGCATGCGGTGTGCTTCTTCGCGTTCTTTTTCTATCACAAACTGGGCCTTTAGTTTTTCAATGCCGCGGCGGCGCAGATACAGCAGCGAACCAACTATAAAGACGGTGTACAGCGTGTAGGCCCAGGCTGTTTTCCAAAACGGCGGAAGCACCTTTATATTTAGCGTGATCGAACTGTCGCCCCAATTTTCATTGCTGGTGGCCCTCACTTTAAATACATAATCCCCCGGGTCAAGGTTCGTGTAGGTCGCCTTCCTGATCTTGTTGTCTGCAACGATCCACCCCGGGTCAAACCCCTGCATCATGTACTGGTATTTCACCTTGTCCGGGTCAAAAAAGTTGAGGGCCGCAAATTCTAGTGCAAAAGCGTTGTCATCATACCTTAGCGTTAATGATTTTGAATCGGTAATGGACTGCGGCAAAATAACACGTCCGTTTATTTTCTGACCGACATCAACGCTTTGATTAAATACCTGGAAGTTGGTGAATACCAATTTCGGAATGGTAGTATTGGTATGCAGATTTGATGGTTTAAAAAGATTGAAGCCATTTCCTCCTCCAAAAAGAAGCTCACCTTCCCTGGTCTTAAGCGAAGAGTTTTCGGTAAACTCACGCCCTTGCAAGCCCTCAGTCTCGTTGTAATTAATGAACCGGAACTTTGGCCCGGACCGGCTCCGGTCAACAACAATATCTGATATACCATTCATCGTGCTTACCCACACATTGTTCTTATCGTATTCCTGCATGTCGATCACCGTATTGTCGGGCAAACCGTCCTGCTTGCTGATATTGGTAAACCTGCCTGTCTTGTATTCAAATATTCCGATACCTTCCCGGGTACTCACCCATATCAGCCCATAGCTATCCTCCATAATATTATTGGTGTTATTGCTGATGAGGCTATAAGGATCTTTTTCGTTATGTATGTAGTGGATAAACTGGTTGGTTTTATGTTGAAGTACATCCACACCGTAGGATGTAACCACCCATAGGTTCTTGTGGCTGTCGACAAGCATCCGGCTTACATAATTGGAATGGATGGCATTCTCGCGGCTGTTATAGACATAATGGGTAAAACTTCCTTTTTTACCGTCAAGTACATTAAAACCCCCTGAAAGCGTGCCTGCAAGCAAGTGATGTTCAGCATCTTCAGTTATAGAGCACACACGGTCCTCCGAGATGCTACCCGGATCGGCATCGTTGTGCTTATAATGCGTAAATCTGTTTCCGTCAAAACAATCCAGTCCACCGAAATAGGTGCCTATCCATAACTTTTGATCGTGGTCGATATAAAGACATACAACCACATTATTGGTAAGGCTATTGGGGTTGTTGGCATCGTGAAGATATGGTTTGAATGTTCCGTTTTTTCTGTCGAAATAAATGAGTCCACCGCCATTGGTGCCTATCCATATGTTCCCGGTTTTGTCTTCGGCAAAACTGTTAATATCGCTAAAGCTAAGGCTTCTCGGGTCCGAAACCGGGTCGGCCAGGTGGTGAACATAAAGCGGGAATTTTATAATGCTCTCGTGATAATAACCTACGCCTTTTTTATAGGTACCCACCCAAATAATATTGCTGTTATCTTTATAAAGCAGGGTGATGCTGTTCTGCCCGATGGTTTTGTTGTCATCCTCGCGGTTGAGCAGGTACTGAATTTTGAAATCACGCTTGTTGAGCAAATTAACCCCGCCGTGATCCGTCGCAATCCAAACCCTGTCTTTATCATCCTGTATCACGCTCGATACTACATCGGTATTCAAATGAAACTGATCGCTTCCCTTATCAATATGCTTAAATATTTGATTTTTTAAGTTGATATAGTAAACGCCGGCCGAATAAGTAGGCACGTAAGCCCAAATGTCGTCTTGTCCGTCGATATATATTTTATAGGATGAATTGAGTTCAGCCGGTAGCTTGTTGAAAGCTGTCGAACGGTAGTTAACCTTAAGCGTTGCCGGATCCATCCGTTCCAGCGCGCCATTGCGGTAAGTAAGCCATAGGTTACCCCTGGAGTCGGCTGCAAGGTCGGAAACAGTATCAGCGCAAATGGATGATTGGTTAATGGCCGAATGGATCACGTGGGCGGTGCTATTGTGTAAGGGGTCATATTTATATAGCCCATGCGTTTGATGGAGGAACCAAAAGTTTCCCGAACGGTCCTTCTTAACAGCGGTGATGAACCTATCGGGAATGTTGATGGATCTTAAATAGCCTGTTATATTATGCCCGAATTTCTCGGTCGACGGATCGTAAATATTAAACCCATCGCGCGTTTCTATCCAAAGTTTATTGCCGGGGCCTTCACTTATGCTTACAATATAGTCGTCATCGAGCGATGTGCTGTCACTCATCGAATGTTTAAATATCTTAAATTTATACCCATCGTAGCGGTTTAGTCCTGACAGCGTACCAAACCACATAAAACCCTGGTTATCTTTAAAAATGCAGGTTACATTATTGTGCGAAAGGCCACTATTAATATTAAGATGAGAAAATTGAAACTGATTGCTTTGTGCCTTTGTTATGGCAGCAAAACACAGCGACATGATAATTAACGTAAAAAATTTACATTTCATAAAAGTATTTTCAGGCACATCGCAATAGTCTGACCGAAATAAAACATAGGTTTGCAGCGGTAATTTTTTGTGTTAACCAAATTTAACTGAATGGAAATGGAATTTACGTTCGCCAAACTATAATTACCAACTTATTAATTATTCCCCTTAATTGATAGCGAAAAGAGAATTTATATGTCTTAATAACATTTAATTTACAAAATAGCAGGGTTATTATTAACCATTCTTCAAAAATAGGCGCGATTAAGAAGTATAGATTAATACTATTTTTACAATTCTTGATTTATTATTAACAATTTAACTGTCACAATCTTGTTTAAATTGATCAGGATCAATTAAATACAAACGGCTATCTGTAATACTTTCATTCCATTTTTTATATAAGTTTCCTGTCTTTGTAAATTGTTTTAAAAAGTTTCGCCGAATTTCGATTTAACAAATAGTTTAATACAGGCATTTCGCAAACATCCTGCCACCCATTCGGTTATTGGATAACAACCTGATTTTAATGGACGCTGTAAACGACAAATTATCACAACATAAAGGAAGACACAAAGGTTCTGTAAAGGCCCGGCTGGCAGCTTTTTTTTCGAACCTTTATAAAATCCATCTTTTTATCATTCGTTTTTTTAAAGCCGCCTTTTTACCACCTTATGAATTCAAAGAAATTGTCCGGCAATGCTACGAAACGGGGGTACGTTCCTTACCATTAATTACCATCACCGGCTTCATTGTAGGCTTTATATTCACCAAACAAGCCCGCCCTTCGCTGGCATCTTTCGGGGCTAATTCTTGGCTGCCGTCGCTGGTGTCCATCGCTATCATGCGCGCATTGGCGCCGCTGGTTACGGCGCTCATTGCATCGGGCAAGGTAGGCTCAAGCATAGGCGCTGAATTGGGCTCCATGCGCGTAACCGAGCAAATCGACGCCATGGAGGTCTCGGGCACCAATCCTTTTAAATATTTGGTGTGCACACGCGTGCTGGCTACAACTATCGTAATACCCATTTTGGCAACATATGCCGCATATATTGGCCTGATAGGTGGTTATTTAAACGTTAGCGTTAATGAAGGCACCAGCTATACTGCTTTTATTGAGCAGTTTTTCTCGCCGCTTGTTTTTCTCGATTTTACGTCTTCAATTATAAAATCCATCGTATTTGGTTTTACCATTGGCATTGTTGGTTGCTACCAGGGCTATTACGCCAGTTCGGGTACTGAAGGGGTCGGAAAGGCCGCGAACGGCGCGGTAGTAACCGCCATGTTCCTGGTTTTTATTGAGGAAATTATTATCGTGCAAATAACAGGCAATTTTCGCTGAGACCATGCATAAGGATAAAACGAAAATAGACCACAACAATGTGGTGATAAAGATCAGGGGGCTTGAAAAGGCTTTCGAAGACTATGCTGTTTTACGCGGCATCGATCTTGACCTTTACCAGGGAGAAAACCTGGTTGTTTTAGGCCGGTCGGGCTCAGGCAAATCGGTGCTGATCAAACTTATTTCGGGCCTTTTAAAGCCGGATAGCGGATCGATCGAAGTTTTGGGCCAGGACCTTTCAAAGATCACTGATAAAGAGCTGCAACTTTTAAGGACAAGGATAGGTTTTTCTTTTCAGAGCAGCGCGCTGTACGACAGTATGACCGTACGAAAAAACCTCGAATTCCCGCTTGTACGTAATAAACGAAACCTCACCCGGCAGGAAATTGATACGGCTGTGGAAACCGTTCTTGAAGCAGTAGGTTTATCGCAAACAATCAACCAGATGCCGGCAGAACTTTCGGGCGGGCAGCGGAAAAGGATCGGCATAGCGCGCACTCTGATCTTAAATCCCGAGATCATGCTTTATGATGAGCCAACCGCGGGGCTTGACCCGATAACGTGCATCGAGATCAACGCGCTGATCGACCAGGTACAGCATCGTTATAACACCTCATCGATCATCATCACACACGACCTCACCTGCGCAAAAACAACCGGCGATCGCATATCAATGCTGATGGACGGGAAATTTCAACGTACCGGCACTTTCGATGAGGTTTTTAAAACGGGGGACAAAAGAATAAAACCATTTTTTGATTATAACTTTATAGAATAGCTATTCAGCAACATCATGGATTTAAAGGAAAACAGGAGGGCGATCATCGTCGGCATCTTTTTGGCGCTTGGCGTAGTCATTTTCATAATAGGTGTCTTTACACTCGGCGGTCAGCAGAAAAGTTTTGCAAAAGCCATAACAGTAAGCGCCGTGTTCGACGACGTATCGGGGCTTAAAAAGGGTAACGACATTTGGTTCTCGGGGGTTAAAGTCGGTACGGTTAAAGATGTTAAATTCACCGGTATATCGCGGGTAGACGTATCAATGCGTATTGACGAAAAGATCAAGGGCTTTATTCATACCAATGCCAGCGTGAAGATCGGTTCGGACGGACTGATCGGCAATCGCATTGTCGTGATCGAAGGCGGCAGCCCCGAAGCTCCGGCCATCAGCAATGGCTCGGTTTTGACTGCCGAAGAAGCTTTGTCGACCGATGACATGCTGAAAACACTGCAAAAAAACAACGTCAATCTATTGGCCATAACCGCCGATTTTAAAACTTTAAGCCATAATATACTAGCAGGCAAAGGTACGCTGGGCACCTTACTGGCCGATACCGCCATGGGCATGCAACTGCGCGCAACCATGCGTAACCTGCAGGCCACCACGGCAACTGCCGCACAATTGGCAACCCAGCTTGACCGGTTCAGCAATAAACTAAATACCAAAGGCGGCCTGGCCGATGAACTGCTGACCGACACCGCAACGTTTAACCGCATAAAAGCAGCAGCCGCCCAGTTTCAGCAAGCAGCCGCAAATGCTAATACACTCACTGAAAACCTGACCAAGGCCAGCAACAAACTCAATACCACCGATAATGCGATAGGCATTTTACTGAACGACAAAAAAGCAGCAGCAAAAGTGCAAACCACGTTAGATAATTTGCAGCAAAGCTCCATTAAACTAAACGAGGATTTGGAAGCCGCGCAACATAACTTTTTATTGAAAGGTTATTTTAAGAAAAAGGCCAACGCGAAGGCGGATAGTTTGGGGAAGAAGTGATTAGAGATTGGGGGCTGGAGATTAGTTTTTGCGCGTTAATTTTTCTTTTCGTAATTTCGTATAAAAGAGCAACGATGACACATCTTACCATCGATAATAAAAAATACGTTATCATCCCTGAAGAAAACTACCAGGAGTTACAGCGGATCGCGGCTTTAAAGCGTAAACCCGAAAAAACGTTATCTGTCGGGGAAGCTCGTGAGTATAGCAAAAGCCTGATCAGGAAATGGGCTTCAGAAAAATAACGCTAAGCCAGTCTGCAGCAGAAAGCATAGCCGAAATTTCCTGGTATCTGGAATCCGAAGGTATGCTTGCGACGGCAGAAAAGTTTACCGATGATGCTTACAACTTCATTGAAAAGCTAGGCGACAGCCGTAAAGACTATCGGCTTGCCGGGATCCTATAAGAGATGCCCTCGGCTACAAGTGCATTCCCTACAAGAAAAAATACACAATTGTTTTTGTTGAACTGGACTCGGAAATTATTGTTTGTGAATTTATTCTTTCAAAGAGGATTTATTGGTAAAACGTCCGTCTATTAAGAAAAGTCTTCCGAAGTTTAAATTGGCATTGCTTATTTTTAGTCCCCACGGGGTCTTCCTCGAGTTTAAGTTTACCAATAAAACTCCAATCGTGCTACGCCCTCGCCCACATGGAACACCTGAACCACCTGGCACAGGTGAATACACCTGGGACACCTGGTACACTAATTTTTCCTTTAATTTACTTGCTTTTATCAAGAATTTTCTTTATTGTTTTAGTCCCTGCAAGGACTCCCGCAGTGAACCCCGCAACGCAAGACCTTGCGGAAAAAGAAAATATTAGTCGCTCTTTTTAAATTGATTTGCAAATCGTATTAAATACCACGCCACAAACTTCGGTGATAACCTGGTTAAGAAATAAAGCAGTTTAGCATCCCGCCCGACTAATACACGCATTTTTTTACGCTGTATGCCGCGGATAACGGCTTGCGCTGCTTTTTCGGGCGTGGTAATAAACGACTTCTCGAATTGTTCAGTGGCTATTTCATCGATCTCGGCATAACGCGCATTTCGGGCTATATTTGTTTTGATGCCTCCCGGATGGACGGACGTAACAGAAACGCCCGTTTTAAGCATGCGTTCTTCGAGCGCCAACGATTCCGTAAATCCCCTGATGGCAAATTTGGTGGTACAATAGGCCGCCTGCTTTGGAAATCCGATAATACCGAAAATACTGGATACGTTGACAATACTTGATTCTTTCTGTTTTCTCAAATGCGGCAAAAAGGCCAAACTTCCATACATCATTCCCCATAGATTGACACCAAAGATCCATTCATAATCGGCTATGCTGATTTCTGAAGCGGTCAATTTAAAAATGGCCACTCCGGCATTATTGATCACCACGTCCACGCGCCCGTAATGCGCAACGACATTTTCCGCAAATTTGTAAAACGCCGTCTTATCTGCCACATCAAATGCCTGGTAGAAAACGTTGACGGGTCCGCCCAGCAGGTCTACGGTTTCAAGCAAAGCGGCTTCATTATTATCGTTGATCGCCAATTTTGCACCCAACTTTTTAAACTCAAGCGCTAACGCACGTCCAATGCCCGACCCGGCGCCTGTTATAACCACCACTTTGTTTTCAAAATTTTTCATGCTTTTATTTTGGGATCCAGCTGTTTTAAAAAAGTGTTAATAGGCTCATAAACAGCCTCAGGATGGGTATACAATGTAAAATGATCGCCCGGAACTTCAAGGAAAGGTTCCGTCGGCGGCCGCACAACCAGGTCGGCCCGGGCGTGTATCCTTAAATCGGGTTTTACTGTCAGTATCTCGGGTACCGACGTAAGTATAAGGCGGAGTTGATTGATGACATTATTTTTGCTGCCATAAGTCAACCGGTCAAACGTTTCTTCATAAACCTGTTGTGACGGTTTCCCTTTATAGCCTTTTGAACTGAACAGGCGCTTCATAAAACGGTTGAAAAACAAACCGTTTCTTACTAACCAGTATATAAGTTTTACATTTTTGACCGGCTTTATAGGCCGATCAGGGTCTGTCCAGGATGCAATTTGAATGACCGGGCTGCCCGTAAAATGTTTGATATACCAGGCTATCCAGCCACCCATTGAATGACCGATAATAACATCTTGTTGCATGATGTTATATTTTCCAACCAAGCTTTTAGCAAAAACCAGGACATTCATACCCGGGAGTGGCTTATCGCCCAATAATTCCCAAACGTTAAAAAAAACATGTTCACCGGGTATAAACGGAGCGATTTTACTGAAAATGGATTCATTTTCGCCAAAGCCGTGGATGAATAGTATCCTCATTTATTGGTTATTTATAAACGTGTTTAACGATTGAATAAAAACAAACCGAACTATGTCATTTCGACGAGCCCGCTTGGGTCTGAAGCGCAGGGCGAGGAGAAACTATCTCTTGAGCGAAGCGAAAAATCTTGTACAAGCGAACAGCCGAACTATGCAAGTCGTACAAGATTTCTCCTCGCTCAACGCGCAATTACCCCCGCGCTCGTCGAAATGACATTGTTTTATGTTGTATCAATGAGTAAATTTCCAATCGCCAAACACGTTATCCTCATGTATTTGTTATTTATAAGTTAGAATACCGTCGTCCAGCGCACTTTTCTCAAACATTTTTTTGTCGTAAAAATAGTTTTGCTCAATCTTCCAGGGCTTTTTGTTTCCCATTTTTGGTAACTTATCCAAAACCCGAAGCACATAGCCGGGGTTAAAATCAAGAAAAGGCTTTAACACCAGGTCAGGGTCGTTTTGAACAGGCACACATTGTGTAAATCCATGCGTTGTCATATAATTAATGATCCGGCAGGTATAGCGGCTGGCCAGTTCGCATTTCAATGTCCAGGAGGCATTGGTATAGCCAAACGCGTAGGTCATATTGGGAATACCGTCAAACATCAGGCTCTTGTAGGTAACTTTTTTCGAAAAGTCCACTTTTTCGCCATCTACCTCGAAACTGACATTATTAAAAAGCTCGGCGTTTAATCCCGTTGCCGTTACGATGATATCTGCCGGTAAAAAGTCGCCTGAAACCAATTGGATGCCATTTTCTGTAAACCTCTCGATTTGATCCGTGACAACATCGGCTTGCTTATTTTTTATCGCTTTAAATAAGTCGCCGTTTGGCACCACGCATAAACGCTGGTCCCAGGGGTTATAAGTCGGCGTAAAGTGTCTATCAATATCAAAGCCCTCGCCCATGCGTCCTTCCATTGCTTTGCGCAGCGTTTTTTTCATCGCGCCGGGAAACCGTCGTGAAAAAGCATAAGAGAACCGTTGATAAAGTATCATCCGGAAACGGTTTATTTTGTAAGCCGTTTTTTTGGGCAACTTGTTATTGAGCCAAACAGCTTTCTTGTCAATGTCGGGTAAAGCCACCACATAGGTGGGGCTGCGCTGCAGCATGGTTACATGCTCCGCCTTTTGCGCCAAAACCGGGATCATGGTCATTGCGGTGGCGCCGCTGCCAATCACCACAATTTTCTTCCCGGTATAATCCAGCGCTTCATCCCATTTTTGGGGATGTACAATTATGCCTTTAAAATCATTATATCCCACAAAAACAGGCGTATAGCCATTTTCATAGTTATAATAGCCGGTGCAAAGGGACAGGAAGGAGCAGGTATAAAGCTGCGGGCTAACTGAGTCGGGCGTCATGACGGCAAGCGACCAGGTGGCCTTATCAGACGACCATGAAGCATTGATCAATTTATGTTGAAACCGGATATGGCGGTCAATTCCTTCCTCGCTTACGATTTCTTCTAAATATTCAATAATGTCTTCACGTGGTGCAATGGCTTTAGGGTTTGTCCAGGGTTTAAAAGCAAAGCCGAAAGTGTACATATCCGAATCTGAACGTATGCCCGGATAACGAAACAGGTCCCAGGTACCGCCGATGTTTTTGCGGGCTTCCAATATCGCATAGGTTTTATCCGGGCAGTCTGTTTGCATATAATGAGCGGCACTGATGCCGGATATACCGGCGCCGATGATGATGGTATCGAAATGAGTGGGTTCCATTTAAATTAGTTATAGCCACGGCAAATTTCTCGTGGCAAACCTGGCTGACACAGGAAATAAAGCCTTATTTTTATGTTTTTAGATTAATGCCTAAAAGATGAAATATAGGCAATTATTAGATAGTGTAATAAATATTAATTCGTGACAATGTCAACTCAAAACACCAGGTATAACATCCTTGAAGAAGATAAAGTTTTCGAACTGATAATTTCTGCGGATGATGAACTAAGAGAATATTTTAACAGGTATCTTTTTGATGAATACAACAACGACCTGTCGTCAAGGCTCAATTATCTTGATATTGCCGAAATTTCCAGATTTATTGTTGACAAAATCAAGTCGAAACAAGCTGATTTTGTGAAGGATTTATTTATAAAGGTGGAGCAAATACTGTCGGATTGCGATGAAAATGTGGAAGACCTAATCGTAGTTGGGTTATTTGAAAGCATACAAAATATCGGTGGCGGGCGTAAAATTGATTATTACCGCGGATTTGATAAATGGCTGCTCCTGATTTCAAAAACGAAATGGGATAATTTGATTGACCTTTGGGAAGGAACTAGTTGGCGAAAGCAAACGTAGCTTTTCTATTTAGTCCCCGCAGGGTCTCTCGCAGAGGACCCTGCGCCGCGTGTGATGGGTGCACGAAAATACCGCAAGCAGGACGACCTTCGCCATCCGGGTACGATGAGCACGGACCGCAGGGTCCTCTACGAGAGACCCTGCGGAGACGGGGAAGAGACCCTACGGCGACGGGGGGCCATGATACTTCACCTCTCCAAACTCTTAACATTATCATTCGGGTTCCTGTCCACCAATTTACTATACGGGTCAATCCCTGCAAATTCCGGTTTACCCTGCACAACGATATTAAAAGTATGCTCACCCGCGGATAGCTTGTACTTTCTAAGGTACAACGGATTGGTTTGCCTGCGGCCGTTTTTATCAGTGCTTTCAGCGGCAAATACGCCGATATCGATATAGTCGTTCATTTTTGTTGCAGAAACGTCGTTGCCTTTATTATCGATATAAACCTTGCCAACATTCACTTTCAGCGTCACTTTATATTCGTTTTTATTACCGGTTGGCACGGCTTTTACGTCCAGCGTCTTATTTTCGTACAACGTGATCTTTTGCCAGCTGTCGGCTAAATAATATTGCAGCGAATCGGGCGTATGCTTTTGCAGGTAACGGTAAAGATCGTTCGCTCCGGCAAACGGGCCATCCTTTTTAAACGCATAAGCTTGTTTAAAATCACGCAGTGCAGAATTCAGGCTGTCCTCCCCGATCAGGTCGCGCAGGCCGTACATTGCTACGCCAGTTTTGCCGCCATATTGAAACCAGGCATTGCTGGCTGTGGTGATCAGTGGATGCTCTTTGTCGTCCGTGCGTGTACGGATGAACAGGTACGACCAAAGCTGATCCTGCAGGATGCCCTTCATATTGTTCTTTCCATACCTGTGTTCGGCCATTACCAGCGCGCTGTACCTCGCCAGTCCTTCAGGAATATCCAGGCAGCCTATCGTACTATTTGGCGCAACCTGGAAGCGCCACCATTGCTGGGCCAGCAGTTCGTTGGTGGAAAAGGTGACATAATCGTCCTGTTTGATGTTCACAAAATTGGCGTTAAAGCAATGGTTTTCCATATAAGTATCCAGCGTAGCGAGCGATGCCTGCCACGGCCCGTAAACAGATGTTTCGGCCAGGCGGATATCATCAAAAGGATAATCGCCAAATGCCGAAGAAAAATAACGCAGACCTTCTTTATATGCGGCCATCATTCTGCCAAGGTCGCTGGTGTGCTTAGGGTGATAGTAAATATTGATGTTCACTTTATGGCCATTGCCTACGGTGATACTGTCTTTCAAATCGGCATACCGCGCCGACACGATACCGAACGGATTATACAACCCCGGCCGGTTTTGTACATAATGGAAATAGCTGCGTCCGTTTTGCTGCCATTGCTTTTGCAAGGTACCGGGCGCTATGGCGGTTTGCCCATTTTCAGTGCTGATGGTAACATCAGTACTCAACAGGTCGGAGGCGCGGCCGGCCTTGAGTGTACGGATAGCATAAGGATCATTTTGCGCGGGGTCCTCATCGTTTTTCGGCGGCAAGCCGGCTTTCTTTCTCACGTATGGGCTACCCACTTCGTCATCATCATCGTAACCCAACCCTGGTAAGCCGCCCTTAAAAAACGTTCCGTTGCGCAGGTTATCCGCTGCATACAGGCCATTTTGAAACCCTTTGTAAGTGATGGAGGAGTTGACCTCGATTACGACCGAATCGCCCGGCGCCAATGGCCTGGGGAATTGATACATCCTGAATTCAGCCGTATCCTTTGCCGGTCTGAAAAAGCTAAAAAATGCGCGCTCGTAAAGCAACGGGGACGTATACTCCATCGGCCTGCCATCCTCCTTAAGCGAGTAGTCGGTCAACTCATCCCCATCCAGCAGTATTTTGGCGATAGGTTTGTCGTTTTTGTTGACTATGGTAACAAACGCTTTTACGTATTCGGCCTGCTTGTCGGGGAAAAGATCAGCAAACATTTTTATTTTAGTAACCTTTGGCAAAGGCATGTCTGCAAAGCGCTTCAGCGTTTTTTCATAGATGATCGCGCGGTCGGTCCCCTCCGTCTTCATCAACCAAACGTTCAGGTAACTTACATTGTAGTACAAGTAACCACCAACAGCCAGGAAAGCCAGCAAAACAGCGGCGGTTATTAATTTGGTTCGTTTGTCAAAACGTTCGGCAACCAGTTGCAGCCGCTCTTTAAATGACGAAGTGACGCCCCGATAAAAAAACAGTGCCGCAATGATGATCAGTAATCCGCCATCCAGCAACCAATAAACATTAAACCAGTAAACCGGTTTGGCCATGTGGCCTAGCCCGTCCATGTCCGATACGTTAAACCCGGGCGTATAAGAGTACAGTAACAGGTTATAGTCAAATATCCCCGATGTTCTCAAAAAGAAGATCGCCACCCATAAAAAAACCGCTATACCATGCGCTACAAACTTGTTGTTGATGGCCACATGAACCACATAGGCAAACACAACCATCTCCAACAGGCGGGGCATGATAATAGTGAAAATAAACATGAAGTACGCGTGGAAATTAAATTC
>DASRTD010000002.1:0-7637 GCA_035656115.1 Mucilaginibacter sp.
AAAACAAACTGCAGGGCAAGTGGCAATCGAAAGACGGGGCCGTAAAGCTGGATATAACCGATAAATCATTTACGATGGATGACGGCGACGCCATAGCCGAAGACTACTTTATTAAAGGTGATACGCTGTTCACCTCATTTGAGGGCAACCAGCCCTATACCACATTCGTGGTTAAAAAACTCGACGAGCACCACCTCAAACTAATGGGTCCCGATTCCATAGCCGTTGAATATACCCGGTAGTTTGGTTCATTGGTATCGTTGCCCCTTTCACCTTTCACCTCATTTCTTCGCCCAGGGGGTACCATAAAGAATAGTCATCACTATGGCTGCCAGGGTAAATACGATAAAGATGATAATAACCAGCCTGCGAATAAAATGGCTGTCCTTTTCTTGTTCTGCGTCAGTCATAGTGGTATAGTCTTGTTGGGTCAAAGCTAAAGGTATAAATAAAATATAATTATTTTCGTCATAAGGGCGCAATTTATGCCTTAGGGCTTGTTTTTTAAACCTACCATGACCCTTGCAGGGCAGCATTCTGCCTGAAGAACCAACCGGTACACCTGGTACACCCGGTACAGGTGAATACACCTGGGACACCTGGGACACTAATATTTCCCCGGATTTGCTTGCTTTTGTCGAGAATTTTCTTTACACAATGTTGCTAAATTCTTATTAGCATGCCTATAAGCATAGCTGCGTCACCATCACAAATAAATCCCGATCACCAACGCCACGATGCAAATCACCGTCAGCATCACCAGCAGCGGCATGATAAACTTGAGCCATGTTTTTAAGCTGATATTCACCATCAGCAGCGAGGGTAATACCAACCCTGTTGGCGCTAAAAACGACATGATGCACAACCCATAATTGTACGAATTCACAATTTCGCGGCCCGGTATATTTACAATAATGGCCAGCCCGCCGATGATAGGCATGGTTAATACCGCCATTCCCGAGGACGACTGGATAAACAGCGAAAAAACCAGGTAAAACCCCATCAGCAGCAGGATAAAAAACACAGGCGGCACACCCTGCACCAGGTGCGAGGCATAAAACAATATCGAATCGCTTACATGCCCATCATTCAGCACAATGGTAACGCCGCGGGCGACGCCGATGATAAAAGCTACCGAAAGCAGGCTCCGCGCGCCATCTATAAAACGCTGCGTAAATATTTTTTCCTTAATCCGGCCGATAATCGCCACCAGTATCGCCGAACCTAAAAACAGGGCCGACATCTCCAGTGTCCACCAATCCAAAAACACAACGCCGCCGATCATCATCAAAAACGTGGCGACAAAAATAAACAGCAACAGTTTGGTCCTCCCCTCCAGCTTTGGGGTATCGGCCGTATCGTTAACCTCCAGCTCAAAGGGCGACTTCACCTCACCATCAACCTGGTAAACCAGCGACGCCTTCGGGTCTTTCTTAATCTTAGCCGCGTACCGCAAAATATACCAAACCAGCAAAGCCGTAATAATTACCCAAAGGATGATCCTGCCGGTAAGGCCGTCCATCCAATTAACACCGGCGGCATTGGATGCGATAATGGTGGAGAATGGATTGGAAAAAGATGCAATGGTACCCAACGCCGTGCCGCCAAAAATAACCGCCATCGGGATCAGCAGGTCATAACCCGCAGCCAAAAACAGCGGCACCAGTACGGCATAAAAAACAAAAGCCTCCTCGGCCATGCCGTATGAACCTGCGAAAAACGAGAAAATTATAGTCAATAGCGCAATTAGCCTCGGCTCGCGACCCTTCATGCTATGCGAAATAGCCGAAATACCCTTCACCATGGCGCCAGTCTCATCAAACACAAACATAAACCCGCCGATGATGAGAATAAACAGGATAATATCGATACTGTCGACAATACCCTTAATTGGCGCTTCCAGTATGCTGATAAAACCCTGCCCGTTCCGTTTCTCCACAGTAAACGTCCCCGGTACTGACACCGGCTTGCGGATATCCCCCTTCACAAATTTTTGCAGCGCAATGCGGATATGCAGGCTGTCCAGTGTTTTTTGCGTAAGCTGCAGCTTCACACTGCTGCCCGAGCCACTATCCATGTTAAACGATTTCCCGCTAATCGACAATTTATTATACTCCCCCGCCGGCAACAGCCAGGTGCTGACAGCGGCCAGGATGATCACCACCATCAAAATGGCAATAGGGCCGGGAAACGATCTCTTTTTGGATTTCGGGCTTTCAGTCATAATTTAATTGTGCAGGTATGACAAGATAGTAAAAGCCTATTCATTAATGCGATATGATACTGAAGATATTTAAAACCGCATTCCAGGTTCTATAAAAGAAACGGATATGGGTTACACCCAAATAACATAAATATATTATTTACACGCCTGTGTTTTCTTAATACCTTGCCCCGAATTGGCACCAACTAATTACCTGTATAAATATTTTTTAAGCAACTTTTCAATTCATAATCAATATTTTATATTTGGTTCAAATCTCCCTGTCATGAAAAAAATAGTCTGTTTGATTTGCTGTATTGGCGCGCTAAAGTGCTTTGCCCAATACAATTACCCCGCAACCAAAACGGTTGACAGTACCGACACTTATTTCGGCGTTACCTATCACGATCCGTACCGCTGGCTGGAGCACATGAAGGACACCTCAGTTGTTTCGTGGTTCAAAAAACAATCCCAATTTAGCGATGATATATTAAACAGGATCAATGGCCGCGACAGCCTGATCGATGAATGGCGGATGCTGGCCAAATTGCAGCCTGCTTCCGTTCAGGGTATTTTGTATGAGAACGGCCGGCTCTTTTATAAAAAGACGACGCCCGGCGAAAAAGTGGCCAAATTATACTGGCGCCAGGGCGAAAATGGAAAGGAAATACTACTTTTCGATCCGCAGCATTATATTGAGGGAAAAACGTTTTCCATCCAGGATTTTGCGCCGAGTTTTGACGGCAATATGTTGGCGATAGGATATGCCCAGAAAGGCGCTGAAATAGATTCCCTGCGGATCATGGATGTAAATACCGGGCGGTTCTTAAAAGAGGTGGTCTATCCTTCGCGGGCCGTGGAAGGCTGGACGCCCGATAACAGATCCATTTTCTACCTGGCGCTGAATTCGGGAAGTAATACCGATATGAACGTAAAGCTAAACGTTAAAACTAAAATGCACGCGGTGGGGTCAGATCCTTCGACGGATTTGGATTTCTTCAGCTCAGCCAGCTATCCTGAACTGAATATTCCGGCTAAAGCATACCCAGGAGTCGGCTACGATGAAAACAACCCTGGCTATATTTTGGCGAGCGTTAATACCGTACAACGTGATATGACTGCTTATTTCGCCAGGGTGGCCAGCGCTAACACCAGCCATATTGCGTGGAAACCAATATGCACGCCTGCAGACCACCTCGTGCGGTCGATGACCCTGTTTGACGGT
This sequence comes from Mucilaginibacter sp., assembly GCA_035656115.1. Taxonomy (GTDB): domain Bacteria; phylum Bacteroidota; class Bacteroidia; order Sphingobacteriales; family Sphingobacteriaceae; genus Mucilaginibacter. The sequence goes on from DASRTD010000002.1 coordinate 3,429, forward strand.
CGCATTTATGCCATCACCTATGCCAATGCTAAAAACTTCCGGCTGGTGTCGTCACCAATCGATGCTTTGGATTGGTCGCACGCCAAAGTGGAAGTCGCGGAAAAGGCTGATGAATCAATAAAGAGTTTTACACGCACCAAAGACTATCTCCTGCTCGACTATAGCAACGGCATTACCGACCGCCTGTACCGGTTTAATTTGCATACAGGAAAAACCGACCTGCTGCAATTACCCATAGATGGCAACGTAACCATAATAAGGCCTAACTGCTACAATGTAAAAACAAACAATTGCCTGCTTACCTTTACATCCAACCTGTCGCCAACCCGGGAGTTTGAGCTCGACGCAGCAACCGGCAAGTTTATCGGCAGTCCTTTCAATGCGCCGCCGGCCTATCCTAAGGCCTATACCAGCCTTATTGAAAAGAACGTGGAAGTAAAAGGCCACGACGGCGTAATGGTGCCGCTCACCATCCTATACCGCAAAGGCACCAAACTGGATGGCAGTAATGTTTGCCTGATGGACAGCTACGGCGCTTATGGGGTAAGTATGGACCCTGCATTTTTTGTTTATGAGATATCGCTGGCCGTTCGTGGGGTAATTGTTGCCATTCCGCATGTACGCGGCGGCAGCGAGAAGGGACAGGACTGGTACATGGCAGGATATAAAACCACCAAGCCCAATACCTAGAAGGATTTTAATAGCTGCGCAGAATATTTAATTGCCAATGGCTATACCAGGGCGAAGAAACTTTCAGGCTGGGGCACCAGTGCCGGCGGGGTACTCATCAGTCGGGCAATCACCGAACGGCCCGATCTTTATGCCGCCATAATTTGCAATGTGGGCTGTGCAAACGCCATGCGAATGGAATTTACCCCCAACGGACCTGCAAATATCCCGGAGTTTGGTACAGTAAAGGACAGTGTGGAATGCAAGGCTTTATACGAAATGGACGGCATGCAGCATGTGGTAAAAGGCACGAACTATCCCGCAGTAATTTGCGTGGCCGGCTGGAATGATTACCGGGTGATCCCCTGGCAGCCGGGCAAGTTTGCCGCTGCCGTGCAAAACGCATCTGCTTCCGGCAAACCGGTACTCATGGACGTAAACTACGACAACGGCCACTTTACCGAAGACAAGGAAGTAACCTACCACGATTTCGCCAACCAGCTGGCCTTTGTGCTATGGCAATGCGGGCAGCCGGGTTTTGAGTTAAAGGCGGGAAATTAGGCGGCATGGCAGGTTGTCTGAACTAAGATTTGCTTGATTAAAGGATTTTTAGGATGAAAACTCGGGTGATCCACAAACTCTAAAAATTGTAATTTAGACAAACTCAACGACCAATAAATGAAACTTCTGTTGACCTTTATCGCAATAGTTCTTTGCGGAAATGTCCTCGCTCAAAAAAAGGAACGCATTCTTTTCCCTCCGCCTGTTTTTGGCGAGGAATACCCCGAATACCTAAATGCGTGCGACTTGCTGACCCACAAAAATCAATTCGTTTATACCCGTTTTATTTACAGCGGCACAGACGAATATTGGGGTTTGCAACCTGAAAGTAAATGCGTTAATATCAATGCGGAACTGAATATACCTGATACCGTTGCGCTTAAAAAAGAAGATATGGCCAACTTAAAAGCAGTACATAAACGCTATTGGAAAGAATACCTGGTCATTGATGTGATGGGCACCCTTGTCGATACCGACCTAAACGGTTACGGGCACCTGGGAAGCAATAAATACCGTTTTACCGTAAAATATTTTATTGATTCTTATTTAGTGAAGAAAGAGCAATAGATAAGCCACCAAGCGTAGTTGAAAACACACGGTTTACCGTTCCGGGCAGGCGGATCAGCATCCGGTCGTCATCCGGGTTGTAATAAAAAATGCCGGCTTTAAAGTTTTCGCGGTTGTTGATGGGGTCGTCATCGTCTGTCATAAGCAATACTTAATTCTTCACAATATAGCAATTGTTTGAACTTGGATTTATAGGATTAAAGGATTTTTAGGATGAAAAATAAAATCATGCAATTACGTAAATCATGCTCAGGCAATTAGTAGCGCACGCTCAAATTCCTACATTGCCCTTATTGCTTCAATTCATTACCTTTATCTTAGTAAGATGAATAGACTAATCCTTATCGGAAATGGCTTTGACTTGGCTCACGGTCTAAAAACTTCGTATAAAGACTTTATACATTGGTATGTGCACAGGTGCTTCCAGAGCGCTTTTGATCATATGGCATACGAAGACCCTTTAATTAAAATAAAGCGTACGAGTTATTTTCTAAGGGATGCAGAGCAACGATTTAATTGGATAGAGCATTATTTAGCTAACTACGCTGAATCTGAACGACAAGCTACTTTTAGTTGGCAAGAGCAACGCCATGAAACCCAATATTATGAGATCGATTGCCAATCAAAATTACTTGATCGATTGTTAAAAAGCGCCAGTGTCACAAATTGGGTGGATACCGAGGGAATATTTTATGAACAAATGATCGCGATACTTGATAATAAAGCAAAGGTTGATTTGAAGGAGAGTGCTTTACAACAACTCAATGAGTCTATGCAATGCATCATTAACCAGCTACAGATATATCTAAGTGGATTGGAGGCGCCAAAAAAGATCAATTCCTATGACGAAATTATTTACAGCCAGATTGATGTTAAGGATATTCAGTCTAAGCCGATTAAGATAAGAACTCCTTATAATCGTCCGTTTGAGACTAGTATGGCTAAGGAAACCTTAATTCTTAATTTTAACTATACCGATACGATATCCAACTATATGAGCAAGTCGAGCTACAAATCACCTAAAAAGATATTTATACATGGAGAACTCAATAGCGTTGGTAACCCAATCATCTTTGGGTTTGGTGATGAAGTTGACCGCCGATACGAAGACATTGAAAATAGTCCGGCTCATGGTTGGTTTGAATACATTAAATCTTTCTGGTATCTAAAGACTAACAATTATCGTGATCTGATATCTTTTATTGACAGTGATGAATACCAGGTTTTGGTGCTCGGCCATAGCTGTGGATTGTCTGATCGGACAATGCTGCAAATGATATTTCAACATGACAATTGCCGCTCGATCAAATTATATTATTATGGCGATAAGGATTCAAACAATCATAGGCAAACCCTCCGCGAAGTCGCTCGTCATTTTAAGGACAAGGGCTTAATGAGACGACGAATAGTATCCGAGGAAAACTCACAAAGAATGCCACAGTATAATGATTAAGGGTTTAATTCACGGTTGTTGATTGGCATCACAATTATCGCAATAATAACCACAATGCTCATTCAAAACTGTGAGATTGGCCATACCCCTAATGGTTAAGGATCTTAGGATAGAAAAATCAGGCAATCCTCAAATCTTGGCAATCAAGATTGGGCAAGAATAGTTCATGAGGACTCCCACAAATAGCCAATCGACGCATTCTTACACCTGAAATCGGCGCTTGGTTATCCAATCCAAGAATAAATTATTAGCTTTAAACTGTAACGTAATCTGATTTAAACCATTTAAATAATAGAAACGATCCTTTCACAACAATTCAAACAAAAGAAAATGATCCAGATAGTGCACAAATTTAAAATTGATCCAAAATTAGATCAAGTAAAAAAGGATTTGGAAAAAGCCTTAGCGAGGCTCGATGCCTTTCCAAAAATTTCGTCCGCATTTTATAGAACAGCTTCAGATGAGAATCAGATTTTACTTCGAAAAGCGAATGGCTTGAGAAAAAGAGTTGGGAAAATGGTTAAGGAATTTCCGAAATGATACAACCGCAGATGAAAAAAATTCAGCATCAGTTTTATGAAGAAGCATTTTATGAACCAACTTGGGAAATAAAGCACTTACTTCTGGGGACTTTCAACCCATTGGGCGGCGAGAAAGTGAATTATTACTTTGGACGGAGTAAAAATCAAACATGGCCAACACTGAGCTTGATTTTTAACTGTTTGTTTACACCTGCAAATTCGGGGGATTTTATCAAATTAATTAAGGCTAAACAAATCGCATGCCTAGACTTAATAGACGAAATCGAAGTACCAGATAGTCTATTGCAATCTGTCTTTGGAAAAGGCTATAAGGACTCAGTCATTATAAATAATACTGTGATTCGAAAATATAATACTGCCAGGATAGAGCACATAATTAAAAAAAATCCGGGAGTACATATTTATTCGACGTGGGGC
>DASRTD010000003.1:0-12387 GCA_035656115.1 Mucilaginibacter sp.
TAAATACCTAATTATCAACAAATTTTTAATAATATTTTTTTTGGCGCAGTTAAATTTTTAACAACAAATTTTCTAAGGCTATTCTTAGTTAGGTTATATGACAACCTTTGCGGCCACCCAATCGCCGTTATTCTTATGACAGGCATATTTCAGGCCATATTTTTGCGTTTCTTCAATAACGATGGGCAGGTCGGGTGTTTCGTAAAAACCACTCAGGAAAAGCTGGCCGCCGGGTTTCAATGCTTGCGCATAACGTTGGATTTGGTCGAGCAAAATGTTGCGGTTGATGTTGGCCAGGATGATATCGAACGGCCCATCCGGGATTGCCTCTTTTGAACCGCATAGCACAGTTATCTTATCAGCGTGGTTTAGCTCTGCGTTTTCAAGCGTACTTTCGTAACAAACAGGGTCATAGTCGATCGCAGTTACCAGTTCCGCACCAAGCTTCATGGCCATAATTGCCAGGATGCCTGTTCCGCAACCCATATCAAGTACTTTTTTTCCGGCAAAATCATTTTCAAGCATCAGTTCGAGCATCATCGCCGTGGTTTGGTGATGCCCGGTGCCAAAAGCCATTTTAGGATCGATGACAATCTCGTATGGAACCCCCTCGCGCGGCTGATGAAAGGTCGCCCTTACAAAAATTTTATCGCTGATGCTGATGGGTTCAAAATTACTCTCCCACAGCTCGTTCCAGTTTTTTTGCGGTATGAGGTTTACCACGTAGCTGAACGAAAACATTTCCCGGAATCCGGACAATTGTTCATCCAGCTTTCGCTGAACGAAGTCAACTGTGGGGATGTAGCCTTTGAAACCTCCGTCCACCTCCTCAAACGTGTCAAACCCTATTTCGCCCAGGGCATTGATCAGTAAATCCCGCTGATAATCGGCCGCAGCGTTCACACTGAAATGTAGCTCGTAGTAATCCATTGTATAATGTTGATCTCTTATTATTCGATAACCGATAATACGAATAAATTTATCGCCCAATATACGAGCTGTACGGAACTCATAAATAAAAAGGTTTTAACCAGGTGGCCAGTACCGGTAGCCTTGTCCCAAATCAGGTAGCTGATGCTTCCGGCAAACAGCAGACAAATTACAACGAGCAGGATCGCTGCCCAAGCCTTCGCCCCTGCCGAACGGTGCACAAGATTATTCCAGGCGGGCATGACAATGAGCAGTTGGGTTAATATGGCGATAAAAAATAATAAAGGCAAAGTATATTTATAAAAAGCCATAAAACCGGCAAGCGTTCCGGTGCCTATTTGCCCTATAGTTAAATCGAAGTAATCAGGGCTGTACCGCACCCCAACAAAGTACAGCGAGAAGCCGATAAAAGGGGGTACGATTACTTTGAGGAGCTTTTTCATGGTTTTAGTCCGGAAGTCGGAAAAGTCCGAAAGTCCGAAAGATACATCCTGGTTTTACCTATTGATTTTACTTTTGCTGGAGCTTATTGCTAACAAACCTTATCCCCTTCTGTCTTTCTGACTTTTCCGACTTTCGGACTTTTCTGACTTCTCAATTAAACACCTTCACAATATCCACAAAATCGCGCGATTTAAGGGACGCTCCACCGATGAGACCTCCATCTATATCAGGCTGGGCAAATAAATCAGGAGCATTTTTCGGGTTGCAGCTGCCGCCATAGAGGATGGTAGTATTGCTTGCTATTTCCTGGCCATATTTTGCAGCGATCTCTATCCGTATAAAAGCATGTATTTCCTGCGCCTGCTGCGATGTAGCTGTTTTACCGGTACCGATGGCCCAAACGGGTTCATAAGCCAGCACGATCCGTTCAAAATGCGTTTGATGCAGGTGAAAGACTCCTTCTGTCAGTTGGGTCTTAATAATATCAAAATGCTGGTCCGATTCGCGTTCTGCTAAAGTTTCGCCGATACAAAAAATGGGCTTTAAGCCATGCTTCAAAGCTGCGTCGGTTTTCTTTGCAAGCAACTCATTGCTCTCACCGAAATATTGACGGCGCTCCGAGTGGCCCAGGATCACATATTCCGCACCAACCGAATGGATCATCTTCGCCGATATCTCACCGGTATAAGCGCCCGATTCAGCCTGGTGGGCATTTTGCGCGCCGATGGAAACTTTATGATAGCCTTTGGCCATTTGCGCCAGGCTATGCAGGTGAATGAACGGGCTGCACACCACAGCCTGCTGGCTGCCGGTCACTTCATCTTTCACCATATTGATCACTTCCGAAAAAAGGCTAAGCCCTTCGTTATAATCCATGTTCATTTTCCAGTTGCCGGCGACAATTTTTTTTCTCATGTTGGTTTGTTTTTTGTAGAGACGCAATACTTTGCGTCTCCTGCTATTGTGATCTAAACTTTAAACATTAAACCATTCCTTTTCGAGACGCAAAGTATTGCGTATCTACAGTTTATCAATTAAAATCTCCGATACTCCTCCGTCATTTCAAAAACGGTTTTTAAAATATGCTTTTCATTATCATCAAATTGCCGGTGATCGCGGCGTGCAAAAACTTTTTCGGCTGTTTCAAACATTCTTTTTAATGAATACACTTCATAACCATGCGGGCCACCCCACGAAAAATCGGGAATAAAGTGCCGCGGGAAACCGGCGCCGAAAACGTTGGCGCTCACCCCCACTATGGTGCCCGTGTTAAACATGGTATTGATAGCGCACTTGGCATGGTCGGCCATAATCAAACCACAAAACTGCAAACCTGTTTGGCGGAAACGGCCGGTAGTGTAATCCCACACTTTCACGTCGTCATAGTTGTTTTTCAGGTTGGAGTTGTTCGAGTCGGCGCCGATATTGCACCATTCACCCAAAACAGCATTGCCCAGGTAGCCCTCGTGCCCTTTGTTGGAATACCCCCATATTACCGCATTATTTACCTCGCCGCCAACACGGCAATAGGGGCCAACGGTTGTGGCGCCGTATATCTTGGTGCCCATTTTTATTTGCGAATGTTCGCAAAGCGCAAAGCCTCCGCGTATATGCGTACCCTCCCAAACTTCGGTGTTACCGGCCAGGTAAATGGGACCGTTAAGCGAGCTAAATGTCGAGCAATCGGCAATGGCGCCTTCCTCTGCAAAAAAATCATTGCCAATAATGGTGTTGGTTGGGCTTATAGATGCGCTGCGGCGGCCTGCGGTAAGCAATTTGAAGTCTTTGCGCAGTTCAGCATCGTTTTTTCTGAAGATATCTTCTGGGTATTTCAATATCACCGGCGAATGCCTAAGAGCAGCCGCCTTGTCGATATAATCTTCTGGGTTAAAAGCAATAGGCTCTTTCTCAGCCAGCTTAAGGGCGATCAGTCTATCCTCAAATTTCAAAGCCTGCCCGCCCTGCAACTTTTCGATCTCTTCCAGCAGAAACTCATCCGGGCAAGCCGCGCCGTTTATAAATAAATTCTCCGCTTCAAATTTTAAAGGAAATTTCCCTGCAAGCCAGGGCTGGGTATAAAAGGAAATATCGCTGTGCAGGTATTTGGCCCATTTTTGGGCAATGGTTAAAATACCTATTCGCAGATCGGCAACGGGACGGGTAAAAGTTAAAGGCCTGAGCGTGAAATGTGCGTTATCGTCGAAAAGGATGATTCCCATGATACAAAAATAAAAAAAGTCCCCCGTTGTACCGGGGGACCTGCAAATATTTTAACGGGTCGCTATTATTTCTTAGCGTAACGTGTGCGGAATTTGTCGATACGTCCGGCGGTATCAACCAACTTCATTTTACCGGTATAAAACGGGTGCGAAGTATGCGAAATTTCCAGCTTGATCAGCGGATATTCGTTGCCGTCTTCCCATTTAGTGGTTTCGCGGCTGTCGATGCATGATTTGGTTAAAAAAGCATAGTCGTTAGACATGTCTTTAAAAACAACTAATCTATAATTTTTTGGATGCAGATCTTTTTTCATTGTATTGCGTGCTTTCTTTCTAAAAAGAGGTGCAAATGTAGGAAATTATTTTAAATGTGAAAAGGGTATTTTAAAATAGTCGTTTTGAGTTCGAAAGTCGGGAAAGTCCGAAAGATTATTTGAATCAATTCATTTATCGTTTTCGATAACCGTGTCGACTTTGCCATTTTTAAATTCCACGACAATGTTGCTTGGATCGATCCCGGTAATTTCCGGACGGAAGCCGATGTAGTAATATAGTTCTGTTTGACTGGTGTCGCCATGGTCGCCTAATATTTGCAAAACCTGCGATCTGGTTTTTCCAATCAGCAGTTTACTTTTAATCAAGTCGTGCGTATACTCATATCGACTATCTGAATCCGCCTTCCACGCCCGCTGATCAAAATCGCGATTGGGATAGTATTCAATGCCACCGATCCAAATAAGCCCGACGAGAACGTAAATAGCGGGGGCGCTGAGAATCGTTAATGTCCACACTAAAACCCCTTTTTTTGCACTCGAAACTGTCTTTCTGAAAACCCATCGCCAAAAAAAGAATAATGGCAGGCCGATAAATAACAGAATAATCAAAACAGCAATATCCATAGTTCGATCTTAACAACGTTCCTGGCAAAGTTCAATTAACACCCCACCCGCACTCTTCGGATGCACAAAACAAACCAGTTTATTATCCGCTCCTAACTTTGGCTTATCGCTCAACAACACAAAACCTTCACTTTTCAGCCGCGCCATTTCAGCTTTTATGTCATCCACTTCAAAAGCAATATGATGTATCCCCTCCCCTTTTTTAGCTATAAATTTAGCAATCGGGCTATCGTCATTCGCCGCCTCCAGCAACTCCACTTTATTGGCCCCGCTTTGCAGGAAAGCGGTTTTTACACCTTCCGATGGTACTTCTTCAATTTTGTAAACAGCCGTGTTCAACAGCTTTTCATATAAGCTGCATGAAGCTTCCAAACTGCTTACAGCAATGCCGATGTGCTCGATCTTATTCATGTCCGAATATTGTAAAGATAAAGTAACAAGCCATAATTTACCCTTATTTTTAATGATTATAAATAAAAACTTTGCTTATCTTTGTGCTGCTAAAAAATTTAACGAGCATGAACCTCCCGATATACCTCGATAACAACGCCACAACGCCCATGGACCCCAGGGTATTGGATGCAATGCTGCCCTATTTTACCAGCAAATTTGGTAATGCGGCCAGCCGTAACCATTCCTTTGGCTGGGTAGCCGAAGAAGCTGTCGATTATGCCCGCGAGCAGGTAGCCAAGCTGATCGGCGCCAGCGAGAAAGAGATCATCTTTACCTCGGGTGCAACTGAATCGGACAACCTGGCAATCAAAGGGGTGTTTGAAATGTATAAGGAGAAAGGCAATCATATCATCACCTCGGTTACCGAGCATAAGGCAGTATTGGATGCCTGCAAACATGTGGAAAAAATGGGTGGCCGCGTTACTTATCTTCCTGTAAAGGAAGATGGTTTGATCGATCTTAACCTGCTGGAAGAAAGCATGACGCCAGAAACTATCCTGGTTTCGATCATGTACGGTAACAACGAGATCGGTGTTATCCAGCCGATAAAGGAAATTGCCGCCATTGCCCACAAGCATGGTGCATTATTTATGACAGACGCCGTACAGGCGGTTGGTAAAATTCCGGTCAACGTGATTGCGGATGGTATCGACCTGTTGTCGTTATCGGCTCATAAAATATACGGTCCTAAAGGCGTTGGCGCACTGTACGTTCGCCGCAAAGGCCCAAGGGTTAAGGTTACCGCTCAAATGGACGGCGGCGGCCACGAACGTGGCATGCGTTCAGGTACGCTGAATGTTCCCGGCATTGTTGGTTTGGGTAAGGCATGTGAACTGTGCATGCAGGAAATGGAAAGTGAAGCAAAACGTTTGTCCGCTTTGCGCGACAAACTGCAATCGTCGCTGCTCGAACTGGAAGAAAGCTATGTAAACGGCAATGTGGAGCACCGTTTGCCGCATGTAGCCAATATCTCCTTTAAATATGTAGAAGGCGAAGGTTTAATGATGGCGATGAAGGACCTGGCGGTATCGTCTGGCTCGGCTTGTACATCAGCTTCGCTGGAACCATCATATGTATTGAAAAGTTTGGGCCTTTCGGACGACCTGGCACACTCTTCGATACGTTTTGGCTTGGGCAGGTTTACTACTGAAGAAGAAGTTGACTATGCTATTGAAGTAACTAAAAAGTCGGTTAACCACCTCCGCGAACTTTCACCGCTATGGGAAATGTTTAAGGAAGGTGTTGACCTGAGCAAAATAGAATGGGCGGAACATTAAGCCGATTTCGGATTTACGATTTACGATTTCGGATTTAGAAAATTGAAATTGACAAATCACTAATTCACTAATTCAATAAATCACTAATTAAAAATAAAATGGCTTATTCAGAAAAAGTAATCGATCACTACACCAATCCGCGCAATGTGGGCACTTTGGATAAAAGCAGCCACAAAGTGGGTACCGGCCTGGTGGGTGCACCTGAATGCGGCGACGTGATGCGCCTGCAGATAGAGGTTGGAGAAGACAATGTGATCACTGATGCCAAATTTAAAACTTTTGGCTGCGGATCGGCAATTGCATCGTCATCACTGGCTACAGAATGGCTTAAAGGCAAAAGCATCGACGATGCCATGAAGATCGACAACATGGATATTGTTGAAGAACTGGCCCTGCCGCCGGTGAAAATTCACTGCTCGGTATTGGCCGAAGATGCGATAAAAGCAGCCATCAACGACTACCGCGTGAAAAACGGCCTTGAAGCGATCGCCAGCGAAAAAGTACATCATTAATAGAACCAGGATACAAGAATCAAGAGCCAAGACGGTATTTTTATCTTGATTCTTGACTCTTGATTCTTGACTCTAATAAAAATGGTAACTATAACGGATAAAGCAAAAGATAAATTAGACCACCTGATGCAGGACGCGGCGCTTGACGAGTCGTATTTTCTGCGGGTTTCGGTTAAGGGCGGTGGATGTTCCGGTTTATCCTACAATCTTGATTTTGATAACGAAATAAGAAAAGGCGACCAGTTTTTTGAAGATCGCGGCATACGCTTCGCATTGGATATGAAGTCGTTCCTTTACCTGGCCGGTACCGAACTGGATTTCTCAGACGGGTTGAACGGCAAGGGTTTCAACTTCCATAACCCTAACGCAAGCCGTACCTGCGGCTGCGGGGAAAGTTTTTCTGTATAGTTTTTGGGATTTCACCGATTGAAAAAAGATTGCACCGATTTTAGAAACAAGATCGGTGTTTTTGTTTTATCACCCACCCTGGTGTCTGTGTCCCCACAGACACCTTTCCGTGCCAGACCTCGCGTATCAAAACACATCTGCATAGTGCGTGAGCCAGCTAAAGCGCTTATCCTCCTGTTCATAAAACGAGCAGGATGAATAATAGTAATCATTCGGATCAGTTACCAAATTCCAGTGCGATTGCAAGGGATTAAAATGAATATAGTCTAATTTCTGCTCCAGTATCTTTCGGTCAAACATAATTATTGGCAAACCATTCCTTTGCCAAAACTGGTGTTTTCTGCTATATCGATCAACCTTAAATTGTTCCAGCAGTGGGTCATTTGTTCGTTTCAACTCATGTAAAAAGGCATGTCCAGTAAATTTCATAAAACTTTCGGTAGGCAATTCTCTGCCGTTCATGGCCTTATTTTCCCAAATAATGTGAAGGTGGTTCGGCATGATCACAAAACCGTAAACAATCAGCTTTTCCTTTTCTACAAGGTGGATGAGACTGTTTAATACGATTTGTTTAAATTTTTCTGTTTTTAAAAGATGTTCCCAGTTGAGAATAGCTACTGTGTAAAAATAAATGACATCCAGTTCCATATGGCTTAAGTATAGTTTTGGTTGGCGTAATTTAATAAATTAGTTGCTATTTACAGCGTATCCCGTGACGAATAGTTGTCTGTGGGGACACAGACAATGGGAAGGAGGAGGAGACAAACAACAGGAAAGGGGGTGTTTTCTCACCCATCTCACCCTAACCCACACAACCCGGTGTCTGTGTCCCCACAGACACCTCTCCGCTCCAACGAAGAATACAAAACTCCCCGATCAAAAGGCATGAAGAAAATGCCCTATGTTCGGATAGTTGTCTGTGGGGACACAGACAACGGGAAGAGTTTGAAAATCGGTGAAATCAAAAAAAAATCGGTGTAATCCCAAAAAATAATAGATTTGTTACCCGATAACCCAGTTTAAACTAAATAATGAACTTAGCGCCCGAAAACTCGACCATTCCGAGCCTCATCCGGAATGTGGTAAAAAACATCCATCCCGATACCCACACCTTTATGACCCATAAGGTGGGCGATGCCTGGGCCGAGATCACCTATGCGCAGGCGCTGGAAAAGATCGACGCGGTTTCGGCCTGGTTCCTCGAAATGGGTATCAAAAAAGGCGACCGGCTGGCGTTGATCATCGAAAACGGTCCCGACTATGTTTATTACGACCAGGCACTACAGCAGATCGGCGCCATAAACACTTCCATCTACCCTACCCTTAGCGAAGCCGAAATAGAATATATTTTAAATGACTCCGGCGCACGGACCATCCTGGTGGGCAACCCCTTTTTACTCCGCAAAGTGGTAAAAATAGCTAACAATTGCCCGGAACTTGTTCGCATCATCCCGGCATTCGACGATTATGAGAAGAATCTTGGCAAAGTCGCACTAAATGCTGGTGTGATCGGCTTTAAAAACCTCATGGATGAAGGCCTGGCCATTGTTGAGCAATATCGCTCCGCAATAAACATCGCCCGCGAGGCAATCATCCCTACTGATCTTTCCTGCCTCATCTATACTTCCGGTACAACGGGAACACCAAAAGGCGTAATGCTTACCCATCATAACCTGGTGGAGAATGTGCGCGTGAGCCTGATACAGATACCGATCATTGAGTCGGACGACCTGTTTCTTTCGTTTTTGCCTTTGTCGCATGTGTTTGAGCGCACAGCTACTTATCACGTGTGCCTCGCGGCCGGCTGCCAGATCGCTTTTGCCCAAAGCCTGGAGCTGCTGGCCAAAAACATGGGCGAAGTAAGGCCAACCGTAATGAATTGCGTGCCCCGCCTGCTGGAACGCATCCACGACCGCGCGATGAAAAGCGGCACCGAAGCCGGTGGCATGAAAAGTAAAATCTTTTTATGGGCGCTGAAAATCGGCAGGCAGCACCGGGAAGTAAAAGCGGCGGGTAAAAAACCAAACCCAATATTAAGCTATCAGCATAAACTGGCCGAAAAGCTCGTTTTCAGTAAGATAAAAGCCCGCACCGGCGGCCGCTTAAAGTTTATGATCTCAGGCGGGGGCGCATTGCCAAAAAACATCGGCGAATTCTTCGGCGACCTGGGCATTAAAATATTGGAAGGTTTTGGGCTGACAGAAACGTCGCCGGTAATGTCGGTAACTGAGAATCACCGCCAGGTTTATGGCACCACCGGGCGCATCATTCCCGGCATTGAAGTGGCCATTCAAAATGTGGATACCAAACATATCTATACCATACAAACCCACGAGAATTTTAAGGAAGACTTTACTTCGGAAGAAGGCGAGATCATCGTGCGCGGGCATTGCGTAATGAAAGGCTATTGGAACAAGCCAGAAGAAACCGCTTCGGTAATTGACCCGGAAGGCTGGTTCCATACCGGCGATATCGGCCGTTTTTACCTGGGTAACCTGCAAATTACCGACCGGCTGAAAAACATGCTGGTAAACGCCTATGGCAAAAACATTTACCCCACCCCGGTTGAGAACACCTACCTGAAGAGCCCCAAAATTGAAGGCGTATTTTTGATAGGCGACAAACGCGAGTATATCACCGCCATCGTCGTGCCTACACGGGAAACGCTGCAGGAAACCTTTAAACTGCCCGACAGCTTTTTTGATCAGCCCGAACTGTTTATTGAAGACAAGGAAATTGTGGACTGGATTGGCCAGGACATCAAACGCCTCTCCAACGAACTGGCCAAATTTGAGCGCATCAAAAACTTTAAAGTAAAGCGTAAACCTTTCAGCATGGACGAAGGCGAGATCACCCCTACCCTAAAAGCCAAACGCAAGGTAATCGAAAAGAAATACGCAGGGCCGATTGATGAAATGTATTTGCAGGAGGCGGAAGCGGATTAATTTTTTTAGAACAGCCGAAATTATGGGAATACAGCCGAAGAATCATTTTACGCAAACGATGTTTAAAGTTAAAACATCATTGAATGACGCAAGAATTGAAATTCACAAACTGAATGAACGGTATGAAAATATTGCTTTGGGGAGAAATTTAACGGAGTACGAACGAACATATTTAGCCCACATCAATCAGATGGACGAATTGTTAATGGAGTTCATTCCTATAATTACATTTTTATAGCGTTAATTTACCGCCAAAAAATCGAACTTCTTTCTATAAAAATCTATTTTGAATTGCTTTACAGGATGTTTGAATTGCTTGTAGAAATTTATTTCCTTTAAATAGCCACTGGACTTTGAGATTCCAATATTTGCCTGACCAGAAGGCGAAAACAGAACGACACCAGTAATTCGTCGGCCAAAATGCTTTGCTGGAATTAAAAACTCTCTTGTCGCCTCGTTATAAGTTGCTTTATAATCAACTTGAAATAGGTCAGTAAATAATTTCGCAGCATTATTTTTTCCAAATGCAGAAGTAAAAAATATCTTGTCAACCGAACCATATTTAAGCGCAATTTGAATCGCTTCTTTATTAAATTTTAAATTCCGCAAATATTTGTCTTGAGTGACTTTTTCATTATCTCTATCACACTGGCTTACAAGGTCTGTTATCCAAACGTCATGTTGGTCAAGTGTTTTTAAGATAGATTCGACAGTTTGAAAATTGTGATCAGGAAAAGCCTCAGATAAAATATTCCACAAGCTCCCGACGTTTCCATAATAAAACTCGATTACAAACTCAGTCACGGTGTGTGGATGAATTGTACCCATAATTGTTGAGGTATACCTTTTTTCGAAAGGAACCATAGTGATGAATTGATGTTTCGTAGTGACTTGCATAATTTTTCAACTTATATTTCGATTTAGTCAAAATAATTATGAGGATTGTCATAAAAATGAAAGGTTTCGGTATTTAGTTCATAAAAACCCCAGCACATCCCTTATCCCTTCCACACTCCTGAATTTCTCGTCATCAATGGTATGCTCAATTTGCTCATGCGCCCAGGTAATATGATAAGGCACATGCACCCCGTAGCTGCCAACCTTCAGCACAGGGATAATATCGCTTTTCAGTGAATTGCCGATCATCATTAACTCATCCGGCTGTATATCCAGGTGGCGGATCAGCTTCAGGTAATTGGCATCGTCCTTTTCGCTCATGATCTCGATGTGGTGAAAATAATGTGCGATGCCTGATTTACGCAGCTTTCGTTCCTGGTCGAGCAGGTCGCCTTTTGTGGCTACCACCAGGCGGTATTTATTTTTGAGGGCATGCAGTACCTCTTCTACCCCATCCAGCAGCTCTATCTGCTGGTCCAGCATTTGCTTACCTAAATCGAGTATCTTTTCAACCACCTCGGCGCTGATGGCCTTATTGGTTACCCGCAACGCGGTTTCGATCATCGAGAGCATAAATCCTTTTATGCCATAACCATACAGGGCAAGATTTTCTATCTCCGTTTTCAGCAGTTCCCGTTCAAGCGTGCGCTGCGAGGAATATTCGCCGAGTAAATTGTAAAATTGTTCTTCCGTATGCCTGAAATAGGGTTCGTTCACCCACAGCGTATCATCGGCATCAAAAGCAATAACCTTCAAATTCATAGTTCAAATATATTACATTCGGTAGAGACGCGATGCATCGCGTCTCCCGTTTTGGGGCGGGCGATCGTAGAGACGCAATATTTTGCGTCTCCGACCTTGTGCGAGGAATTATCGCAAATTTCTCAATCATTTCGGTCCGAGACGCAAAATATTGCGTCTCTACGTGAAAGATTTTTCCAAATCCATCTTTCGGACTTTTCCGACTTTCGGACTAAATTTCGTACTAATTCCCTACTTTTGCACCTCGAAATAAAAATATGAGTATTGCTTTATCCGAACAGGAAATTTTACGCCGCGAGAAACTGAACCAGCTCAGGGCTTTGGGCATCAATCCCTATCCGCCCGAGGAGGTTAAGATCACTGCCACTGCGCAGGAAATTTTAGACAACTTCGAAAGATTCCCTGAAACTTTTAAACAGGTAACTATTGCCGGCCGCCTTATGAGCGTGAATGTGATGGGCAGCGCTTCGTTTGCCAAGCTGCAGGATTCGACCGGCCGTATCCAAATCTATGTAAAACGCGACGACATTTGCCCCGGCGAGGATAAAACGCTGTACAATACTGTATTTAAAAAACTGCTTGATTTAGGCGACTATATCGCTGTAAAGGGCTACGCATTTACAACCCAAACCGGCGAAATA
>DASRTD010000004.1:0-12064 GCA_035656115.1 Mucilaginibacter sp.
CAGCGTGGGCAAGCCTACTGTCTCAGAAGTATATTTTAGCAGTGGTATACTTTTGCGCAACCGGTCATCCCCAATTAATTCTTTTACCGAACATTTTAAATCGGCAGCCATTTGCTCAACCAGCGCATAGCGTTCGGGATGAACAGCGCTGGTGTCAAGCGGGTTTTCGGCATTATGGATGCGCAGGAATCCTGCCGCCTGTTCAAATGCCTTATCGCCAAGGCGCGGAACTTTTTTGAGCTGGTCGCGGCGTTTAAATGCGCCGTTTTGATTGCGGTATTCCACGATATTTTGCGCCAGTTGGGGGCCGAGGCCGGATACGTAAGCCAGGATTTGTTTTGATGCGGTATTTAGCTCGACACCCACAGCGTTTACACAACTGACAACCGTATCATCCAACGAAGTTTGCAGTTTGGTTTGATCGACATCGTGCTGGTACTGCCCTACACCGATTGATTTTGGGTCGATCTTCACGAGTTCGGCTAGCGGGTCCATCAAGCGGCGGCCAATAGAAACCGCGCCGCGGACGGTAACATCTTTGTCCGGGAATTCTTCGCGCGCTACTTCGGAGGCTGAATAGATGGACGCTCCGCTTTCATTCACCATCACAATGGCGGCCTTCGACAAATTGAGATTGCGTATAAACACTTCCGTTTCGCGACCGGCGGTGCCGTTACCGATGGCAATGGCTTCGATATTATATTTTTCGAAAAGGTACCTGGCCGTTTTTTCGGCCTCTTTGGCCTGCCCGGCGCCGGTATGCGGGAATATGGCGGTGTATTCCAGCAACTTGCCCTGCTCATCCAAACAAACCACTTTGCAGCCGGTACGGAAACCCGGGTCAATGGCCATGGTCCGCTTTTGGCCAAGTGGGGCGCCGAGCAGCAATTGACGTGCATTTTCAGCAAAAACCCGGATGGCTTCCTCATCTGCCCGTTTCTTTGCAAACAGGCGAACTTCGGTTTCCATCGACGGTTTTAGCAGGCGTTTATAGCCATCGGCGATGGCCTGTTTTACCTGGTCGGCAGATGAATTATTACCGGTAATGAAAACTTTTTCTACCAGGTCAATCGCTTGCTCTTCCTCCGGCTTAATATCCAGCCATAATATTTCCTCTTTTTCGCCGCGGCGCATGGCCAGTACGCGGTGTGAAGGCGCGGTCTTAACCGGCTCATTCCAGTCGAAATAATCCTTATACTTTATACCTTCCTGCTCTTTGCCTACCACTACTTTAGATTGAAAAGTTCCTTTTTCAATGAAAAGATTTCGCATTTGCGTCCGCACTTCCGCATTTTCACTGATAAACTCCGCAATGA
Source organism: Mucilaginibacter sp. (assembly GCA_035656115.1). Classification (GTDB taxonomy): domain Bacteria; phylum Bacteroidota; class Bacteroidia; order Sphingobacteriales; family Sphingobacteriaceae; genus Mucilaginibacter. The sequence continues at coordinate 1,317 of DASRTD010000004.1, forward strand.
TATCCCTTGCGCCTGATAATGCTTCGTCAGCGGTTTTTACGCCTTTTTCCTCATCGATAAATTTGGCGGCTTCCAAATCTATATCAATCCTTTTTTGCTCCAGCAATACATCGGCCAGCGGCTGTAAGCCTTTTTCACGGGCAGCGGTAGCACGGGTTTTTCTTTTTGGGCGATATGGCAGGTAAATATCCTCCAGCGCCACCATGGTTTCGGCTTCGTTTACCTGTATCTCCAGTTCAGGCGTCAGCTTGCCCATTTCGGTAAGCGATTTCAGGATCGCTTCGCGGCGCTTGTCCAGGTCTCGCAGTTGTTGCGCACGGTCGCGGATGGCGGTTACCTGTACTTCGTCCAGGCTGCCGGTAACTTCCTTGCGGTAACGCGAGATGAAAGGCACGGTAGCGCCTTCGTCTAATAATTCAAGGGTAGCTTTTACCTGTTTTTCGGAAACAGATAATTCGGCGGCGATCTTATTTAAATGTGTGTTCACAGCGTATTATTATTATTATTTGGGATTTCACCGATTGTTACGGTGCTTAATGATTTAAATCGGTGCAATCATTTTTTAATCGGTGTAATCCCGGGTAAAAGATTGCGAAGTTGGGCAGAAATAGGGGAATCGGCAAGAGCGGGTTATCAACAAAAGAGAAATTCATATGCTATTGCCTATCTTTAAGCATGAAAAAAACTATTGTTTTGCTATGGCTATTTACCTGTGGTTTCTGTTATGCGCAAGCCCAAGTTGGCCGTCAGCAATCCGCCTCCATCGGCGATTTTCAACTTGAATCAGGCAAAATCATCAGTGACTGCAGCATCGGGTACCGCATGTTCGGCCGGTTGAACCCCGCGAAAAGCAATGCCATTCTTTTTTTGACCTGGTTTGGCGGCAACTCAAAAAATGTGGCTGAGATGAGTCCCTGGCAAGCAATCGACACGGCGAAATATTGTCTGGTCATCATCGATGCCCTGGGCGATGGCGTTTCCAGCTCGCCATCCAACAGTGTAAAACAACATGGTCCGGCCTTCCCGGTATTCAGTATCAGGGACATGGTGCAAAGCGAGCATGCTTTCGTTACCCAAAGCCTGGGCATCAGCCATGTGCATGCGGTGATGGGGATATCCATGGGGGGTATCCAAACTTTTCAATGGGCGGTTAGCTACCCTGACTTTATGGACGACCTGGTTACCATCGTAGGCAGCCCCAAACCTACCAGCTACGACCTGATGCTGTATACCACCTATCGCACCATCATCGATTCGGATGCCGGTTTTAATCACGGCGATTATAAAACCAACCCTAAAATACCCCTGGCAAATATGCTATGGGAGCTTTTCCTTACCACCCCAACCAATAGGGTTAACGGAACGCCGCCCTCGGGCTTTGCCGACTGGCTGAAACTTGCCCAAACCAATCCGACTGGCGATTATAACGATATTTTTTACCAGATCACGGCCGTCATCGGGCATGATATCTCCAAGCCATTTAATGGCTCCATGCAGGAAGCGGCAACACATGTAAAGGCCAAAATGCTGATCATATCATCCAAACAGGACCATATGGTAAACCCGGCGCCGGCAATTGAATTTTCGAGACTTGCTCCGGCAAAGCTGGTGCTGATCGACAGCGACCTGGGGCACCTGATCAGCAACTTCGGCGATGAGCGAATTAAAGAGGGCATCATCGCGCTGCTGGACGAGAAATAGATGTGTATATTTAAGCAGTCAACAATGAACCCATTCGCAGAAAAATATAAAACGTTGAGCCTTGCTCAATTGCCTGACATTATTGATACGCCCGAAAACTACGAGGCGCCGGCTATTAGCGCGGCGGAAGATGAGTTGCTTGCCCGGAATCTTTCCATAGAAGAAATGGCTGAGGCAAGGGCGGAAAACGAACTTCATGCCAATGAAAAAGAAGCAAAAGCCGAAAGGAAAAATGCATTTGAAAATAAACTTGTAAATACCGCCAACTCCATGATCGATGCTATCCACCCTGTTCAAAAACCCCCCGCATCGTTAAACAGGGTTATTTTGCTGATCAGCATCTTCTTCGGAATTAGCGGCCTGATAGATCTTTATCATTGCGCCGACTACCTGATTAGCATCTGGCATTATAATATGCGAGTATCGCTAATGATCCCCTATTTTCTGCTGGGGTTTTACTTAACTGGAACTGCTTTGTTATTTTGGAAAAAGATCAAATGGGGGTGGATATTTTTGACTGTCTATATCACCTATTCAGCATCGGGCGCTGTTTTCGGCGTGTTATTCGAGCTTTTGCGACGCGGACTCATTCTGGGCGCTCGTACTGATTATTTTCCGGGCAATTATCCGTCGCTATTATTCATCATCCTGTTTTACGGATGTTGCGCCTGGTTTATATCCAAAAGTGAGACAAGGGAAATTTATAAAATTGACAAATATTTAGGATTGATAACGGCTGCAGCCGGCATTTTTCTCACGTTGGCGACTATTGTTTTTGCGTTTCACCGGTAATTGTGAGTTTACAAATCAATTCCTCACCACCCAAACCCTGACGATGCTCTGTATGCGGCTGGTAAACTCGGCCCACGACATTTCTTGCCGCGACGGGTTATACGGCCAGGGGTCCCTTAAAACAACTTTATCGATGAGTGCATTATTTCCGGCATCCGTGGCATAATAAACGGCGGTCATCACCTCGGCGTGCCCGGATCCATCGGGGTTTTTCAGGCAAACCAGCAAAGGCCATTTGTAAGACAGGATTTTCACCAGGTCATCGGGGCCGTAAGTTCCCTCTTCGCTATGGATGGTGGAATAACTCCCCCGCATATCAGGCGCCCAGCCGCTGAGTGCATTTAAAATATCGACGGTTGATGCAGACTGACATTGCAACGAGCCGAATATTTTCGTCACCACCTGTTCCTGCGTAACATATAAACCATGATAGTTGAGTATCATTTGGCTGCAGGCTGCCCAGCACCACTCGGGACAACGCTGACTGCCAATCTCGGCAACTTCATAAAAGTCGATTGAGGGAACGCCGGCGACGTAATAGTTGGGACCAAGCTGGCTGATCGATTGGGCCTGAACAAGTTTTGCCTGGGTTAAAAGCAATAACATACAAAAAACCAGGGGCACTTTTTTCATAATCGTAAAAGTTAACGAATTGCGTTGATTATTAATGAGTTGACCCGAATTTACAGCTATTTTTTAATATTCAAAGCGCAGGTTAAAATAAAAATATCACAAAAAACAGTTCACAAATTGCGATCGCCTGCCTGGCCTGATTTGCCGGTACGGGGGCGGCGGATATTTTTTATCAATTTTACGGCCATTAACACGGCAACTCCGACGAAAAAGGTTCCCCCGATTGATGCGATAATAATTCGCCAGGTTTCGTGCTTATCTATCCCCCTGGCAATGCTGTTGATGCTTACAGCGATAAACCCAATCGATATAAAGTAAGGAATGATAAGCTTTTTATTGCCAGCGCTTTGTGCCATAAGGTTGTTTAAACGGATAATTACCGGATTAGGTTCCCCGATTGCTGGTTAAGCTGCTTATCATTTTCCCGGGTAAAACGCTATCTTTGCGTATGATAAAATCAATGACGGGCTATGGAATTGCCAGCTTCGACTCAGGTAACACCAAGTATACCGTCGAAATCAAATCGCTGAACAGCAAATTCCTCGAGCTGTCGTTACGCCTGCCCAAAAGCTTTTCGGAGAAAGAGTTCCAGCTGCGAAACGAGTGCAGCAAACAGATCGAACGCGGCAAAGTGAATCTTTCTATCAACGTGGAAAAAGCCGACAGTACTGTAAGCGCTGCCGGCATCGATAAGGAATTGCTTAAGCATTATTTCCAGCAGCTTAAGGCAGTGAGCGACGAACTTAACGAGTCCGCCGGCAATTTGCTTCAAATAGCGCTGAGCCTGCCCGAAGTAGTGAAATATGAGGAGGAAACGGTATCGGAAGATGAGTGGAGGATAGCTGAAGATACCTTTAAGCGCGCGTTGACGGCTTTCCAGCAATTCAGGATTGACGAGGGTAAAATATTGGAGCAGGATGCCAGGCAACGTATCAGCATCATTTTAAAAAACCTGGAATTTATCGAGATCGAGGAGCCTAAACGTGTGCCGGTTATCCGCGAGCGCCTCGATCAGTTTTTAGCCGAAGCCGTTGGCCGTGAGGCCATCGACCAAAACCGCTTTGAGCAGGAACTGATCTATTATATCGACAAACTTGATATCACCGAGGAAAAGATACGCCTTAAAGCCCATTGCGATTATTTTATCGAGACGCTGAAGAATGACGACGCCAACGGCAAAAAGCTGGGCTTCATTTCGCAGGAGATCGGCCGGGAAATTAATACCCTCGGCTCAAAAGCCAACGATGCCAACATCCAGAAACTGGTGGTTGGCATGAAGGAAGAATTGGAAAAAATTAAGGAGCAGCTGCTAAATGTGTTGTAATGTTGAAAGGTTGTAATGTTGGAAGGTTATTAAGAAGGTTATTAATAGGTATCTGACAACATTTCAACATTCCAACATTACAACGTTACAACAAAAGAATGCCAACAGGGAAACTCATCATCTTCTCAGCGCCATCGGGGGCAGGTAAAACCACCATCGTGCAATACCTGCTGGGCAAAATACCTGAACTGGAGTTTTCTGTTTCGGCTACCACACGCAAATCCCGCGGCGAGGAAAAGAACGGGAAAGACTACTATTTTATCAGCAAAGAAGAGTTTCTGCACCGCATTGCTAAAAAACAGTTTGTAGAGTTTGAAGAAGTTTACACCGGTACTTTTTACGGCACACTACGCACAGAGATCGAGCGGATATGGCAAAACGGCAAAACAGTGATCTTCGACATCGATGTAGAAGGCGGCCTGCACCTAAAACGCAAGTACGACGGGCAGGCCCTGGCTATATTTGTTCAGCCGCCATCGCTCGAAGTTCTTAAACAGCGCCTGGCCGGCCGCGGCACCGACAACCCCGAAAAATTGCACGAACGTTTTATAAAAGCCGAAAAAGAATTGAATTACGCCCCACAATTTGATATTATCCTAAAAAATCACGATCTTCAAACGGCATGTGAGGAAGCGGAGGATTTGGTAAGAAAGTTCATTAAACCCCAATCCCCTAAAGGGGGAATTTAAAAACTTGCTTCAGTTTCAGGAGCGGAAGGCTGAATTGAAATGAAAATTGGACTATTGTTTGGTTCATTTAACCCGGTACATGTTGGTCATTTAATTATCGCAAATTACATGGCCAATTATACCACATTGGATAAAGTTTGGCTGGTTGTTTCACCCCAAAATCCGCTAAAGAAATACCACGATCTTATCAGTACCTACGACCGGCTGGAAATGTGCAAGCTGGCAACCGATAATTCAACGAAACTGGAAGTTTGCGATGTGGAATTGAGGCTTCCTCAGCCCTCCTATACCATCGACACGCTAACCCATCTGAAAGAAAAATACCCGCAGCATGAGTTTGCGATCATCATGGGATCGGATAACCTGGTGTCGCTGCCCAAATGGAAAAATTACAAGCTCATCCTTCGCGACTACAAGATTTTTGTTTACCCCCGGCCGGGATATGAGAATACGGAACTCGCCACCCATCCATCGGTCACCATTACCATGACGCCGCAAATGGAGCTTTCGGCAACATTCATCCGGCAATCCATCGCCAAAAAGAAAAACGTGCAATATTTTGTGCCGGATGTTGTTTTGGAGTTTATTGATGCGAAGCATTTGTATAGATAGTTGAACCCCTGGCCCCCTAAAAGGGGTAACTAGCGACGCTTAAATAAATAAGTCGGAGATAATAAAAAAGGCAGTTGCCCTACAATCAAACCTTTTACCTTTCGCCTTTAACCTTTCACCTCCCAAAAAACTATCTTTGCTGCTGTGAGCGAAAAAATCATCCTTAAACTCCAATTGCCTACCGACCCGCTTTGGGTCAAAAATGTGGTGGAAAGCAATATAGAAGAGCTTTTAACCGACCATGCATTCTGTGAGCAGAAAGCCGCCAGTAACGCCATAACGCTTATCGTTCAAAACCCAAATTTGTCAGACCTGGTGCAGGAAATGGCCCTGCTGGTGCAGGAGGAAATGGATCACTTTAAGCGGGTGCATGATACTATTCTGGCGCGTGGTTTTATACTTGGGAAAGAGCGCAAGGACGACTACGTGAACGAATTACGTAAATTTATTATCAGCGGTGGCAGCCGGGCCGAGCAACTGGTTGACCGCCTGCTGTTTTCGGCAATGATAGAGGCAAGGAGTTGTGAGCGCTTTAAGGTTTTGTCGGAAAATATTAATGATCCCGAATTATCAGCCTTTTATTATGAACTGATGATAAGTGAGGCAACGCATTACAGCACTTTTATCCGCCTTGCTAAAAAATATGCCGGCGGTGTTGATGTTGACAAACGCTGGAAACAATACCTGGAATTTGAAGCACAGGTGGTGAAGAATTATGGTAAGGCGGAAACGATACATGGTTGATTAGTCCATTGTCGATAGTCCATAGACCATGGCTCATCACGGATAAATTCTTTTCAATTCGTTTTCTCCTGCTATGGACTATGGTCCATGGTCTATAGTCCATAGACCATGGTACATTTGGTATAAATCCTTTTAAACCGGTTTCTTCTCACTATGGACTTTTCGCCACTCCCATTATATTCCTCAAATAATTATCCATCAAAACCATATCTACCTTATCGTTCATAAAACCGATATGCATATCCGGCCGCACAATGAGTGATTTCGCGCGGTTGGGGTTGATCTCAAATGACTCGAAAACCCGTTGATTTTTTGCGGAGTAGGGCAGGTAATAAAAGTTAAGCATCGTGCCATAGTTTTGGGTTACCCACCGGGCAAGGGTAAACAGGTCGGTCTCCGCCAGCTTGCCTAAAACGATGAGGGTAAAGCCCGGTTTGCCACACCATTCGTGCAGATCGGCTTCTTCCTGTTTTTTCTCATCGTAAACTTTAAGGTAGGGCAGCCTGTCGCCGGCTTTTATTTTGGTGGATTGGCTGATATGTAAATTGAGATTGCTTTCGCGGTAGCTAATGCCAATTTGCGAGACCCGTTTAAAACCCTCCTCGCGCACAGACGGTTTACTCCATGCATATTTAATAATTCGGGGCAACAGGTAAGCTTTTAATAAACGCATGTACCACCTGTTTGACATGATGACCGTGAATATCCGGTCGGTGGTTTTTAACAGCGTTTTGGCAACCGGCATACGCTCTTCAGCGTAGCTGTCGAGTATGCCCGGTTTTATCTGGTTATTGATAACGCCGGCCAGTTTCCAGGCCAGGTTGTAAGCGTCCTGCAACCCGGTGTTCATGCCTTGCGCGCCTACCGGTGAATGTATATGCGCCGCATCGCCAATTAAAAAACAACGCTGCTCGCGAAACCTGTCGGCCATCCGGTGGTGCAGGCGGTATGTAGTGAACCAATGGTTTTGACTGACTTTGATGTTGAAACCACAAACAAGTTTGATATCCGGAAGCACTTCTTCCAGCGCAGGATTTTCTTTTTTGTCCAGCTCATCGGGCAGCTTGCCGATCACCCGGAAACGGCCTGTTCCGGGCATTGGGAAAAATCCGGCGATACCCTTGTTAGCTATAAATAAACCAATACAGTCATCATCAAGCTCATCATTGTCCAATTCCACATCGGCCAAATAAAAAACATGGTCATAGGTATCGCCGGTAAACGGGATGTTTAACTGCCTGCGCATCACGCTGTGTGCACCATCGGCGCCGATGACCCATTGGGCAGTGAGGACAGTTGATAGCGAGCCGTTTTGCAGCTGTATTTCAACATTTGATGACGTTTGTTTGAGCGATGCCAGCGTGGTTTCCCAATACACCGGGCAGGCGTGACGGGTTAAAAAATCAAGCACCAGCTTTTCATTGTTGCTTTGGGGATACAGTTCTATAAATGGAAAAGGCGTTTGGCCTTCGCCGACGTTAGCTATAGAGAGGCTTGCCAGCTGTTTGCCATCGCGATTAAAGGTGATGCCCTGAGCTTTTTTTCCGTCTTTTAAAACCTGGTCGACAATGCCCATTTGCCGGTATATCTCCAGCGAACGCGCCTGAACCCCCAGCGCTTTTGATTCATCCGTCGGGCCTTGTTTGCTATCGATAATAATAGGTTGAATGCCATACCGAAGCAGTTGGGCGGCCATCATCAGCCCGGATGGTCCCGCGCCGACGATCAAAACCTGGGTATGCTGCTCCGAAAGAATCATCTATCACCGGTGAAAAATTAAAAATATGGCAGGGCGCTTATGCAGATCGGGCACTTTTTTTTGCCATTCGGCGATAGTTTTGGTTTGAACAAATTCCGTAGCCGAGGTCAGATCGCATGCTATACATAACCGTGTATCGGGATGTGCGGTTTTTAATATTTCTTCCAGCATGGGATTGTTACGGAATGGCGTTTCTATAAAAAGCTGCGTCTGCTTATTGCGCTCGGCAAGGCCCTCCAGCTCTTTTATTTTTTTGCTGCGCTGCACTTTGTCAATGGGCAGATAACCATGAAAAGTAAAGCTTTGCCCATTAAACCCAGAAGCCATCAGCGCCAGCAAAATAGAACTCGGCCCAACCAGCGGAACCACTTTTATACCCATGCGATGCGCCTTCTCCACAATCTCTGCACCGGGGTCGGCAACGCCCGGGCAACCGGCCTCGCTCATCAGGCCCACGTCGCTGCCGGCTTGCAGTCCTTTAAAAAAATCGCCGGCAGAAACATCCCGGTTGTATTTACCGTAATCATGGATGATCAGCTCGCTTTGCGGCGTTTTTAAACCTGCTTCCTTCAGGAACTTGCGCGCGGTCTTCTCGTTCTCGACAATATATTCTTTGATGCTGTTGATCGTATTGATGAGGTATGGTGTGAACGACTTAGCGGCAACGCCATCGGCCAGGGGTACCGGTATTAAAAAAAGCGTTCCGTAAGGCATATTGCAAAATTGCTGTTTTTTGCGTAATTTAAGCACTCAAAGGAGTTAGGAAATATGAAAGAACTTAGCCAAAACTGGTTTATTGAGGGTTCAATCGATTTTGAACATAAAAAGTATATCCTGTTAGACTATTTACAGGAGATCAACCGGCACTTTGATAAAAGTCGCCTATACCCTAACCTGACCGATCTGATCTTCCATTTCAATAACCTGCTTTACTTTAAAAAGAATAAAACCGTACTGCAGCAGGCCTTTCCACAGCGGTTAACCAACGCTGATATCGAGGCGGTTAAGCTTACTTACCAAAAAATTGTGGACGATGACAGTTCCATGCGCGAGATCGAGCTGATCATCAGCTATGCCCTGCAAACAATGGACCCTGCCATACAAATCGGCAAGGAAATATATGATTTTGTGGAGAAATGCCTCGCCATCGACCCGGTGGGCATCATACCGCTGATGCCGTATCATGGCTATTTTTCCCTTCGTAACGGAAAAGATAAAACCCATGGCATTTATGAATACGAGATCACTATTTTTCAAAACAAGGACGATAAATTCCGAGGGATAAACATCCAGTTTATTGAAAACTACGAGGAAAGCCTCACCAAAACACCCGAAGCGATTAAGCTGTACCTTATAAACCGCAACCGCTACCTGCCCAACCCCGCGGTTTATTACGTGCAAAGCGATATCAGTTTTCCGCTGGAGCAAACGCTACTGCCAGTGGCAAAGAGGAGTTTGGTGAAATATATTTCGAAAGCTGCGTAGCTTCAGCCCCCTCTAAATCTCCCCGGTAGGGGAGACTTAAAAAGCCGTATTCAAATTATCTTTTATAGGGACTCAATAAAAAGGTCAACCCTAAGGATCAGGATTATTTAACCGGTTGTTAGAAAATCCCTTATGCTCCTAAAGTCTCCCCTACCGGGGGAGATTTAGAGGGGGCTATGGGGCTATTTCAATATTAGCACCGGCCGTTTCGCGTTTAGCGCTAAAGCTTTGGTGATACTGCGGTGGGTGAGGTTATAAAAAAAGCTGTACTTGCCGGGCAGTGCTACGATCACCTGGGGGTTGTGCTCCCTGGCGAAGGCGAAGATACCGTGCACAATGTCCTTATCTTCCGAATAATATACATCATATTCATACCCTTCCAAAAAGCTCACCAGGCCGGCGGCCAGCTGCTTGTTATCGTTTTTATGTTTTGGGTCGACATTGAGGACCATTAATTTCGGGTGCAGCCATTTTTTGGGGTCGCGGAAATATTGCAGGGCGCTGAGGCGGGAGATGGCGCCAAAATCGCAGGGCACCAGGGCTGTTTCTATTTTCTGGTAATGAACATGTCCGGGAACGATGAGCACCGGCACCGGGCTTGTTTTTGCTATCGCGATGATTTGCTCGCCAATATAGCTGTCGTTTTCATACGGCACCTCGTCGCTGCCGATCAGTACCAGGCTGGGATGCTCATCGGCGATAACGTTATGAACGGCGCGCACCAGGGGCAAATCGCTCAGGGCGGTCTCTATTTTGATCGTCGGCATGCATTTCCGGTACAGTTCGCGGCTCAAATGCTGGAGGTTGACCTCTACTTTTTGCCTTTCCTCATCAATGTCATCTGCATTCAACTGTACAAAATCAGCAGAAGGCAGTAGTTGTGAATATACCGACACATAGTAACTCTTTAAAAGAATGATGCGGTCAACATGGGTATCGCAGCTAAAACCGGCTGCATATTTGATCACATTTTCAGTTGATTCTGAAAAGTCGACAGGTATTAATAACG
>DASRTD010000005.1:0-10418 GCA_035656115.1 Mucilaginibacter sp.
TCCAACTTCTTCCAACCTTTACAACGCTCAAAAACAATTTTCACCCCTATTTTAACGTTAAGATACCAACAACTTAATCAACCCAATCAACGTAATAAACTTAATCAACTTCACCAAACTGTAACATAAACCAGTGCCTAATTGTCATACTATTGCTAATTAAGCGGGCATTGTGACATAAGCGCTGTTTAATACGTATATTTAATTAAACCATTTAGCAGCATTTCTATCAAAAACATATAAATATTTGATTTTTTTATAAAAATCATTGCATTTACGGGTTTTTTTTATGAGATTGCTAAAAAAAATTTAGGTTCATTAAAGCGTATATCATCTGAATGTCTGCTTTATTATCAACCTGAAAACTTGGCAAAAATATTGTTGATAAGTGTAAAACAACATGCCCCAACTATTCAAACAAATTAATACATTAGGGCGCTCATAATCGGAAGGATATATATGGAAGCAAAATTTTCGCCGCGTGTAAAGGATGTTATTCAGTATAGCAGAGAGGAGGCCTTGCGCCTTGGGCATGACTATATTGGTACAGAGCACCTTCTGCTGGGCTTGATCAGAGACGGTGACGGCGTGGCAATTAAACTATTGAAAGAGCTGAACGTGGATACAGCAAAACTCAGGCGATCTGTTGAGGATGCTGTTAAAGGGACAGTGGGGACAAATGTGCACATCGGCAGTATCCCGCTAACCAAGCAAGCCGAAAAGGTTTTAAAGATCACCTACCTGGAAGCAAAAATTTTCAAGAGTGATGTGATCGGTACAGAGCATTTATTATTGTCTATTTTACGTGATGAGGATAACATCGCTTCGCAGATACTGGTACAATTTCATGTAAATTACGAGATATTTAAAGGCGAGGTAGAATCGCATAAAAATGACGTGACCGACGAAATGCCCGGCTCACCAACAGGCGGAGATGACGACTTCAAAGAAGAAGAATCATTCAGCCAGCCCAAGAAGGTATCGGACATTAAATCAAAAACACCTGTCCTGGATAACTTTGGCCGCGATTTAACCAAAGCCGCCGAAGATGGCCGCCTTGACCCTATCGTGGGCCGGGAAAAAGAAATTGAAAGGGTTTCGCAGATCCTTTCCCGTCGTAAGAAGAACAACCCTATCTTAATAGGCGAACCCGGCGTTGGTAAATCAGCCATCGCAGAGGGTTTGGCCTTAAGGATCGTTCAGCGCAAAGTTTCGCGCGTATTATTCAACAAACGTGTAGTTACCTTAGACCTCGCCTCGCTTGTTGCCGGGACCAAGTATCGCGGGCAGTTTGAAGAACGCATGAAGGCGGTAATGAACGAACTGGAAAAATCGCCTGATGTAATTTTATTTATCGACGAAATTCATACCATCGTTGGCGCTGGCGGCGCTTCCGGCTCGCTGGATGCTTCCAATATGTTCAAACCGGCTTTGGCCAGGGGCGAAATACAATGCATTGGCGCAACTACTTTGGACGAATACCGCCAGTATATTGAAAAGGACGGCGCTTTGGACCGTCGTTTCCAAAAGGTAATGGTTGAGCCGGCCACACCGGATGAAACCATCGAAATACTGAACAGGATAAAGGAAAAATACGAAGAACACCACGGGGTTACTTATACAAACGAAGCGATTAATGCCTGCGTTAGTTTAACCACCCGGTATATTACCGACAGGTTTTTACCCGATAAGGCCATTGACGCTTTGGACGAATCAGGCTCGCGTGTACACTTAACCAATATCCATGTGCCGCAAAACATCCTGGATATCGAGCAAAAGATCGAACAGATCAAAATAGAGAAGAACAAAGTTGTTCGCAGTCAGAAGTACGAAGAAGCCGCCAAATTGCGCGATACCGAAAAGCATTTGCTGGAAGAACTGGAGCAGGCCAAAGCCATTTGGGAAGCCGATACCAAGTCAAGACGTTATACCGTAACCGAAGATAATGTTGCTGAAGTAGTAAGCATGATGACCGGTATCCCTGTTCAGCGGGTTGGCCAGGCCGACAGTCACAAGCTGTTGAACATGGCTGACGAGATCGGCAGCAAAGTGATCGGACAGGAAGAAGCCATCAAAAAGCTCACCCGGGCAATCCAGCGCACACGCGCCGGGCTGAAAGATCCTAAAAAGCCGATCGGCTCGTTTATCTTCCTCGGCCCTACCGGGGTTGGTAAAACCGAACTGGCAAAAGAGCTCTCAAGGTTTATGTTCGATACCGAAGACGCCCTGATACAGATAGACATGAGCGAATACATGGAAAAATTCGCCGTATCACGTTTAGTGGGTGCGCCTCCGGGTTATGTGGGTTACGAAGAAGGCGGGCAGCTTACCGAAAAAGTGCGCCGCAAGCCCTATGCGGTAGTATTGCTGGACGAGATTGAAAAAGCGCACCCGGATGTATTCAACATCCTGTTGCAGGTGCTCGATGAAGGTCAATTGACCGACTCCCTGGGCCGCAAGGTTGATTTCAGGAATACGATCATCATCATGACCTCCAATATCGGCGCACGCCAGTTGAAGGACTTTGGCCAGGGAGTAGGCTTTACTACCAGTGCCAAAACATTACAGGCTGACACCCATTCGCGTGGCGTGATCGAAAACGCTTTGAAACGTGCATTCGCTCCTGAGTTTTTAAACCGCATTGATGATGTGATTGTGTTCAACTCGCTTGGTAAAGACGAAATCTTCAAGATCATCGATATCGAGCTGGCTTACCTGTTCAACAGGGTTAACCAGTTGGGCTTCAAAATTGAGCTAACACTTCCGGCGAAAGAGTTTATTGCCGATAAAGGTTACGACAACCAGTTTGGTGCCCGTCCGCTGAAACGCGCTATCCAGAAATACCTGGAAGACCCGATCGCCGAAGAAATACTGAAAGGTGAGCTTGGCGAAGGTGATACCATGGAAATTGATTTTGACCCTGAAAGCAGCGAAATAAAAATAGTTGCCAGGAAAAGCAAAAAACCTGAAGAAGAGGAGCAGAAGTAAAGACTACTGCATGTTATGATATAAAGCCCTGGTTTAAATAAAGCCAGGGCTTTTTGTTATAAACAGGCACTGGTATAGTACAGAAACATCAAACTATTATCAGTTGACTGCGGTCCGCGCTTCTTTGGCAGCCTTTAAAGTATCCTGAGATTTTGCAGTGTTTGCAACGCTGGGTTGAGATGCATTTGGAAGCAATGCATTTTCTGTTACTGCAGGCGGGTGGACAACCACGCTGCCGAATTCGGCATCGGGGTCATAATCTACCGGCAAAAGGTCGGCAACGCGGCTTTTCCCCCAGGCCCCTTCAAATGAAAGGCAGGTGGGATCCATTACACAACCGTTCTTATCGAACAAAACATACGGAGCGTCGAAGTTCACGATCGTCCTGTTGTCGTTACCGGGTTCATTTAAATTGTCGATCCTGACTTTCGAAGGAAAGTGATGGTTTTTGCTAAAAACGACATATAGCGAGCAATTGCTTCCCGGCAGGGCAAACAAACCTTTCTGACTGGTGAGTTTTGCCAAATCGGCTTGTTTTAAGGGATCGGGCAGCAGTTTTTTAATCGTTTTTGGCAATACGAGTTTACCTTGCCAATACGCAAGCGTGTCCCTTATGCTGCGATTTTTATGTTTTATTCCTTTGTACCGGTTAATCTCAGCGGTGATAAGGCTATCCGGCGGTCGCTCCGGGTTTGGCAGGATGGCAATCCTCAACACACGAAAACCCTCTTCTTCATAACTATTATTTAATACCGAGCGCAAAAAATGCATAATGGAACCTTCGTACACTTCCCTCCGTTGTTTTTGCCACCGCTTTTCCTGTGCCGGCGAGCCTTTCATTTCCCTGAAAAAAGCAGGGCCGCCAAACTGGATGTCGTTCGTCCCGTTGCTGATCACGTCTTTTACAAAATTGGTGAGCAGGTATTTTATTTTATACCCCAGGGCGTCGTTCTCAATTTCCAGGAAATCTTCTGATGAAGCCGTTAGTATATTGGCCGAATAGTCAAAGTCAAGGTCAAGCAACTCAGGGTTAAGTATCCTGCAATCATGGGCAAGTTTCGAATTGCCTAAAAATTCGTCTTTAAATAGATTATAGTTTTTTTCACGGTCAGGGTCCTGCTTCGAACTTACCTTAACTTCGTTCAATACGATGGTTTGAGGGGTTAGCATTACTGCGGGTATTGAGATGCTCCGGCTGTCGGCGTCTACGGTTTGCAAGTGGGTCTCGAAGCCGACAAGGGATATGATCAGCTCATATTTTCCGGGCTTTACCCCCGGAAGTGAAAAAGTACCGTCATCGGCAGTTATAGTGCCGATAGTGGCATTGCTCAAAAAAACGCTCGCATTCGGCAAAGGCAAGTTGTCAATCGAAGTGACTACCATACCTTTTATATCGCACGCTGTTAACAGCTCCTTGTGTTCAAGCAGGATATGGTTATCTACCTGTTTGAAGCACAGGCTGGTGTTTTGAAGTAAAACGGCCAGTGTTTGCGCTATGGTGCGCGTTTCGGGGTTTAAGCTGAGGTGCATCACCGCCTTTACTTCCGCCTCCCGGTAAAAAAAACGAAATGCCGACTGCCCCTCTATTTTTTTGATGGCGCCTTCCAGGCTCTCGTCGTTCAAGCCCAGGGTGATCTTATCTGTATTGATGTCCTGGGCCTTTGCCGCCAATAAAAAAAATTGAAACGCGAAAATTATTAAAACCGATGCAAACCGGTATTGTCGCATTATTATATTAAAAATTTATCAGGTTTTATAATTTATTTAGCACCAAGAGCCAGGAATCAAGATAAAACAGTCTTTAATTTTTCCTGGTTCTTGACTCTTCATTCTAAATCCTACAGTCCAATTTATCAGTCGCAGCCGGGGCCGTCTATAACAATACTGCCGTCGGCTTTGGTTTGATAAGTGGCATTATTAAAGGTACATATTACCTTTAATATCTTGTCCAGTTTTTCTTCCCTTAAAGCTGAACCAGTAAAACGACAGTTCTTCACTTTATCATTGGCAAAAATGATCTTCACTTTAAAGCGCTGCTGCAGTTGGGCAGCCGCATCGGCAAAAGTAATGTCGTTAAAACTTATTGCATTTTGCTGCCAGGCAACGGCCACGCCTGCATTCACCGTTTTTTGCATTTTCATGTGGTTTACGGTATTCACGCTGATCTGCTGGTTTGGCGTAATTACGCCCAGCAAATGGCTACCGTTGGCCACGCTTACTTTTCCGCGGGTAACGGTAACCACGACAGTATGCTGTAAACTATCGACCTTAATATTAAAGGCCGTGCCCAGTACAGTGGTAACAATTTTCCCGGTATGAATAATAAAGGGCTTGGCTGCATCATGCTGAATATCAAAAAAGGCCTCGCCTGCCAGGTAAACTTCGCGCGTTTTGCCGTCAAACGCTTTCGGGTAAGTAAATGTCGATTTTGAATTCACCCACACCTTGCTGCCATCCGCCAAAACAACCTGGCTTTTTTGGCTTGGGGCCACACTCAGCACAACCAGTTGCGCCCCTTGTGGCCGTTCAAGGTAAACACCTAAACCTAATAATAGCATCGCTGCTGCGGCTGCTGCTACACGCCACCAAACACGGCGCGGCCGCAGGGCCACTACTTTCGGCTCAGCAATACTTTCCTGTACATCTCCATAAAGGCCCTCCAGCCATTTCTCGCGGCTGCTTTTGTCCATCTGCTGCCATTCCGTGTGAGGGTGCTGATAATGATCCAGCCAGGCCTCTACCTTTTCCATTTCGGCAGGCGAAGCTTCTCCTTTTAAATAACGGTCAAACAATTCTTCCATATCAATCCGGCTCATAACAGCAATATTTTGTTAGTTGTCGTTTATAAATGCAAAAGGTACTATATTTTATTCGTTTTTTGTTTGCCTGTGAACAGCGCAAAGTTGAGGGTGAACCCAGTTGCAGCGACTGTCGCTGATCAGGCAGGTTCAGCCGGGAGGCTAACAAAAAATGTCGCACCCCCGCCCCGCGTATTTTCGAACCAAATTTTACCGCCGTGCGCCTCAACTATCTGTTTCGAAATAGCTAACCCCAGGCCGAACGGTTGTTCTCCGGCTGTCCCGGGTCGCTTTGCTTCGGTAAACATATCAAATATTTTGTCGCCCAGCTTTGCCGGTATCCCAATGCCGTGATCTTTTACCGATATCAGCACCGCGCGGGCGTCACGCTCCATCATCACCGCAATTGCGGCGCCCGACGGACTAAATTTAACGGCATTGCTGATCAGGTTGCTGATAACCCGCCATAATTTTTCACGATTGGCGGCAACGGTAAATTCCTGTGTTTGCAGGCTTATTTGCTGGCCTTTAGCCTCTGCCTTGCTCTGCAGCAACGATACGCAGTACTGCAGCATCTCACCTATCTCAACCGGTTCCTTTTTCAACTCTTCGGTATTAAACTGAACCTGCAGCAGGTCGCTCACCAGCTCAAGGGAATTTTGAGCAGATGTTTTGATCAGTTCCAGCATCACGCGGTCATTCTCCGAACGGTCCGCTTCGCGGAGCATAATATCGGAAATTGAATATATGCCGCCAACCGGGTTGCGCAGGTCGTGTGCAGCTATCTTCATCATCCGTGTATTATCTGCCTGGCTTTGCTCCAGCGCGCCGAGTGTTTTCTTCATTTGGGAGTTTTGTTGTATAACCCGCTCATTCAGCAGCTTTGTACGTTTCAAATTATGCCTGATCACGATAATAACCGCTACAGCAAGGAGACAAACTATTATTGCCAGTATCAATGATGCCGTTTGGTATTTTGACCGCTGCTCCAATGATTTAACCTGTTGATCTTTCAATGCGTAATCAATGTAGTCGATGCCCGAGGAATTGGCGAGTTTTTCCTGTTCATCGTACAGCGAAACCAGCCGCCGGGCATAGCTTGCCGCACTCAGGCTATCACGGCGGGCAGTATAAAAGTCAAATAACTTTTTCGCCAACAGCTGGCTGTATATCAGGTAGCCATTTTTATCGGCTACGGTAAGTCCCTGCCGGTAATAGCTGGTGGCTTTTGCCGGATCGGTTGCCGCGAGCTGGTCGCCCATATCAATCAGCATGTCCATGCTAACATAGTAAAGCTTCTTACTAATAGCCCCGTTTATGGTTTGCTCCAGCAGTGCCAATCCCTGTTCGCGCTTGTCATGGGCGATCATACCGTCTGCAACCAGTTGCCCTATGGCGAGCAACGTTCGCTCGTCTTTGTATTTGGTGGCGATAGAGGTGGCCTTGCCAATATAATACGCCATGGAATCAGCGCTGAAGTGACCGGGGTATTCCAGCAGGAAATCATAGATCGCCAGCGCCATTATAGAATCCCTCCCCAATTTTTTTCCGATATTGAGCGCTTCGCCAAAGCGCTGGATCGAGCGCTGATCCTTGCCGAGTTCATTATACACCATCGCGATGTTCATCATGGCCTGCACACGGTTGGCAGTATCGTGCAGTCCACTGTAGGCTGCATAAGCCTCATTATAATAGCGCAGCGCCAGCTGTAAATTACCTTTAATGTCAAACACAATGCCAAGGTTGTCAACCGCATCAGCCTTGCCTTTCGCATAGTTCAGGCGGCCGGCTATCTCGCGCGCCTGTCGGGCATAATAAAAGGTGCTGTCCACATTTTTTTCATATAGCAGCATCGCCATCCGGTTCAGGGCATCAGTATAGCGCAAACTATCGCCCATATGTTTGAGTGAGGCCCGGATGCGCGCCAATTCAGGTGATTGCGCAAAGCATATCAACCCGGAAAAAAACAGCATCAGGGGAAATAGCCATATTTTTCTCATAGCAGGCTCGTATTTAACGAACTGATTATTTATATAATTATAAACAATATTTTCTGAATTCGAAGCACAAAAACTTTAAGTTTCGCGCAAACATCTCAAAACCACAACCACGCCAGCAGCGCAATGCAACCTGCGGTTCCCAAAGTTTGCCGCAGGTGCTTAAGGGCAGCCGATAGTTGGTTTTTAACCGTTTGTTCCGATAGTTTCAGTTTTTCGGCAATCTCGCGGTTGCTTAACCCTTCTTCCCTGCTCAGCTTATAAATTTCTTTTATCCTTGGAGATAGTTCGTTAAGCGAACGGTCAATGGTTTGCCGCAATTCTTTTGCCTCAAGCTGTTTGCCGGCGTCCTCACTATAAAAAGCGGCAAGCGACTGTACCGCCGACGCATACTCCTCGCGTGTAATGTTTTTCCTGATCTTATCCACTATCCGGTGCCTGATCATCCCAAACAGGTACGACTGTAAATTCGATGTAATGTTCAATTGCTCCCTGCCTTCCCAAAGTTTCACAAACAGATCGTGCAAAATATCGTGCGCATCGTCAAGGCTGTATAATTTGGCGCCTGCAAAGCCTGCCAGCTTCTCCGCGTAGCGTTTGTAAATTTGGGCAAATGCCTGTTCGTCGCCTTGTTTTAGTAAGGTTACCAGTTCATTATCGGTTGAATGGTTATAGGCTGCCATGTGGTTTATACCCTGCCAATGTAATACTAAATAAATAGAAAGGCAACTCCTATCATTGTCGCGAGGATCAAATCCGTTTCTCCACCCGATCGTAAAACCCGCCAAAAAGGTTCATCTTAATCCCGTCTTCCTTAAAAAAGTCGCCGGGGAAACCCAACTCAATGGCACTGGCATCATTTAGCTTTTGCAGTTGGACGCCGCTTAGTTCAATGTCAGTGGTCTTCAGGTTATCCTGCAACTGGCCCAGCCTGGTTGCACCTACAATCGGTATGCAAGAAAATCCTTGCTGCATGGTCCACTTCAGTGCAATGTTGCCGGGTGTTGCCCCAACCTCATCAGCCACTTCTACAACGGCCTTGGTAATGGCTTCGGCTTGCTGGTTGCGGCGTTTGCTTTCAGGTTTAATGCGGCCCTGTTCGCCGCGCAGGTATTTGCCGGTGAGCACACCACCTCCCAGCGGCGCCCATGGTGTAACCGTCATCCCGTAGTGTTTTGCCATCGGGATCAGCTCCCGCTCAGGCGTACGGGCAATAAGGCTGTACTCTATCTGCAGCGCGACAAACTGGCTCCAGCCCATCAGTTCGGCCATGGTGTTACCCTTAGCCACCACCCAGGCCGGTGTATCGCTAATAGCCGCATAATTAACCTTTCCCTGCCGTACAAGGTCGTCAAGGCCGCGCAGCACTTCGTCAATCGGGGTCAGATCATCCCAGATATGCAGGTACAGGATGTCGATAAACTCCGTTTTCAGCCGCAACAAACTGTCTTCCACGCTGCGCATCATGTTCTTACGGTTGTTGCCAGAAGCATTGGGATTGGTCAGGTTATCTTTTAGTGAATATTTAGTGGCGACGACAAAATAATCGCGGTCGTGATTATGCAGGTATTCGCCGATGATCTTTTCACTCGTACCCAGCTTATACATATTTGCCGTATCGAGAAAATTGCCGCCGGCTTCGGCAAAAGCGTCTATAATGGCAAAACTGGTGTCTTTATCGGCGCCCCAGCCGGCCTCGGCGCCAAAGCCCATGGTACCGAGGCAGAGTTCGGAAACTTTGAGACCCGAGCGGCCTAGTAATTTGTATTTCATACACAGCTGATATTTGAAAGATCAAGTTTAATCATTAATAAGGAAAGCCTTTAGGGAAATCGTAAAGATCGCTTAATGATGGCGCTTTCGTTTCATCAACCCACCCGTCGTATCATCAATACTCTGCTGGACAATAAAGGCAGAGGGGTCGATCCCCAGTATTTCCTGCTTCATCGAGGGGACCTCCAGCCGGGTAACCACCGTAAACACAATATCCCGCGGGTCGTTAATATGCCCGTCTTTGCCATAGCCGCCTTTACCTTCGTAAACCGTCACCCCGCGGCCGCGGGCACTGATGGCCGCTCTTATGGCGTCACCCTTTAGCGATACCACCGTGATACTTGTATATTGCTCAAGACCATTCAATATAAAATCGATCATTTTTGAGGCAGAGATATAGGTAAGGATAGAATACAATGCCGATTCAACACCCAGGAAAAATAACGCAGTTGAAAATATCAGGACGTTGAACACCAGTATGATGTCATTCACTTTAAGCAATTCCAGTTTTTTGCTGAGCAGCAATGCGGCGATTTCAGTACCATCGAGGACTGCGCTGCCGCGGATCGCCAGCCCGACACCAATACCCAAAAATATCCCGCCAAAAACCGCACTGAGTAATTTGTCATGCGTAACGTCAGGAAAATTCACAAAAGCCAGACAAACAGCCAGCCCCCCAATGGCTAAGGCGCTCCGGGTGGCAAAGCCGATGCCCAGTTGGCGGAATCCGATAATAATAAAAGGAATATTGATGGTAAAGATGAGGATGGAGATCGGCACACCCGTTATTTTGGCCAGTAACATAGATATGCCGGTAACTCCGCCGTCGATAAAACGGGTGGAGAGCAAAAACCCTTTGATG
>DASRTD010000006.1:0-11115 GCA_035656115.1 Mucilaginibacter sp.
CCTTATTTCGCTGCAGCGCGAGATAATATTGAACACTGTTTTTTACGGAGACCACTCCGTCATCTCCTGCATGTAAAATGAAAGCGGGCGGCGTATTTGCATTAACCTGCAACTCTCCCGAGAAATAATTAATTTCTTTAGCGTCAGGTGTTTTTCCGATCAGGGCACCCCTTGAATTTTTCTGAGCCAGGGAATCGGTGAAACTAATTACCGGGTATACCAGGATCATGAAGTTTGGCCGTAAATTGATATTTGAAGGGTTATCGATAAGCGGTTTATTGAAATGGGCACCGACCGAAACCGCCAGGTGGCCTCCTGCCGAAAAACCCATCATCCCAATTTTAGTGGTATCGATATTCCATTCTTTTGCCCGGGTTTTGATAAGAAGCATTGCCTGTTGTCCATCCTGTAAGGGCCCCATCGATTTATCAACCATAGTTGAATCATCCGGGATGCGATATTTGAGAACAAATGCCGTAATCCCGATCGCATTGAGTTGCTGCGCCACATCATAACCCTCCAACTTCATGTTGACCATCATATACCCGCCGCCCGGACATACAATTACAGCGACCCCCTTTACTAAACCCGGCGCTGGTTGATAGATTGTGAGCGTGGGCCTGGAAACCTTACCGACAAAATGTGCAGCATTTTCGGATTCTTTATCAGGCGTTTCTTTTGCACCCGGGATCTTCCCGGTATATAGTGGAATGACCTGTTGGGCAAATGCGAGTTCATTTACCAACAACATCAGAAATATAACCAGCAAACGTGCTATCGCTTTCATATCAATGTGTAGCTGCTTTCAGTTCGTTTATATCAACCTGTGGCACTAATGCTTTATTAACCTTTTCAACAGTGGTCGTTTTGCTGAGCGTAAAAGCTTTTGCCAGTTTAATGTCTTCGCTCGAGGCGCCAATTTTCACTTCATATTTACCTGCATCGGCTATCCAGGCCGAAGCACCGGTATTGAATGAAGCGAGGTCGTTAGCATTTATTGTGAAAGTCAAGGTCTGCGATTCGCCTGGTTTCAATAATCGTGTTTTAGCAAATCCTTTCAGCTCCTCGGTTGGCTTGTCGAGTTGCCCTTTTGGTGCTGACAGGTAAAGTTCCGCTACTTCCTTGCCCGCTACCTTACCTGTATTGGTGATAGTAACCGACGCTGTCAGTTTCCCATGAAAGGCGGGGCTGCTCAATCTGAGGTTTGCATAGGAAAACCTGGTGTAAGAAAGGCCATAGCCGAATTCGTAGGCAGGTTTTACGTTAAAGGTGTTATAATAGCGGTAACCTACGTAAATACCCTCCTGGTAAGTTACCTCAGCCGGTACCGACCTGCCAACCACGCTCATGGTGGCTTTTTCAGGAAATTCCTTGCCCGGGAAGTTTTTAGCAGATGGCACATCGCTGTAGGATGATGGGAACGTGGTTGCCAGTTTACCGGAAGGATTCACTTTTCCGCTCAAAACATCAGCAATGGAGTTGCCGCCTTCCTCTCCCGGTTCCCAGGCGAGCAATATTGCATCAACTTTATCGCGGAACGTGGTAACATCAATCACCCCGCCAATATTAAGCACAGCAATAACCGGTTTATGTTTTGCATGGAAAGCGGCTGCAACCTGGTTAATCATATCTGTTTCCTGGCTGGTTAATTCATAGTCACCGTCCATTTTGCGATCATTACCCTCACCTGCATTTCTGCCGATATACACGATGGCAAAATCCGAAGCATCGGCCTTTTGCGCCGCACTGCCTTCGTCAACCCTATACTCAGGCGCAAATGGCGTAGGGTTCATTATTTCAGCCAGCATGGCCTTTTTGGGGTGTTTTGCAGCATAATCCGCCAGGTAACCTTTATAGCTTTTTTCAAGTGCGGCGTCAACTCTGTAACCCGCATTTATCAGGCCATCGGCCAGTGATATAGCATAAGGTTTATTCACGTCACCGCTGCCGGTACCTCCGGCAATAAGGTCGTAACCATGAGTGCCGAAAAGCGCAACGGATGCGCCACTTTGCGCAGGGAGTGCGTTGCCTGTGTTTTTCAATAAAACCATGCTTTCTGCTGCTGCCGTTCTTGCTACTTGTGCATGCGCCTTCAGGTCCGCTTTGTTCGGATAATCAAAGTGTTTAGCCGTAAGTGTTTTCAGTAACACATTCAAAATACCTTCAACATTTTTATCAAGCACAGCCTCTGAGAGTTTTCCGCTTTTTATAGCATCAATCAGCGCTTTGATCTGCACCGGCGAACCAGGCATCAGCAGGTTGTTGCCAGCCTGCATTTGTGCCACGGCGTCTTTGCCGCCAAACCAGTCGGTCATTACAAAGCCTTTAAAGCCCCAGTCATCTCGCAGAATTTTGGTGATCAGATCGTTGCTTTCGGAAGTATAGGTTCCGTTGATGAGGTTATAGGAACTCATAATTGCCCATGGCTGCGATTTTCTTACCGCAATCTCGAAGTTACGCAGGTATATTTCGCGCAAAGCACGTTCGCTGATGATCTCATTTACCGAGTTACGGTTGGTTTCCTGGTTATTAGCTGCAAAATGCTTTAGCGTAGCGCCTACACCCTGCGATTGTATGCCATTAATAATTGCGGCGGCTGATGATCCGGAAATCAGCGGATCTTCTGAATAATATTCAAAATTTCGTCCGCCAAGAGGGTTACGGTGGATGTTAGCCCCGGGGCCCAAAATAAAGTCGATACCGTAAGCTTTTATTTCTTCGCCAAATGCAACACCTACTTTGTGTATTAATATGGTGTCCCAGCTTGAAGCCAACAGCGTTCCTACGGGCCATGCTGTCGAGAATGCGTTATCTGCCGAGTCCTTGGCGGTCATCGCCCATCTGTGAATACCCGACGGGCCATCAGCCATACTTGCGGATGGTATGCCGAACTTTGCTATAGGGATAGTATGGCCAGAAACGGCAAAAATTTTATCGGGTGTATCGTCATTGGAGCCCATGTTAAGCCCGGGCAATGAAAAGCCCTTGCCGACTACGATCTTCACTTTGTCCTCAAGGGTCATGTGCTTTATGATCTCTTTGACAGGATCTTTACCAAATTGAGGCATGTTGCCTTGTGCAAAAATGGACTGGCCGATAAAAAGCAATGCGGCGGTTGCAAACTGAGTAAGAATTAATTTTTTCATTTCGGTTTTTTAATAGAATAATCGATTAGTGAGTCTCTTTTACTCTAACACCCGTTGCATCAAACATCCCCATCAGGCTCCCCTTAACATCATCGGCATCTACCGGTTCAAGGGTAAGGGTAACATCATAGCTTTGGATAGTGAAAGCAGCGGTAATAGTTTTGTCTTTTTCGTCAATAGAGGTAATTTTGGTCATTTCTTTGCCTGTGGTGTCTTGCACGGCACCGGTCAACTTGCCGTCAACTCTTTGCAAAACGAAGGTCAATTTTGCATCCCCGTTAGGTGTACCCTTTACTACAATGTTCCATTTGCCGGGAAAATAGTCGGCAGTGGCGGTTGCGGTGGTCGAAGCAACTACAGTACCCTGTGCGTTTGCACTACTGCAAAAAAACAGACCCAAAACCAGGCTGAAAATTAAGCTTAACTTTTTCATGATTGTCTAATTTTTAATTGTTTAATTGATTGATTGTTTTCTATTGTGTTATTTGATTTGAATTTGTACCGAACTGCCTTGTAATGCTGTTGCCGACGCTGTTAATGTCGCGGTTCCTTTACTACCCGTAGGCCTTACGATTGCCAGCGCTTTACCCTGGTAAACTTGCTTGTGGTGCTGCTGAAAGCTTGACATATCCGAAGGGTTACCATTCCCGACAGCGGCAATAGTTGCATCACCGGAGAGTTTAAAATTTATCTCCAGCCCGTCGACAGAAGGCACGACATTCCCGTTACTGTCGACAACTTCGACGCTAATAAAGGAAAGGTCATTTGGATCGGCATTTATCATTTTGCGATCCGCGATGAGGCGAATGGCGAATGGCTTGCCCGTAGTCGACAATGTACTCGAACCTGTTTGTTTGCCATCATCAAAGGATTTTGCTACCAATGTTCCCGGCTGATATTCAATTTGGAAAGTAGCAGTGATCGATCCTTCGGGAACCGTTTGTTCCGCAATGACTTTTCCGTTTAATTCAAGCTTCACCGTTTTACTCCTGGTGTAGACATTGACCTGCATTTTCTTTCCCTCTTGTCCCGGCCAGGTCCATGATTTCAGTTCGTCGGGCATTCCCCAGGCTGCAATCACTTCCTTTTGCACTGCTGGGATCGGACGATGCACCAACATTTCGACACGGCTATTGCGCCATACGACATTTTTATAATACGACTCCGATTTCCGGTCGCCGATCAGATCAAGATCACCGCAATAGGCATTAAATACTGGCCAGTTATTCCTATAGAACAATCCCATTGCCACAATCCCTTTTGGTAGTTTTTGTGACTCGGGTACCAGTATCGATTTACCTATCCCGGCTTCCCCAATGTAATCCATCGCAGTCCAGCAAAATCCGCCAAGGAACCAGGAATACTTTTCCGCTTCGTCCCAGTTCTCCAGCGCTGAACCAGGTAAATATTCCGTCGACATATACAATTTCTCAGGATGTTTGGCCCGCTCTGTTTCGAAACGATGGAGCGTTGCGCTATCCCGCTGAAAATAAACTGATCGATCCAGGAAGTAATTGTAACCGTCAATATCAAGGTTTGCCACATGCGGTTCATAAGCTGCCCAGGGCTTTTGGGTATACCCTGGCAAAAAAACAGTGGCGTCCGTAACCGGACGGGTAGGGTCTAATTTCTTGACTTCTTCTGAAAGACGTTTTGCATTGCGGTAACCGGAAGAATCAGGGGCTTCAAAAATTTCGTTGCCAATACTCCACATTATCACAGATGGATGATTCCGATCTCTCAGAATTATCGACTCCAGGTCGCGCTGCGACCAGTCCTTAAAGTAAAGGTGATAGTCCTGCGGATTCTTTGCTTTCTCCCACATATCAAAAGCTTCATCCAAAACCAACATGCCCAGGCGGTCGCAAGCAGCCAAGAGCGCTGGCGAGGGTGGGTTATGGCTAGTTCGAAGGGCATTGTATCCGGCATTTTTGATGAGTTCAACTTTCTTTTCTTCTGCCCGATCGATGCTGGCTGCCCCCAACGCGCCAAGATCATGATGTATGCAGCCACCTTTCAGTTTTATAACCTGCCCATTGAGCAGTAGCCCTTTTTGTCCGTCAAATTTCAAACTGCGGATACCGAAAGGTGTGATAGTTTGATCAATGACTTGATTATCTGCAATTAGGGAAACCCTGACCTTGTATAACACGGGGTTATCCAGACCCCATAATTTGGGATGGTTAACAGTTAATTTTTGTGTGAGGGTAGCAATGCTGTCTGCCGGAACAGTCAGGGGTTGTTTCTGTGAAGCCACAACCTGGCCCAATGAATTAAGAAGATCAATTTTTACAGCAATCGGCCTCCGGCTGCCGGATGTATTTTGTATAGCGGTTTGAATACTTACAGACGCCTTATCTTTGGAAACTTCGGGTGTTGTAATATAATTCCCCCAAAGTTTCGCATGTATGGGGTTAAACGGCAATAACCATACGTGCCGGTAAATTCCAGAGCCGGAATACCAACGGCTGTTCTTCCCCGAATTATCAACCCGTACCGCAATTACATTCGGTTTGCCAAGTGGGTTCAGAAAATTACTCAAGTCATAAGAGAATGAAGTATAGCCGTAAGGGTGATTGCCCAGGTGATGACCGTTGATCCACACATCCGCGTTCATATAAACCCCATCAAACAGGATGTAGGTTTTTTTGCCATCGTAAGTTTTATTTAAGGTAAATGTTTTGCGGTACCAGCCTATCCCACCTTCGGTAAAACCGGTCGCCGCCTTTCCAACAGATGCTTTAGTAAAAGGCCCTTGCACTTCGTCGTCTTTCTGATTTGGCAGATCTTCGATGCTCCAATCATGAGGCAGGTTAAGTAGCCGCCAATCCTTGTCTGAATACTGGGGTTTTTCAGCACCAGTCAAAGTGTCTTTGCGGAAGCGCCAATTCCTGTCAAATGATATAGCCCTTGAATCCTGCGCCTGGCAAATAACAGTAGATGCCAACAGCAGGAAACAGCATAATGTTATGTTTTGAAAGAGAGCTTTCATAGTACCTTTTCGTAAAATTTACGTAAAGGTATGTAAAAAGAAAAATCATTTCCAAATTTCAATCCGTATTTTTTACGAAAAGATATAAAATTGTATATTTGTACGGTCTTTAAATAGTCAAAATGACGAATAACGAGGTTTCAGACTTCTTCAGAAATTCGGGAAAATTCCTTTTAAACGTGGCGGTTGATAATGTAATATTCGGTTATCACGAAAAGGAACTTAAGGTTTTACTTCAACAACCTTACGCACTGGATAAATGGACTGTCACAGGGGGATATATACAGAGGAGTGAGTCAATCGAAGAAGCTGCTGCCAGGGTAGCCCATATGCGGACTGGATTAAACGGCTTATTCTTTGAACAGTTTCGGTCTTTCGGCAACCCCCGGCGAGTGAAGGATAGCGGTTTCACAGCGAAGCATATTTCTGAGGTGACCGGCTACAAAATTCCTGAAGATTCCTGGATATTTGATTATTTCGTTTCGGTCGCATTCTACACGCTTACTGAGTTTTCAAAAGTTAAAATAGAGAAAGCTGAGTTTGAAGCCGACTGCCGTTGGTGGCCCGTGAACGAGTTACCCCCGATGATGTTCGATCATGAATTGATCATCAAAGAAGCTTTAAAAGCCCTAAGGCTTCATATTGCTCACTACCCGATAGGTTATGAGCTACTGGAAGAAAAATTTACCTTACCTGAAATACATAGCTTGTATGAAACCATCCTGGCTAAACCACTTGATGACCGAAATTTCACGAAAAAGCTATTAGCCACAGGCATCATTACTAAACTCAACGAGAAAAGACAAATTAGCGGTCATCGGCCACCTTATCTGTACAAGTTCAATAAAGAAAAATATGATGAGGGGCTAAAAAGTGGAGTTGAACTGGCTTTTTAAAAGCATCTCGAAGCAGCAATGCAACGTCTTGAAAGTTCGGCTATAATATGATTTCGACCTTCAGGTTGCTAAATAGAAATTATCAGTTCTAATTTTCGCCTGTAATGCATTGTAAATTAATTAGTTAAAGGAGTGGCAGACTAGACATGGCTGGCCAATGTTTGGTTGAAATTAGCTTTGCTTAAACATTGTTTTACTGCTAAAAAACGAAAAAGGCAGCTACTTCTTAGTGTAACTGCCTGATTTTCAAATAATTTTGTAGCGGGAGCAGGACTCGAACCTACGACCTTCGGGTTATGAGCCCGACGAGCTACCAACTGCTCCATCCCGCACTCTATTTTTATTTGTGATTACACCGATTTTACTTTTTGATTTCACTGATTTTCATCGGTGCAATCACCCCCAAATCGGTGAAATCCTTATTTTTAATTGGGACTGCAAAGATATAATTCGTTTCTTTGCAGTCCAAATTATATTTTGTTTATTTTTCTATGGGGCACAGGGCAGGTTTTGTGAGTATCATCGGTAAGCCTAATGCGGGCAAATCTACCCTGATGAATGTGCTGGTAGGCGAAAAAATGTCGATCATAACGCCAAAAGCGCAAACTACCCGGCACCGCATCCTTGGTATTGTGAACGATGAAAATTACCAGGTAGTTTTTTCGGACACGCCGGGGATCATCAAACCGCATTACGCCTTACACGAAAGTATGATGCACCAGGTTGATGGCTCGATAGTAGATGCCGACCTTATTTTACTGGTTACTGATATTTACGAGGAATACGACGAAACCGATGTATTAAAAAAACTGGAAGGCTCGCTGGCGCCACTGGCGGTGCTGATCAATAAGGTCGATTTGTCCGATGAGGAAACCGTTAAAGCCAAAATTGAATACTGGCGGCAAAAATTAAACCCCAAAGCAATTTTCGCGATATCGGCGTTAAAGGATTACAATGTGCTTGCGGTAATGAACTTTGTGATCGATAATTTGCCCGAGCATCCTCCATATTATGAAAAAGACGCATTAACAGATCGTAACGACCGCTTTTTTGCTTCGGAAATGATCAGGGCGCAGGTATTTAAGCAATATAAAAAGGAAATACCTTACAGCACCGAAGTGGTTGTGACGGCTTTTAAAGAAGGGGATAAGTTATACCGCATCAGCGCTGAAATTATTGTGGAGCGGGATTCACAAAAGAATATACTGATAGGCAAAGACGGCGGGATGCTTAAAATTGTCGGCACCTATGCGCGCCGGGAAATGGAAGAGTTTTTCCAGCGCAAGGTTTTCCTTGAAATGTTTGTAAAGGTGATACCCGACTGGCGTAGTAAAAAGAATTACCTGAAGCAGTTTGGGTATGAAGGTTAATTTACGATTTACGAATTACGATTTTAGATTTAATAAAAGTCCAAATCGTAATTCGTAAATCTAACATCGTAAATCAAAAATGAGTAACATAGTCGCCATAGTGGGCCGCCCAAACGTGGGCAAATCCACCTTATATAACCGTTTGACCGAAAGCCGAAAGGCCATTGTTGATGATGTTAGCGGTGTTACCCGCGACAGGCATTATGGTGTAAGCGAGTGGATAGGAAAAACTTTTACCGTGATAGATACAGGTGGGTATGTGGCTAATTCCGAAGATGTGTTTGAAGCAGCCATCCGCGAGCAAGTACTTATCGCGATTGAAGAGGCTACTGTAATTCTGTTTATGGTTGACGTTACCACCGGCATCACCGACCTGGATGACGAAATTGCCACCTTGTTGCGCAAAGGTAAAAAGCCGGTTTTTGTAGTGGTGAATAAACTGGATAATACCAACTTACTGGCTGATTCTATGGTGTTTTATAGCCTCGGCCTCGGCGAACTTTATAATATCTCGGCGATGACTGGTTCCGGTAGCGGCGAATTGCTTGACGAGGTGGTAAAGCATTTTGAAGACGTACCACTGGAAGAAAATGCGCTGCCTAAATATGCAATTGTGGGCCGCCCAAACGTGGGTAAATCATCCATTATCAATGCATTGATAGGGCAGGAGCGCAATATCGTAACGCCGATAGCTGGAACCACCCGCGATTCAATACACATCCATTACAACCAGTACGGGCATGATTTTATGCTGATCGATACCGCCGGTTTGCGAAAGAAAACCAAGGTTAAAGAAAACATAGAGTTCTATTCGGTAATGCGTACCATTAAAGCCCTGGAGGAGGCCGATGTGGTCATCCTGATGATCGATGCCGTGGAGGGAATGGAATCTCAGGATATCAATATCTTTCACCTCGCCGAAAAAAATAAAAAAGGCATTGTTATCGTCGTAAACAAATGGGACCTGATTGAAAAAAATAATAAAACCTCCAAAGTTTTTGAGGAGCAGATCAGGGATAAAATTGCACCGTTCACTGATGTGCCGATTGTGTTTACCTCGGTAACCGAAAAACAAAGGGTACTAAAGGTGATTGACGTTGCCAACTCCGTTTACCAGAATAAGATCCGTAAAATATCTACCTCAAAGCTGAACGATGTAATGCTTCCAATAATTGAAGCCTATCCGCCGCCATCTATCAAGGGCAAGTACGTAAAGATTAAATACATTACCCAAATATCCGGCACCTCGCCGATGTTCGCTTTCTTTTGTAACCTGCCGCAATACATTAAGGAACCTTACTATCGCTTTATAGAAAACAAATTGAGGGAGAGCTTCGAGTTTTCAGGTGCGCCGATCCAGGTGTGGTTCAGACAGAAATAATGTGCGGACGTGCAATTGTGATGATATGCAAATGTGGGGATGCGGTTTATCGCTTAAGGCGGGAAAGTTTTATTAACAGGATAGATTAACTTTTCGAAGCCAATCCCGCGTCATTAATTTGCACATTCGCATATCAATTAATCGCTTCAATAGCTCGCGCCAAAGTTGCATCGTTGCTGTTTAGCACTTCAAAATAAGCATTATCACCCCATTTGAACCGGGCAGCCGAAGCCTTTAACAGGGTTTTAATCGCATCCTTTGACAAAAGCAAATCGCCGGAATCCATCTCCTTGAGCGTACCGGAGGCGTAAACGATAAATTGGTTGAACTCATCGTCGTTCACAACGTACTCATTTTCAAATGCTTCTGCACTATTATAGCGACTTAAAACGGGCTGTAATTTGTCGATCACGTAGGCGGTAAACAATTCATTTTCTTCCATTTGATGAATAGTTGCGGTGCTAAGGCCGGAGTCTGCAGGTACAAAAATATCTGGCATAATGCCACCGCCGCTGTAAACCTTTCGGCCCGATGAAGTATGGTAGGGGGAAGGGCTTTTAAAAACACTATCATTCAAATTGCTTTGCGCCGAGAAAAATTCACCCTTGCGCATCCGTTCGGCCAGGTCGTTATGATAGGTGTCGGGGCCTCCTTTATATGATTTTTGTATTGATCGCCCTGATGGTGTATAATACCTTGCCACAGTTAAATTTACTGCCGATCCATCGCCAAAGGGGAATTGCTCCTGCACCAGGCCTTTGCCGAATGAGCGGCGGCCTATGATCACGGCGCGGTCCAGGTCCTGGAGTGCACCGGCAAGTATTTCGCTGGCTGAGGCAGAGTACTCATCGATCAGCACCGCAAGTTTACCTTGTTTAAACAACCCGGAGTCGGTGGAAAAGTAATCCCTGCGTTCTTCGTGCGCGCCTTTTGTGAACACGATGAGTTTACCTTTTGCCAAAAACTCATCAGCGAGCGATGTTGCGGTATTCAGGTAGCCTCCGCCATTGCCGCGGATATCGAGCACCAGCTTTTTTAGGCCCTGGGCTTTCAGTTTTTCAAATGCCGACCTGAAATCAGCATCCGTTGTTAAGGCAAACTTGCTTATTTTGATATAGCCAATGCCGGGCGCAGCCATGTAGGCCGCGTCGAGGCTGCTCAGGTCAACATGTCCGCGCTTGATGTGATAACGCTTAAGATGATTGCTTTCAGCAGGCAAAATGTCCATTGATATTTCCCGCGCCGATCCGTCCTTTAAAGCATCATCAACACGTTCGGCTGTAAGGTGCGTCCCCGAGAATTTTTTCTGATTGATCCCGATCACTTTATC
>DASRTD010000007.1:0-12102 GCA_035656115.1 Mucilaginibacter sp.
CTTTGACATCCTGTACAAAGTGCGCAACCGGTATGAAACTTACGTCGACGAGAAAACACTGGAGCCTTACTTTTATACCGAGAACCGCCACGAGTCGAATTACAAGCATAGCGATAAGGTGACTTTTAATCACAACGATGATAAGATCACCGCTGACAAAGGTGTTTTCCCGTACAAAGGCAAGGTGTTTGATTTTTTATCCGCCTACTATTTTTCGCGAAGCATTGATGTTTCAAAAATTAGAATCGGGGATAAGTTTAACTTAAACTATTTTTTGGAAGATGGCATACATACGCTGAGCATCACTTATGCCGGCAAGGAAAAAATAGAAACCGACCTGGGGACATTTAACTGCCTTAAATTTAATCCCACCATTATACCGGGCCGCGTGTTCAGAAAAGACAGTAAGTTATACCTGTGGATAACCGACGACGAGAACAGGATACCCCTGCGGGCCCACGTTGAGCTGATAGTAGGCAGCGTTACCATGGATCTGACAAGCGTAAAAGACCTTAAATACCCTTTAAATCCGATAAGTAAATAGAAATGATAGAGGTTGGGCCAGTATTGCTGCATGAAGATGTAGTTAACGAGAATTTTGTATGTAATTTAAATAAGTGCAAAGGCGCCTGCTGCCTGGAAGGCGATTCCGGCGCTCCGCTTGAGGTAACCGAGTTGGATATTTTGAATGAGATTTATCCGAAGGTGAAGCCATTTATGACCAAAAAGGGAGTTGCGACGATAGAAGAAAACGGCGCCTATGTAAAGGATTTTGAAGGAGAATATACCACCCCCTGCGTCGACGTAAATAAAGAATGCGCTTATGTGATATGGGAAAACGGGATAACCAAATGTGCTATTGAAAAAGCTTATGAAAACGGCGCTATTAAGTGGCGCAAACCTATCTCCTGTCATTTATATCCAATTCGTGTTACCAAATACCCGGAGTTTGATGTACTGAATTACGACCGTTGGAGTATCTGCAGCCCGGCCTGCTCGTTCGGCGCTGAACTTAAAGTGCATGTTCACGAATTTTTAAAGGAGCCGCTTATCCGTAAATACGGCAAAGAATGGTACGCTGAGCTGGAGCAGCGGCTTGCCGGACTTTAACTCGTTCAAGGGAGGATTTGGGCATGATGCGGCGTTGTTTAGCCCGCACGTGCCGGTTTGCTAGTTATTTAGATATTCTTGCTGACGCAGTTGACGCACTTTTTTAACAGAAGTACGGGGTACATGCGCATTAAATCCCACCGTTAAAACACGGTGCAAAAAGGGTGAAAATACGGGTATCAAAATTCGCGCGGAGGTGGTATTATTACATTAATTTTTTAAGCTACCAAAACGCCAAACCTGCGTCACAAAAACGTTAACCAGCCATAGAAAAGCACGGTAAAAGCCGGAACCGGCAGGCGCCGTGCTTTTTTTGTGATTTTTAGATACTGGGCTTTCAGGGCCGGCGCCTGATCAACATGGCCCTGCGCAATCATAACGCTTTACTCAAGGGGCAGTATCGATTTCTGCCGAAAACCACTTCGCCGTTGCGGTTGTTATGAATAGTGAAAAATCGACCACTGGGGTGCATTATGCCAATATTTAAATTAAATTGGATAATATTGTAAACCGATACGGGACGGAATAATATTATCTATGAAAAAAGCTTTAATTACCGGAATTACAGGGCAGGATGGCGCGTATTTGGCAGAGTTTTTATTGAAGAAGGGATATGAAGTACATGGCGTTAAAAGAAGATCGTCGCTGTTCAACACCGACCGTATCGACCATCTTTATCACGATCCGCACGAGCCCAATGTAAAGTTCAAACTGCACTACGGCGACCTTACCGATTCAACCAACCTGATCAGGCTGGTACAGGAAATACAGCCGGATGAGATATATAACCTGGCTGCGCAAAGCCATGTAAAAGTGAGCTTCGATACACCCGAATATACAGCTAACGCGGATGGCGTTGGGGTGCTGCGTATATT
This sequence comes from Mucilaginibacter sp., assembly GCA_035656115.1. GTDB lineage: Bacteria > Bacteroidota > Bacteroidia > Sphingobacteriales > Sphingobacteriaceae > Mucilaginibacter. Next base: position 1,986 of record DASRTD010000007.1, read on the forward strand.
GGAGGCGGTAAGACTTTTGAAGCTCGAAAAAAAAACACGCGTTTACCAGGCATCCACCTCAGAGCTATACGGGCTGGTACAGGCGGTTCCTCAAAATGAAAATACGCCCTTTTATCCGCGCTCTCCGTACGCGGTGGCCAAGCTTTACGGTTACTGGATAATTGTAAATTACCGTGAGGCTTACAACATGTTTGCCTGCAACGGCATACTTTTCAACCACGAAAGCCCTATCCGGGGTGAAACATTTGTAACCCGGAAAATTACGCGGGCGGCATCTAAAATTGCTATGGGCTTGCAGGATTGTCTTTATGTAGGCAATTTATCGGCTATGCGCGATTGGGGCCACGCCAAGGACTACATAGAGGCCATGTGGCTGATGCTGCAGCAGGAAAGCCCTGAGGATTTTGTAATTGCCACCGGGGTGACCACTACTGTGCGCGATTTTATAAAAATGGCGTTTGCCGAACTGGGCATTGAAATTGAATTTAGCGGTAAGGACGAGCACGAACGCGGCGTAATTATTGATATCGACGATGAAAAAATTGCTGAACTGGAGTTGAACCGGGATGCTTTAAGTTTTGGCAAGACGGTAGTGAAGGTTGATCCAAAATATTTCAGGCCGACTGAAGTTGAGCTTTTGATCGGTGACGCCACGAAAGCCAGGGAAAAGCTGGGATGGAAGCCGCAATTCGATCTTGATGCTTTGGTGAGCGATATGGTGCAATCCGATCTTCACCAGGTAAAAAAGGATGATTACCTGCAAAAAGGCGGCTTCAAGACACTCAATTATTTTGAGTAGAACAATAAACAACTCTTCTGATGGTCGTATTTTACTGCTTGTAGTCAGTCAGCTGTGTTTAAGTTATCCTGAAAACCAGGATTAAGAAGCGATGATGTGTTTAGCCTTCGGAATTCCCAGGGTTTTAACCCGGGCGGCGATAGCTTCCGCGTCATAACCGCACTCCGCCCATAATTCGGGCTGGTCGCCATGTTCAATCACCAGGTCCGGTATGCCTAAGCGCACCACCTGGGCGCTGTAATTATTATCGGCCATAAATTCAAGAACGGCGCTGCCCATGCCGCCTTCCAGGCAACCGTCTTCAACGGTGATTACCTTATTGAATTTTTCGAACACTTGATGTAACAAAGCTTCGTCAAGCGGCTTTACAAACCTCAGGTCGTAGTGTGCGGGGAAATATCCTTCATTATTCAGGGCGGCGATAGCTTTTACTGCCTCGTTACCAATATGCCCGATGGTTAAAATGGCCACATCATCTCCATCGCATATCATTCGTCCCTTGCCAACCTTTATAAGTTTAAACGGCTTTTGCCAGTCGACCATTACCCCGTTGCCGCGTGGATACCTGATCACGAAGGGACCCATATCATCCTGTTGAGCAGTAAACATCAGGTTGCGCAACTCTTCTTCATTCATGGGCGCCGAAACCGTCATATTAGGGATGCAGCGCATATAAGCCAGGTCATAGGCCCCGTGGTGAGTAGGCCCGTCTGCACCGGCAATACCCGCCCGGTCGAGGCAAAATACCACGTTTAGTTTTTGTATGGCCACATCATGTATCACCTGGTCGTAAGCCCGCTGCATAAAGCTGGAGTATATGTTGCAGAAAGGGATCAATCCCTGAGTCGCCAGGCCCGCCGAAAAGGTAACGGCATGCTGCTCGGCAATGCCTACATCGAACGCGCGGTTGGGCATGGCCTTCATCATCAGGTTGAGCGAACAACCTGAAGGCATAGCCGGCGTAATTCCCATAATTTTAGGGTTCGCCTCGGCCAGCTCAATAATGGTATGGCCAAATACATCCTGGTATTTAGGCGGCTGCGGTTTATCCGACTTGCTTTTTTTTATCTCTCCGGTTATTTTATCAAACAAGCCGGGGGCATGCCATTTGGTCTGGTCTTTTTCGGCCAGGGCATAGCCTTTACCTTTTACGGTAATGCAATGCAGCAGCTTTGGCCCCGGAATATCGCGCAGATCGCTGAGCACTTTTACAAGGTGCTCCACATCGTGCCCGTCGATAGGGCCGAAATACCTGAATTTTAGCGCCTCGAAGAAGTTGCTCTTTTTAAGCAGCGTGCCTTTTATGCTTTTCTCTAATTTCTGGGCTATTTTGAATGCATCCGGGCCGATTGCAGATATTTTGGCGAGTACATGGGCAATGTCATCGCGGAACCGGTTATAAGGCTTTGAAGTGGTTATATCGGTGAGATATTCTTTCAATGCGCCGACATTTGGGTCGATCGACATATTGTTATCATTCAGGATCACCAGCAGATTCGAGTTTTCGATACCCGCGTGATTTAGCGCTTCGAAAGCTATGCCAGCCGTCATTGCGCCATCGCCGATGACGGCAACGTGCTGACGGTCGGTTTCGCCTTTGTAATGCGAAGCAACGGCCATCCCCAGCGCAGCCGAGATGGAAGTGGAAGAATGGCCGACGCCAAAGGTATCGTATCCACTTTCGGACCGTTTGGGGAAGCCGCTCAGGCCGCCATGCAGGCGATTGGTATGGAAAATTTCGCGGCGGCCGGTGAGTATTTTATGGCCGTAGGCCTGGTGGCCAACGTCCCAAACCAGCTGATCGTAAGGCGTGTTTAAAACGTATTGCAGGGCGACAGTGAGTTCCACAACGCCCAGGCTGGCGGCGAAATGGCCGCCGTTTACCGATACTACATCAATAATATATTGGCGTAGCTCCTGGCAGACCTGTTTTAATTCTTCAACCTTAAGTTGCTTTAAATCAGATGGGTAGTTTATTGTTTGTAATAAATTTCCTGCCGGGACTTGCATTAATGTGAAGCAGATATAATAAAATGCAAATTACGGGAATTTTTGATAAATATGCGGAGAAAAATTATTGAATAATTTGTGGGGGTGTTAATAAGCATGACAACAGAGTGTCACAGCAGCCCAGGGTTTTGGTGGTAATATTGTTTACAAACCAAATAAACAATACCGTATATTTGTTAATACTTTATTAGTTTTATTCATGGATACAGTGATCATTGAACTGACAAATCAGAAGGCTTACAAGCTCCTTGAGGATATGGAGGAGTTGAATCTTATCCGTGTAATAAAAGAGCCGACAAAGTTGTCTGCCCTGCGTGGTCGCATTAAGAGCCAGATGAGCAACGAAGAAATTGATAAGCAACTAAACGACATCCGTGACGAATGGCAGAGAGATTTCTAATCGACACATCTGCAATAATCAAATACCTAAATGAAACCTTGTCAGAAGAAGGACTATCTTTCATCGATAAAGTTGTCGAACGGGAGAGCATTATTTCTTTTGTTACTGAAATTGAGTTACAGGTTTGGAACCCTCGCAATCCTGGCGATTTAAAAATCTTTCAGCTTTTTGTGTCGAAATCATCGATTGTGGGTATTGATGGCAATATCATTCAGGAAACAATTCATATTCGTCGATCTTATAAAATCAAATTGCCAGATGCATTGATTGCCGCAACTGCCATAAGTAATGGTCTTACGCTCATAGCTGATAACGACAAGGATTTTAAGCAGATTTCCGAATTGAAGTACCTTAATCCAAACGCCATAACAACTTGAATTTTTAGTTCGCCAAAATTTTACTTGTGGAAGAAAGTTTCGCAATACATTTACCCCAGTTTGAGGGCCCGTTTGACCTGCTGCTATTTTTTATCGAGCGGGACGAACTGGATATACATGATATTCCCATCGCGCGCATTACAGATGATTTTTTAAATTACATCCACCAGATGACCATCCTGAACATGGAGATCGCCAGTGAATTTATCTTCGTGGCGGCCACCCTGATGCGCATCAAGGCAAAAATGCTGCTGCCGCGGTATGACGAAAATGCAGACGAAAATGAAGCTGACAGCAAGGAAAACCTGATCAGGAAGCTGATCGAATACAAAAGGTTCAAGGAGATATGCCTGGAATTACAGCCCTACGAGGAAGAGCGCTTTAAGCAGGAAAGGCGCGGAAACATCAAACACGACATTGAACAGGCCGATGTGGTACCGCTGCCCGGCGAGGAGTTGTCGGAAGTTAATTTGTATAAGTTAATGGTGGTTTATAACCGCCTGCTGAAACGTTATATGACGCGCAGCGAGGAGGTGACCCATACCGTTGTTCAGTATCCTTATACCATCGAGCAACAGAAGAGGGCCATAGAGGAACTGCTGAAGATCAACAAAATGATGGACTTTAAGGCCATAGCCAGGCAGTCGGAAAATAAGGTACACTTCGTTTACAATTTCTTAGCCGTACTGGAGATGCTGCAACAGGAACTCATCGAGATACAGGTAGGGCTGGGGTATAATAATTTCAGGATATCCGCGAGGTAGGTGAAAGGTAAAAGGCGAAAGGTAAAAGGTTTTTAAATGGGAAAAGGTTGACGATAGTTTTGTACATATTGCTATTAGGCGGGCCTTACGCTATCCTGCTTTTCAAGGGGATAAACCTAAGGCTGAAGCTGTTTTTCATTGCTTTTGGCGAATTGTTCCTTTTGTGCATGTTGTCGGGTGCGGACTATTTTTTAAATAGCGACTCGCTGTTGTACTTTCTTTACGGGTATTCGATAATCGTATGGGCGATCATTTTGGCGCATCTGTTATTAATTTTGTTCAGCTGGATTATTAGTAAAATAAAACTCGTCAGGCAGAAATAGCAAAGCCCTGGATTGTACCTTGATTCTCAACAGTGCTCTGTTTTTTCACAATCTCTTATCGCAAATCTCATATCTCAAATCTAATTTCTAATTTAGCGCCCGTTTAACGTATAGAATGAAAAGAGACAAACTGATTTTTAAGCTATTGGATGAGGAGCAGCAGCGCCAGGAGGAAGGCATCGAGCTGATCGCGTCGGAAAATTTTGTGAGCCGGCAGGTGATGGAAGCTGCAGGCTCGGTAGCTACCAACAAATACGCCGAGGGCCTGCCCGGCAAGCGCTATTATGGGGGCTGCGAGGTGGTTGACGAAATTGAAACAATAGCTATTGAACGTGCCAGGCAATTGTTTAATGCCGAATGGGCCAATGTGCAGCCGCACTCGGGCGCGCAGGCAAATGCGGCGGTAATGCTGGCCTGTTTGCAGCCCGGCGATAAAATTTTAGGTTTCGACCTTTCGCATGGCGGGCACCTTACCCATGGGTCGCCGGTAAATTTTTCAGGTAAATTGTACGAGCCTCATTTTTATGGGGTGAAAAAGGATACCGGGCTGGTTGACTACGACCTGCTAAGGGAAAACGCCCTTAAGGTTAAGCCAAAAATGATCATTTGCGGCGCCTCGGCGTACTCGCGCGACTGGGATTACGAATTTATCCGCAAAACGGCCGACGAGGTTGGCGCTCTGGTGCTGGCCGATATTTCGCACCCGGCGGGATTGATAGCCAGAGGCTTGTTAAACGACCCGATGCCGCACTGCCATATTGTTACCACTACCACACATAAAACCCTGCGCGGGCCGCGCGGCGGCATGATTTTGCTTGGCAAGGACTTTGCTAACCCCTGGGGCCTGAAAACGCCTAAAGGCGAAGTGCGCATGATGTCGCACCTGCTGGATATGGGGGTTTTCCCCGGTACGCAGGGCGGCCCGCTGGAGCACATTATTGCGGCAAAGGCGATCGCGTTCGGCGAGGCGCTCACCGAAGAATACATGAAATATATTTTGCAGGTGAAGATAAACGCCGCGGCAATGGCAAAATCATTTAACGACCGCGGTTACGAAATTATATCAGGCGGTACCGATAACCATTTGCTGTTGATAGACCTGCGCAATAAAAATATTACGGGCAAAGCTGCCGAAAATGCACTTGTGACGGCCGATATCACCGTAAATAAAAACATGGTTCCGTATGACGATAAGTCGCCGTTTGTTACCTCGGGCATCAGGGTGGGCACCGCTGCCATTACTACCCGCGGCCTGAAGGAAAAGCATATGGACGAGATTGTGGAACTGATCGACCTGGTTATTAAGGACCACGAGAATGAGCACACGATAAAAAAAGTAAAGAAAGAAGTGCATAAGCTGATGGAAAAACATCCGCTTTATAAGCATAGTGAACGTTAAAATACTTGAAGCGCCCCCGGGCGCTTTTTTTGTTTAAGACAGGTTAATCACTATTAGAAGTACGTTTTTGCAACTTTTCAATGTCTTTTTTCGTATAATTGACCTGATAAAGTTCAAATCTTTAGTATTTTGGAAACAGATTTAAAAGTGCACGTACTTGTTGTTGACGATAACAATATTAACCGCCTGCTGATCAACAAAGTGCTGGCCAAGTGGGGCGCGACCACTGATTTCGCCGAAAACGGCTTGGAGGCCGTTGAAAAGATCACCGCCAACCATAATTACGACGCCGTTTTAATGGACGTTTATATGCCCGAAATGGGCGGTATCGAAGCCACCCAGGTTATCCGTTCAAAAGACGATCCCTATTTTAAGCAATTGCCCATTATTGCACTCACCGCTTCCATGCTGAGCAGCGAGCGCGAAGAAATCGAGCAATCAGGGATGAATGATTTTATACTAAAGCCCTTCGATCCGCAAAAGCTTTTCGAAAAGCTGAGCGTCTATCAAAAAGTTTGAACCGGTTCATGGTTTTTTAGTCCATAGACCATGGTCCATAGTCCATGGCAAATTGCGTTTCATTCACTTCGTGCTGTCGCCCATTCATCTTTCGGACTTTCTGACTCACTCCGCGTACGCAATCGTAGCAATACTCAGTCTCACCCCTTCAATATTTAACAATTGCGCTCCGCAGGCTTCCAGCGTTGAGCCGGTAGTGATCACATCGTCCACCAGCAGGATATGTTTGTTGGCCAGCCGCTCCGGGTGTTTTAGCGTAAATACCTCCTGCATGTTGTTAAACCGCTCAAACCTCCCTTTATGGGTTTGCGTTTCGGTAGCGGTTGGGCGCAGCAGGTTGTCCGTTTCAACTTCCACGCCCAGCTGCCGGGCTATCCCCTGGGCAAAACACTCCGCCTGGTTATAGCCCCGCTGTTTCAGCCGCTTTTTGTGCAGGGGCACGGCGATGATTAAATCAACCGATTTAAAAACCTCGTTTTTAGCCAGCCGGCTGCCTGCCATTTGGCCCAGCAGTGTGCCAATCTCCTTCATGCCCTTGTATTTCAGTCCGTGTACCAGGTTTTGCACTTTGCCGCCTTTCATAAAATAAAACAGCGCATAGGCCGCCTCCAGCTTTATCCGGCCCCAAAACTGCTGCGCCACAATATTATCCGGCCGCACCTCAAAATCAGTAAAAGGCAAGCTAAAACGGCATTCGGTGCAGATCAGTTCCTCGCTGCCCACCAGGCTTTCGCCGCAGGCCGCGCAAAGCTGCGGAAACAACAGCGAAACAAAATCAGCCAGGTAGCTTTCCTTCAATTTCATTGCGATGAAGATAGCAAGGAATTTTTATTTTTTGGGCGTGTCCGGCTCTCCATGGCCCCAATTTTGTGCCCGTTAAAAAATGCTTAATTTTACTTCATGGAATCTCATTTGGACAGAATTACAGCTATTCCCGGTTTATGCAATGGCAAGCCTACCATTAGGGGTAAGCGCTTAACTGTGCATACCCTGTTAAGCCATTTGGCAGCCCGTGAAACTGAAGCCGAAATTTTCGAATCCTTCCCTTTTTTAGAAAAGGACGATATTACAGCAGTTTTGGAGTATGCAGGAGCCCACGGAAGGTAGTCAAAAACCACGCCCATAGCCAATTTGCAGACAAAGCGCCAGCACCGAAAATTGCCCGCAGGAGCAGGAGACCAAATTGTTCATTTCAGCAAATCAATTATTTTAGTGTATATTACACTTCTATCTTTATAAGCTGATTTTATAAACCTATGCACACCAATAAATTAATTTACACCGTATTTGCGCTGGCCCTTATCATTTCTTCCTGCAAAAAAAAAGATGTACCGCCGACACCACCCCCTAACCCGCCCGACAAACCATTTGTAACGGATATTTATGCCGTCGGCTTTAAAGTGGTCGGTGGTGCAACCTACGGTATTTGCTGGAAGAATGGTCAGCAGGTTAGTGTTACATCCGACCTTAATTCATCTATTTATGCTGTTGTAACAGATGGGGCCGATGTTTATATGGCTGGCCACACCTCGGGCGGCGCTACTTATTGGAAAAATGGCAACCCGGTTTACCTGGCGCAGGGCGCTCAGGCCATAGCTTATTCTATTGCCGTTTCAGGTACTGATGTTTTTGTAGGCGGAACAGTTTATAAAGCCGGTGACAACTATGGACGTGCGGTATTTTGGAAAAATGGCGTCGAAACCGACCTTACCGACGGCACGGCACGGCGCAAGCCTACGTTAGCGGCATCGCCGTAAGCGGAACCGACGTTTATACGGCCGGGCAAAATAACCAGCCCGACAATGGTAATACGGCGGGTATATCCGTTGCAGCCTATTGGAAAAACCAAACGCTTATGCCGCTCGACAGCGCTTTAGTATTCTCCTACGGTTCATTTGCCAAAGGCATTGCCATAAGCGGAAACGATGTATACGTTACGGGTTACATTGCATTTAGCGCCGAGCTGTGGAAAAATGGAGTGCTGCAGCCCCTCGCCAATAACAGTGGCGCTCCGCTTGGCTCGTTTGCATTTGCCGTGGCATCAAATGGCAGCGATGTTTACGTGGGCGGCGCATACGGCAACGAAGCAGCTTACTGGAAAAATGGCGCCATTACCAGCCTGGTTAACGGGGCATTTGTTGCTTCAAGCGTATCGGGCTTTTGTTTCCAGGGCAATGATGTATACATGTGTGGTAGTTTAAACGCACCCACGTATTGGAAGAACGACACCACCTACACCCTGCAAAACAATGGTGAAAGCTACGCGGTAGACGGAATAGCAGTGAGCAGGCATCAGTGATAGTTTTTTGGAAAGAAATTGGCCGTTTGCTGAACAGACCTCATCTCGCAAAGGACCCCGCGGGAACCAAAAAAGTTACCCTCGATATCACCGCCAGCCTGGGCGACAGCAGCGGGCACTCTACGATCAGTCAAAGCCTGCAATACATCCGTTATATGTATGTAAATGTGGGCGGGGATTGAGGGGGATATAGTTCTGGGCAGACGGGATGTAGTCGAAGATTACGCGAATAACTAATCCGTAGATAGTCCAAACAGCGGGACGAACCTGCCAATACGAAAATTTAAAATAAACTATTGCATTATTATCATTATTTTTGTGTACAGTGCATGGGCGCATATATTACTGACATGACGGTGGTCACCAAAAATATTGTAAACACTTATTCCAGGCTTTTTGAAGGGTTGGACCCTTTGACCAAATCAGAGTTGCTTAAACGTTTAACAAAATCGTTAAAAAAGGAACACAGTAGTGCCGACAAGGCATTTTACGGGTCTTTCGGCACGTTTCCCGATGAAAGGCCTGCCGAAGAAATTGTCGAAGAGATCAGGGCCACCCGTAAATTCAGAGAAAAAGACATTAAATTCTGATGCAATACCTGCTTGATACCAGTATCTGCGTTTTTTACCTGCGCGGAAAACTCGACTTAGCATCAATAATCCGCGAAAAAGGCCGCACCAATTTTTTTATTTCAGAGATTTCCATCATCGAATTGAGATTTGGCGCGGAAAACAGCAATAATCCCGAAAAAGCCCACAAAGCCGTTGACGAGTTTGTAAATGGACTTTCCATTGTCCCTGTTTTTGGGTGTATCAGGCGTTACGCCAGGGAGAAAGTACGTTTGAGGAAACTTGGCCGGCCGCACAATGATGAATTTGATCTGTTAATTGGAGCAACAGCGATTGAAAACAAACTCACGCTCGTAACGGATAATATTAAACATTTCGAACAGTTGGACGACATTGTTGCCGAAAATTGGTTTATCCGGTAATGGCGGCTTTGTCGATGCGCCAGGTTGGAGCGTGTCTCACCGGAGTCAAAGACTCCGCGCATAGCCAATTCGTAGATGCAGTCTACGAACAGCGGGGTCCCTTCGGAGACCCTGAGGGAACGAAAAAGGTCCTACGGAGAAAGAATCTAAACACAACTTGAAATTCCCGAACCAAAGGGCAGGAATTCGATCACCAACTGTCAAAAATTATTAAATCCCAATGATTTAGACGTGAG
>DASRTD010000008.1:0-9265 GCA_035656115.1 Mucilaginibacter sp.
TTTTGACACGATTTATGCTGAGGGGCAACGCCGTTACATGGAGACTTTTTCGGCCTATTCGCGCCAGTTTATGGGCGGAATGGAGCGGCCCGACGTTGACAAAGTTTCCGGTTTGAGCCCGGTGATCGCCATCGAGCAAAAAACCACCAGCAAAAACCCGCGATCAACAGTGGGCACGATCACCGAGATTTACGACTTTATGCGCCTGCTTTTTGCCCGTACAGGTGAGGCATACTCCTACGTAAGCGGGGAGAAAATGGAGCGTATGTCGGAAGACCAGATACTGAAAACCATTTCAGAGCGCTTTAACGGCCAGCCGGTTAACATACTTGCGCCGGTTGTAAAAGCGAGAAAGGGACACTACCGCGAACTGTTTGAACAAATACGCAAACAAGGCTTTTTAAAAGTTTGGATAGACGGCGCCATTGCGGACGTTGAGCCCAAAATGCAGGTCGACCGGTACAAAATACATGACATCGATATTGTGGTTGACCGATTGGTGATCAGCGAAAATGACAGCAAGCGGCTGCATACCTCTATCCAGCAAGCGCTGAAGATCGCGAAAGGGATTATCCGCATTGCAGACAAGGATAACAATGTTTTTTATTACAGCAAATACCTGATGGACCCGGTTTCGGGAATATCCTACGACGAACCGCAACCCAACACTTTTTCCTTTAACTCGCCTTACGGAGCTTGTGAAAAATGCAACGGTTTGGGCTATATTTTCGAGGTGGACGAAGCATCGGTTATTCCCAACCCCAAACTCAGCATCCTTAACGGCGGTTTAGCGCCGATTGGTGAATACCGCGAAACCTGGATATTCCAGGTGCTGAAGGCCCTGGCCAAAAAGTACGAGTTTTCGCTGTCAACACCCATTGAGAAGCTTTCAAGGGAACATTTGGATATCATTCTAAACGGCTCGACAGAAATGGTTACCGTTGCTGTTGAGTACAACAAGTGGAATGTACAAAGCTACCAGGTGGCCTTTGACGGTATTGTACGTATGCTGGAGGAGCAGCAGGAGCGCCGCGGAGAAGAGGGCATGGACGATATGGAAAACTATCGTGTTTTGCGTACCTGCCCGACTTGTGACGGCGCCAGGCTGAAAAAGGAATCGCTGCATTTTAAGGTTGACGGGAAGAATATTTTTGAGCTGGCCTGCTTGGATATTAAAACCCTGCAGCGGTGGTTTGAAGGGCTTGACGCCCGCTTAAACGACCGCCAGAATATTATCGCCAAAGAAATACTTAAGGAAATTAATGCGAGGATAGTTTTTTTACTGGACGTGGGCTTGAGTTATCTTACCCTTGATCGTACCGCAAAAAGCTTGTCGGGTGGTGAGGCGCAGCGGATACGGCTGGCTACGCAAATCGGCTCGCAACTTATGAACGTGATGTACATCCTGGATGAGCCCAGCATCGGCCTGCACCAACGTGATAATGAAAGGCTGATCAACGCGCTTAAAAACCTGCGAGACCTGGGTAATACCGTTTTGGTGGTTGAACACGATAAGGACATGATACTGCATGCCGATCATGTGATCGATATGGGCCCCGCTGCTGGCGTACATGGCGGCGAAATAGTGGCTCAGGGCACACCGGCCGAATTAATGAAAGCGCATACCCTCACCACCTCGTACATCAATGGCGAACGGGAGATAGCCACACCCAAAAATCGGCGGGCGGGGAGCGGAAAAATATTAAACCTGCAAAAGGCGGAAGGTCACAATTTGAAGAAAGTCTCTACAGGTTTTCCGCTTGGCAAATTCATATGCGTAACAGGCGTATCGGGTAGCGGGAAATCGAGTTTGATAACCGAAACACTTTACCCCATTTTAAACCATCATTTTTTCAGGGCAAAAAAAATACCGTTGCCTTATGAAAAAGTTGAAGGGCTGGAGCATATCGACAAGGTGATCGAAATCGACCAAACACCGATAGGCCGTACACCGCGTTCAAACCCGGCAACTTATACCGGCGTTTTCTCAGACATCCGTAACCTTTATGTTCAGCTGCCTGAGTCCAAGATCAGGGGGTATAAGCCGGGCCGTTTTTCGTTTAATGTAAAAGGCGGCCGTTGCGAGACCTGCCAGGGCGCAGGCTTAAAGGTGATTGAGATGAATTTTTTACCGGATGTGCAGGTACCATGCGAAGAATGCGGGGGACGCAGATATAACCGCGAAACGCTGGAGGTACGCTATCGCGGAAAATCCATCAGCGATGTACTGGATATGAGCATCGAAGATGCAACCTTGTTTTTTGAGCACATCCCATCGATTTATCGAAAGGTGAAAACACTTTTTGACGTCGGTTTGGGCTATATTACTCTGGGGCAATCGTCAACCACACTTTCCGGCGGTGAGGCACAGCGCGTTAAGCTGGCTACCGAGCTTTCCAAAAAAGATACCGGCAATACCTTCTATATCCTGGACGAACCCACAACCGGCCTGCATTTCGAGGACATCAACGTACTGCTGGGTGTGTTAAATCAACTGGTTGATAAAGGCAATACGGTTTTAGTGATCGAGCATAACCTGGATGTGATAAAAGTGGCTGACCATGTGATCGATCTCGGACCAGAAGGGGGTTCAGGCGGGGGCAAAGTATTGTTCTCCGGTACTCCGGAAGGTTTGTGCAAGGTAAAAGACAGCTTTACCGGGCAGTTTTTGAAAAAGGAGATGGGGATAAAATAATTTCCTTAAGACCGCATATCACTATTCGCATTTATGAACAACGACTTGCTTATGCGGTATCTGATATACAACCAAAGGTTTTCTGATAGATCGGTTGAATACGTTGTTTCATATTTCAAACCTATAACCATTAAAAAAAATGCCGTCCTGCTGTCAAAGGGCGAAGTAAGCAGCAAATTATATTTCATTAATAAACGCTGCATACGGACTTTCTACCTAACGGCGCAAGGCCAGGAAAAAACAAGACTTATCGCCATTGAGGGCCAGCTGGCAGGTTCACTGAACAGCTTTATTTCCGGCCGCCCATCATTAGAATTTGTCGCAACGCTTGAAGACGCGGAACTACTTTACATCACAAGGTCCAGATTTTATAAGCTGGTTAAAGACGTTCCCGAATGGGAAAAGTTTTACCTTAAGCTTTTGGGATCGGCGTATATCTATCAAAATAAAAAGATCGGCGAGATGGTAACCCTTGCCGCTGGTGAACGTTATAATTTGCTTATCAAAGAGAATCCCGAATATATCAAAAGGCTGTCCAACAAAATTTTAGCTTCGTATCTCGACATCACCCAGGAAACGTTGAGCCGCTTAAAGTCGAAATGATTTTTTGATCTGCATCAATGTTTTATCGTTTTTAACCGCTTAGCTTTATCCCCGATAAAACGAGTTAAATATGCAGTTCGATCCGGAAAATAAAGTTGTAAAGCTATGCGCCGAAGGTATGCAGGCTGAGGCTGAAGGTAATTTGGACACCGCCCACGCGCTTTTCCAGCGGGCATGGGATATTGCCGAAAATGATTTCGAAGCGTTTACTGCGGCGCATTATCTCGCCAGAAATCAAAAAGACCCGGCCGATGTGTTAAAATGGAATCTGGAAGCTTTGAACCGTGCAAACGCAGTGAAAGATAATAGTATGCACGCTCATTACCCATCGCTATATTTAAATGTTGGTAAAGCATGCGAAAATCTAAACGATAACGAAGAAGCCAATCGCTATTATCAATCAGCTGCGGATGCCAGCACTTTTTTACCGCCCGGTAAATATGGCGATATGATCCGCGCAGGGATAGGGGAAGGATTAAAACGAACCGGCATCACAAAACTCAGCAATAATATTTTGGAAGGTTTGATCACCAAATGGTGTGAGCGCCGGGAGTTGAGACCTTTGAGCTTCGTTTTGCCCGCTTATGTCGGTAATCTTGGAACGGATAACGATTTAAATAAATTAATATCGGCGTTGAGTTATTTGAGTGCCACAAGATGCCTTGGTGATGACGACCAAACTATTCTTGACCAGATGGTTGGTGAATTATCAAAAAAGGAATAAATTCAGCATAATCCTTATCTGCTCAAAAGTCCTTGCAAACAAATTTTGCAATCGTAACTTTAGCTGATATGTTGCCGCTGTTAACCACTGCTCAAATCCGCGAAGCCGATGTCTATACGATTGCGCACGAGCCTATTGCATCGATTGACCTGATGGAACGAGCTTCTAAAGCCTTCGTCGCCTGGTTTATCGATCATTTCCCCGAAAAAGACAAAACGATCAGCGTTTTTTGCGGTACCGGCAACAATGGCGGCGATGGGCTGGCCATCGCCAGTATGCTTCATGAGCATCAATACAATAGGATTGAGGTAGTTGTTGCGCGGTTTTCCGACCGGTCGACGGAAGATTTTAATACCAATTTGGCCCGGGTTAAAGAAATGGGCCTGCCACTGGCGGAGATTAGTTCAGGCCAGCAATTGGCGCCGATAGAAAGTGAACTGCTGATCGTCGCTTTACTGGGCACTGGGTTAAATAAGCCGCTGGAAGGCGATTTTAAAAGATTGGTGGAACATATCAACAGCCAGCACAAAACCGTAGTTGCAGTAGATGTCCCTGCTGGCTTGTTTTCGGACGGGGAAATGCCAAAAAATGCCGTAGTGCTCAAAACCGACCTGGTGATTACCTTTCAGCAGCCAAAAATCAATTTTTTACTGCCGGAATCAGGACCGTATATTAAATGCTGGGAAGCCGTTAACATAGGTTTGAATGAAGATTTCATCCGATCCTTAAATTCCCCATACCAGGCGGTTGAAGAGAAAGATATTCGTCAAATGCTCCGGCCAAGGCATCGTTTCAGCAACAAAGGCACCTACGGGCATGCACTTATCGTGGCCGGCCAGCCCGAAACCATGGGCGCGGCGTTGCTCTGCGCTTCGGCCTGTGTTTATGGCGGTTCGGGGTTAACGACTGCCTGTGTGCCGCAAAGTGGCTTATTGTCTCTAAACGCCTATATGCCCGAGGTCATGGCAATTGTACGGGAAGGCGAACGATTGCCGGAAATTAATTATGGAAACTTTAACGCGTTGGCGATAGGGCCTGGACTTGGCCAGGATAAGCAGGCTGTTAAATTACTGACCGGTGCCGTTGTAAACTACAGGGGGCCAATAGTGTTTGACGCAGATGCACTCAATCTGCTGGCTGCCAATTACGAATTGTGGCGCTCAGTACCCGAAAACAGTATCCTTACGCCACACATGAAAGAGTTCGACCGGCTTTTTGGAGATCATGAAAACTGGTGGCAGCGGATACAAACCGGCATTCAAAAAGCTAAAGAGCATTCTATTTTTATCCTGCTGAAAAATGACTATACGATCATAATGACGCCCGCCGGAGATGTGTATTTCAACACCACCAGCAATGCGGCAATGGCTGTCGGCGGTATGGGCGATGTTCTTACAGGTATAGTAGCCTCGTTGTTAGCGCAAAAATACACGCCCGAACAAGCTTGCATTTTGGGGGCCTACCTCCACGGCAAAGCAGGCGACGACCTGGCGTTGCCTAACCGTCTCAACGTGGTTTTGCCGTCACAGGTTGCGGCGCAGATACCTGCTACTATCGCGAAATTAATGGCATAAAAAAAGCTGCAAGTATTCGTGCAGCTTTTTTCTATTAACTATTAACTGATCTTATAAAGAACTAAATACTCAAGTTTAATTTGCCCGGGCGCCGCAAACCCAACCTGCCTTCCCTCACGCTAAATGCGCCGGCTTTTGTTTACTATTTTCTTAATATGACAGTTCAACTGCCCTTTTAGTTACAATAAACCACGAAAAATCGTTTTTATTGCACTGTAAAAACATTGTGATGAAACAATGATGACGTAACAAGCCGGAAAACAAAATGTTTTGTAAAAATCGTGTCACGTAGAACAAGGGCCGTTTTGGAAAAATGGCAGGATGTCAGAATTTGCCGATCACCACCATCTGGTCCATGGTTGGGCTCTTGCTGCCGCCATGCGGTTCAAGGGTTACGGCAAAGGCATCGGCATATGCTGTTGACTTCATTTCTTTCATATGCGAAGTATCATCTGCGGTTTTATCGAATACACCAAGGTCAACCGGTTTACCGTTTACCAGCGCCCAAAGCTGGTATTGATGTGCATTGTCATTTGAAGGAACCTTTAACGTATGCATATCTACCCATACCTTTTTACTTACGGGGTTCCAGGCAACGAGCGCCTCGGACTGGGGCGACTTGGCAGTACCCTGCAATTTAAGGAGCCTGAAGAATGGATTCTGATATACCTCCAATTCCCCCTCAACATGATTTACCGTTTTGGCAAACTGGCTATTCGCCGACTGCAAAGAAGCTATCTGATTATTGGATTGCTGTAATTTATTATAGGTAGATACGAGGGCTGCAACACTCGCCAGCAACAGCGCGAGGCAGGCAGCAAAAGCATATTTGTAAAAGTTATACGCCTTATGCCGTTCTATAGTTACCACTTTGGCCCCGTTCTCTTCCGGTGCGTTTTCAGAGGTACTATCGTCTGCTAAATTGCTAATCAGGCTGTCCAAGATTTTATCCCGCATATGTTCCGCAGGCTCTACTGCATTTTCAAGGGCATATGCTTCCATAGACCGCTCAATTTCATCCAGTTCCGCTTTTATTGCCGGATGTTTTGCAGCCATCGCCTCCACCTGCAACTTTTCTTCAGGGCTTACGTCCCCCAAAACATAAAGTTCCAGAATTCCCGATTCAATGTATGCTTTGATATCTTCCACTTTCCAAATCCTCAATTAAAATGCTTCCTGAGCAGCATGATCGCCGTTCGTAAACGTGTTTTAATAGTGCCTAACGGAACGTCCAGCTCCTCGGCTGCTTCCACATGCGTGTAACCTTTAAAGTACACCAATTCAACTATCGATCGCTGTTCGGGCTTCAGTGTCTCAACCAAATCCTTAACTCCCAACAATTCAGGATTATAAACCGTATTTCTTCGTTCGTCGATAAAAGTTACGTTATTTTCGAGTTCCTGGTTTTTACCCTGGTTTTTAAAATCCTTCGATCTGATCTTATCGATAGCAAGGTTGCGGGCGATGTTTACCATCCAGGTAAATAGACGTCCTTTTTCGGCGTTGTAAGCCGAAAAGGAGTTCCATATTTTTACAAAAGTTTCCTGAAGGAGATCTTCGGCAGTGGCCGTATCCGCAATGATGCGCGAAATTACGCCATACAGCGATGAGGAATACATATCATACAGCGCTTCAATAGCGATTTTTTCGCGGTTTTTCAATGCGCGCACCAGTTCTTCTTCCGAAAGCGATATTTTCCGTTTCTTGCTCAACAGGATGAAGGTATAAAGGAATTATCAGATTTCAAACAGGTGCTTTTCAGCATGATAGGATGAGCGAACCAGCGGGCCGCTCTCTACATACCTGAAGCCCATTTCGAGGCCTATTTCCTTGTATTTTGCAAATTGGTCGGGGTGTATCCAGTCGATAACCGGGTGATGGCTCCTGGTTGGCTGCAAATACTGGCCCAGCGTTAGTATATGCACGCCAGCCTCCAACAGGTCGCTCATCGCCTCAAAAACATCCACTTCAGCTTCGCCGAGGCCGAGCATTATGCCCGATTTGGTCCGCAAACCTGCTTGCGAGATGTGCCGCAAACAATCCAGGCTGCGGTCGTATTTGGCCTGTATGCGCACTTCTTTGGTCAGCCGCCTTACCGTTTCCAGGTTATGCGAAACAACTTCGGGCCTGGTTTCCAGCACTCGTTCCAAATTTTCCCAGTTGCCTTTAAAATCAGGCAGCAAGGTTTCCAGCGTAGTATCCGGGCTTTCACGGCGGATGGCATCGATGGTTTCGGCCCAGATAATGGAGCCGCCGTCCTTCAGGTCATCCCTGTCGACCGAGGTAATCACACAATGTTTTACCTGCATCAGCTTAACCGAAGTAGCTACACGGTTGGGCTCATCCGTATCAACGGCCAATGGCCTGCCGGTTGCAACCGCACAAAAAGAGCAGGAGCGGGTGCAGATATTGCCCAGTATCATAAAAGTGGCCGTACCGGCGCCCCAGCATTCGCCCATATTGGGGCAATTGCCGCTTTCGCAAATGGTATGCAGCTTGTGTTCGTCAACCAAACCACGCACATGGGCGTACTCCTTACCTACGGGCAGGCGCACCCGTAACCAGTCGGGTTTGCGTTGAATTGGGGTTGACTGAACAACGGGCAAATCGATCATGATGCAAAAATAAGTAAAAACCCCCTAACCCCCCAAAGGAGGAACGAATAGTTGGTTAACAACCTCAAAATTACAGTTTGCTGATGGTTTTGGAGGTACGAATCTAAATTAACCTTAAATTTGTAAGGAATATTAATCAGACATTAAAAATCCCTTTAGGGGGACATAGGGGTATGGCAACTATAGAAACAATATACTTGGGCGGTCTTCGCACCGAAGCAACCCACGTTCAATCAGGCACAAAAATTATTACAGATGCACCGCTGGATAACCAGGGCAAGGGCGAAGCATTTTCGCCAACCGATTTACTGTCCGCATCACTTGCGAGTTGTATGCTCACCATCATGGGTATAAAGGCCCGCGCCAGTAACATTGATATCGATGGCACAACTTGCTCCATTACCAAAATAATGGCTGCCGATCCTCGCCGGGTGGCCGAGATCGTTGTCAACTTTAAATTCCCAAAAGAATACAGCGAGAAGGAACAGCAAATGTTAGAACGTGCGGCGTTGACCTGTCCTGTTTACTACAGTGTGCATGAGGATTTGAAAAAAACGGTGACCTTTGGTTGGGAAGAAACGGTAAAAGCATAACTGAACGTGAAAAGCGAAAGGTGTTGCTCCTCCTGAGTTTACCTTTATTTTAAGCATTTCGCACTCCGCATTCCGACTTCCGCATTTACGCCATCACCGACAAGGCCTCTTCAACAGAAACGTGCCCATGGGAAAGGTCAAGCACGCATTCGCCGTCTTTTATCAGTAACAATTGAGGAGATTCATGGTAAACCTGGAAGTCGCTGGCTACCTGGCTCGACAGTTCACGGTAGCGGATCAGGTCTAAAAAGTACAGGGGCATATCGTTGGGCAATTTATCCCAATCAAGCTCAAAACGTTTTTTTGCCATCATGCTGACGGCGCAGCGGCTGCTGTGCTTAAAAATCAGGCTATATCCCTGTCGCTGTTTAATATCACTGATCTGTTCTGCCGTATCCAGCGAGGTCCAATTCATACTTCGATAAAAATTTTTCTTTACGCTAAAGTGTGCAAAGATACCT
>DASRTD010000009.1:0-29997 GCA_035656115.1 Mucilaginibacter sp.
GGTACTGCGACCAGCGGAATTACCGGCCGGTATGCTTAAAGCTAACAGTATGCCACAAAAAAAATATTGTCTTATTATTTTACTATTGTTACCATTTGTTAACACAATTGCGCAACGATACGCTCCGGTAAACCCAAATGCAAGCGATGGGGTTAAACGGTTGCTCAGTTTTTTGTATGATATAAAGGGCAAATACATTCTTTCAGGACAGCAGAACTATAATAGCGACCTGAATGCCTTTTCGGACAGCGCCAAAAGCATTGCGGGTAAATATCCGGCCGTTTGGGGTACGGATTTTATAAACTGGGGCGACAAAGACCTCGGCCCGCAGATCGTACAGGAGGCCATAAAAAAATCAAATGAAGGTTATCTGATCACGCTGATGTGGCACGAGGGTAACCCGACCCATAACCCCCCTTACGATTTTAGTAAAGATGTAATCGGAAAAATCAGTGATGAGGACTGGAACCAGTTGATAACTTCGGGGTCGGCGCTGAATACAAAATGGCTGCGTGAAATTGACGTGGTCGCAGGCTATTTAAAACAACTGCAATCGGCCGGCGTAACTGTTTTATGGCGGCCCTACCACGAAATGAACGGGGTTTGGTTTTGGTGGGGAAACCGCAAAGGGGAAAACGGGATCACTAAGCTTTGGAAGATGATGTACGACCGGTATACCAATTATCATCACCTGAACAACCTTGTCTGGGTTTGGGGTGCAAACGGGATGCGCGATATCCCTTTTGACGAGGCCTACGAATACAAGGATTACTACCCGGGGCCACAATACGCAGACGTATTGGGCGCTGATGTTTACCATTTTGATTACGAGCAAAAGGATTATACCGCTCTATTGGCGCTCGCCAATGGCAAGCCTATCGCGCTAACTGAAACCGGCGAGCTGCCCAAACCCGAAATACTCGGCGTGCAGCCGCAATGGTGCTGGTTTATGGTGTGGACCAGCTGGCTTTGGACCGATAATACCCGTGACAGGGTGAAACAGGTTTATAATATGCCGCGCACCCTGAGCCATGACGAAGTAAAGGCAAAGCTTGATTCGATAAAGAAGATCAAATGAGTGTAAAGCCTGAGGTGCTTAAAAAGCGTTCCACACGTAGAGACGCAATATTTTGCGTCTCGGACCTTGATTTTCGGGTTTCGGTTTAAAAGGCCGATATTTCATTTAGAGACGTCCCAACAATTGTCGGGACGTCTCTACAAAATTCCCCCCCAATAATATATTTAGATAGTTTTTAAGACCGCAGGATCGATATCACTTCTTTCAAACTGGCCGACCGATGGGTAACAGTGGCGTTTAAATGTTTGTCGTTTGGGTCGAACAAAAACGTGTCGATTCCTAATTCAACAGCCGCTTTAATTTCCGATTCCGGGTCATCACCAATTACCAATACTTCCTTCTTTTTATATTGATGCCGCTCCATAATATCGGCAAAAACATCTTTTTTGGTTTGATTGGATAGTCCGGGGTCGACGATATGAATTTCTTTAAAGTCGTCCTTTATACCCAGGTGTTCCACTTTACTCCATTGTAGCTTGGTAAACCCCATTGTTACTAAAAATTTGTCCTGCGGCAATTTCTTAAGGCAAGCATAATCCTCAAACGGCTGCATCGGCAGGTCATAAGTCATTTCTTTTAATAGCCTATCGCCTTCATCGGTCAATGCAGCGCCGAAGCCAAACTTTTCGGCCACCAGGTGATAGTGACGACGCTTCAGGTCGTCTTTTGCCGCTACTATTGTTTCAGCGGACAAGTGCACCGCCTTTTCGTCTATCAGCGCAAAAAGCTGTTTAAAAAGATTTTCGGCAATAGCGCTTACCGGGTATATGGTATTGTCAAGATCAAATATTAATGCGCGCTTCATGTTTAGCTAAAAAGATTGGCGAAGATAATGACTTAAGACTTAAGACTCACGATGTCCTTTTCCCCGCCAACAGGCCCGTAAAAGATCACCCAGGTGGCAAAATCCGCTGTGAAATTTTCAAACCGGTGTTCAACTCCCGCCGGGACAAACAATACATCGCCGGGCGAAAACGGCGCCCGTTCGCTGCCATTCATAAACTCGCCGCTCCCGCTGAGGATCACATATAGTTCGTCTTGTAAATGCGGCGTTTGCTTATCCGTTTCAACGGGCTTGTAAATTTCAACCGACATGCTGCCATGCTCCATTACTTTTGCAAAGAGCGCGCCAGGCTGGGCGGCTAATATTAAAAACGCGTTATTGATTGTTGATTGCATGCACCAAAATTAATGATGAATGCCGTCAAAATAGCGGAAATAGGTAGTTCAGAAAGAAATTATTGTAAAACGGGAAAATGGGAAGTAATTATTTTGCAACTGCGGGCTGAAGTCCCAGCCATGCGCAATATTTTTTAAAAAGTAAAGCAAATTTTGCCTGGTGGGGCTTCAGGTGAAATTTATACAGGTAAACGGATAGTAAAATAAGCATATTGTTAGTATCTAAATATAAATTAACAAAAGCCCGTGTCCGAAATTTACACGTGGCTCCTGAGCACTTTGTTCCGGGTCACTGAACGCATGATGTCGAACATGGCAGTCAGGGTTGCGCCGATCTCGCTCCCGTAACTTCTTTTTGCAAGCAGTTTGTCGCAAGTGGCCGCGTCCCAGGGTTTAATAAAGTGATCTAAATAATATTCGTCCTGCGGGTTAACCAAAATATCTATGCCGTCGCGCCACTCGTAATTTACGGTCAGGATGCCGGCATGCGTGCGTTCCAGGATCTTAAAACCGATGGATGTTTTAGGCAGGTAATACAAAAAAACTTCGCCGAAATCCATCCATGGATTAAATTTTAAAAACTCTTTGTCGTACACAACTAATTTATTGTCAATGTCCTGTATCACCCAGCGGTGGGATTGTTTTGGTGCAATATATTCCCCTAATAGTGAAGGGGTTTCCATATATCCCATTTTTGCAACCCTTGCCTGTTCCTTAACAAATTGTATCGGGTCGTCAACATGTTCCAGCACATGGCGACATATTACGTAATCAAATTCCTGGTCTTTAAAGGGCAGGTGTTCGCCGTCGGCCTGCAAAAATTGCTGGTTTTTATGTACCACCAAATCACCGGAGCGATGGGTATTATCGTCTACGTATTTATCGACAACAACTTGCGCCCTTCTATCGGGATGATTGCCGCCGCCTACTTCTAAAACCCTGTATTTCCTTTTTAGCAAGAGATCGTTATGCGTTTTAGGGGTTCTTATTTTCATACTTTATTTTGCAGTTTCTAAAAATCAAAAAGGGGTTTAATTGTTAGAATGCGCGCAGCGGCACACGTAATTTTAAACTCAATTGAGTTATACGGTTTCGGATAAAAATAAGATGCACAAAACAATCATTATCTTTATTTTTCCGGCGCACTTCTAATCCCGCTTTGTATGGGCAAAAATGATACCAGCGATTTGCTAAAGTTTATGCTGCCTTATCGCGACAGCGTAAAAGCGGCAACTTTGTGGCTGCGCGGTTTTGTTTGGGAGCTGTACCCCGATGCCAACGAGCTGATTTATGATAATTATAATAGTGTGGCTTTTGGTTGGTCAACAACCGACAAGGCCGGCGATGTGTTTTGCAGCATCGCTATGTTTACCGATCATGTAAATTTTGGTTTCAACCGTGGTTCGGAAATACCAGACAAACAAAAAAAGCTGCTTGGCGATGCGGCGTTTTACCGGTACATTAAGGTGTATGACAAAGAGGATTTTCCGGAGGAGTATGTAAAAGAATTGCTGAAAATGGCCTATGAAAATTCAGTTTCCCGATTGAACCCTGCAAAGAACTTATTTAGGGGGGAAACGATTGTCAAATCGGTATCGCCGGTGAAAAGAAGACCTGTGGAATAAAAAACTATATTTATCGGATGAAATTACTGCCTATCCTATTAATACTTGTGCCGACTTGGGCATTGGGACAAATTAGTGTTGACATAACTGGTAAAGACCTGAATTACTATCGCAAAATTGAAAAAGTAAATAAAAGCGAAAAATTCAAAAGCGATATGGGTTATTTACAATCTGATGATATGGCCTCCCCCGAAGTTTATCGGAGAAGTCAAAATAATTTACCCGACTTATTGGTGACTTATTATTCAAAGAAAAAGACTTCAAGAATTACTGAAATCGATTATAGCTGGGACGAAGCAAATTTCGTAGCGGACAAGATGCCAAAACTGAAGACAAGCCAACAATTAATGCCCTATATTGAAAAATATAAGGAATTATTAAATGAAATATCCGCGAAATTTGGTAGGGGTAAAACGGAAGGAAACTTGGAAGATACCTCAAAAATTGACAATGGGGGCATGATGTGCAACAACGAGTGGATCACTGATTCAGTACGGGTAGATTTGGATATTAGCCTATCGAGCAAGCCAAAAAAGTTAGGGCCTTTAAGTGAGCTCCCGGGGTACTTCGTTCGGTTAGATGTTGAAGATATTAGTCAGGACAATGCCGGAAGGATGGATGAAACGCTTACAAAGGAAAAAACAGCAACTTTGGATGCAAAGGCAAAATTGTTTTTCAGATATCTTGTCGCCGACGATATGAAGGGTGTAAAAAGTCTTTTAGCCGAAGAAAATAGCCTGCAATTAAAAGTTATAAAAGGATTGATAAAAGATGATGGATGGAACTTAGATAACTCTGGTAAACAACTTGTTTTACCAGCTGCAAAATTGTACATCACTCTGACCTATAAAAGGCAAGATGATAACAATAAACCTCCTTTAGAATTGCTAAGCTTTTTATTTGACGATGAGGACAAAATAGTATCAGTACAGTCAATGGTAAGGCGAGCTAACCAGTGAGATAGCGGCGGTTGTTTTAATAATAGAAATTTTTTATTTCCTACCCATGGATCTCGAATTCAACAAAAACGAAGATATCAATAAACAGCTGGTTTATGAGCTGAATACCCGGTTGAAAAAAGTTTTTGCTGGCGGCGGTGAAAAAGCGGCTGCCAAACAGAAGGAAAAGGGCAAAATGCTGGCCCGCGAGCGGATAGCTTATTTGATCGACGAAAAAAAGCCCTGGCTGGAGATCGGCGCATTTACGGCCGACGGGATGTATGCGGAGCATGGCGGTTGTCCGTCCGGAGGCGTTGTTTGCGGTATCGGTTATGTATCCGGCAGGCAGTGTGTGGTGGTCGCTAACGATGCCACTGTAAAAGCGGGCGCCTGGTTCCCTATCACCGCTAAAAAGAACCTGCGGGCGCAGGAAATTGCTATGGAAAACCGGCTGCCGATTATCTATTTGGTTGACTCGGCCGGTGTGTACCTGCCTTTGCAGGATGAGATATTCCCGGATAAAGAGCATTTCGGCCGCATCTTTCGCAATAATGCGCTGATGAGCAGCATGGGTATTGTACAGATAGCGGCCATTATGGGCCCTTGTGTGGCCGGCGGGGCGTATTTACCTATTATGAGTGATGAGGCGATGATCGTGGAAGGGACAGGTTCCGTTTTTTTAGCCGGATCATACCTGGTAAAGTCGGCTATAGGAGAAGACGTGGATAACGAAACACTGGGCGGCGCCACCGCCCAATGCGAAATTTCGGGGGTTACCGATTACAAGCACCCAAATGATAAAGCATGCCTCGATTCCATTAAAAAGATCATGAGCATGATCGGTGATTATCCCAAAGCGGGTTTCGACCGGGTAAAGCCTATCATCCCAAAGCTTAATGAAAAAGATATTTATGGCCTTTTGCCGGATAACCGCGAGAAAGCTTATGAGATGATGGAAATAGTGCTGCGTCTGCTGGATAATTCGGAATTTGAAGAATATAAGGCGGGCTTCGGACAGTCTATTATTTGCGGCCTGGGTAGAATAGACGGCTGGGCGGTAGGTATTGTGGCCAACGAGCGCAAGGTGATCAAATCAAAAAAAGGCGAAATGCAGTTTGGCGGGGTGATCTACTCCGACTCGGCTGATAAGGCCACCCGCTTTATCATGAATTGCAACCAGAAGAAGATACCGCTGGTGTTTT
The DNA here is from genome assembly GCA_035656115.1 of Mucilaginibacter sp. GTDB lineage: Bacteria > Bacteroidota > Bacteroidia > Sphingobacteriales > Sphingobacteriaceae > Mucilaginibacter. Next base: position 6,023 of record DASRTD010000009.1, read on the forward strand.
TGCAGGATGTGACCGGTTTTATGGTGGGCAGCCGCGCCGAACACGGCGGCATTATAAAAGACGGCGCCAAAATGGTGAATGCGGTAGCCAACTCTGTGGTGCCGAAGTTTACCATCATCATCGGCAATTCATATGGCGCCGGCAATTACGCCATGTGCGGCAAAGCTTATGACCCGCGGCTGATCTATGCCTGGCCAAGCGCCAAAATTGCCGTGATGGGCGGCGCACAGGCGGCCAAAACGCTGGTGCAAATACAGGCAGCCGGCCTGAAAGCAAAGGGCGAAGAAGTTGATGCGGAAAAAGAAGCCCAACTGCTGAAACAAACCACCGACCGTTATAACAGCCAAACCACGCCCTATTACGCAGCAGCCAGGCTTTGGGTGGATGGCATTATCGATCCGCTGGAAACCAGGAAAGTGATCTCGATGGGGATCGAGGCGGCTAACCATGCGCCGATTGAAAAGGCGTTTAATGTGGGGGTGATACAGACTTAGGTTGATGTGCTGGTGTGCGGATATGCAGATGTGCAGATGATTTAAAATGAATTGGTGTTGAGGGGCGCGATGCGTCACGTCTTCGCCCAATTTACATTCAAAGACGCGATGCATCGCGTCTCTACGACGTGACATTTATTAAATTACGATGCCACGTATTGCATTTTCCACATAATTCCTATCTTCAACACATGAAAAAACTGCTACTGCCACTGCTACTGCTACTAATAATTAAAGCAAACGCCCAAACCCCATTGGAGATCCACATGCGGGCCATTTTGGTCGATACTCACAACGATGTGCTGTCCAATGAGTTGATCAACAAACTCGACATCGGCCAATTGCAAACGGTTGGTAATTTCGATCTTGTACGCGCCAAACAAGGCGGCCTGGATGCCCAGGTGTTCTCGATATGGTGCGGGCCGCAATATGGTAAAGGCACGGCCTTTAAATTCGCTAATCGCGAAATAGATTCATTGTATGCTTTGATTGCACGGTACCCCGACCGCATCGTACTGGTGCGTAACGCTGCGGAGCTGCTGCAGGCGGTTAAGGATAATAAAATGGCTGCTTTGATCGGCGTGGAAGGCGGTCATATGGTAGAGGACCGTATGGATTATATCGACAGCCTGGCCAAACGCGGCATGCGTTACCTCACGCTTACCTGGAATAACAGCACCTCCTGGGCGTCATCAGCGCAAGATGAAACCACCAACAGGGCCGCTTTGAAGTATGTGGGGCTTACGGATTATGGCAAGCAGATCGTGCACCATTTAAACGATTTGGGCGTAATGATCGATCTTTCACACCCCGGCGAGCAAACTTTTTATGACGTGCTGGCGACCACCAATAAACCGGTCATCGCATCGCACAGTTGCGCCTATTCTATCTGCCCCTTCAGGCGCAACTTAAAGGACGCCCAGTTAAAGGCCCTTGCAAAAAATGGGGGAGTGGTATTTGTTAACTTTTTCAGCGGCTTTGTCGACAGTACCTTCAATGGAAAATATGATGCTTTCCTGCATCAATACAAAACCCAGCTGGATTCCCTCACCAAAATATACAACGACCCCGACCTGGCGGCTGATAAACTGTTTACCCTGCACAAAGCGGAAGCCGATGCCATGCGCCCGCCCTTAAGCCTGCTGATCCACCATATCGATTACATTGCCAAATTGATCGGAGTCGATCATGTGGGCATAGGGTCGGATTTTGACGGCGCGCCTTCCTACCCGCAGGGCATGGATGATGTAAGGGATTACCCGAAGATCACTGCTGAGCTGCTGAAGCTGGGCTATACGGAGAGCGATATTGATAAGATTTTGGGCGGGAATTTTTTGCGGGTGTTGAAGGCAAATACGGGGAAATAGATATTTGGTATATTTGTATCATGGATCGCCGCCAGCAAATTATTCAGTGGCTTAAGGAAGCAATTGCCGAAAACCTGTCCGGGTTTACCTATAAAGCATTTATTTTTGGCTCCCAGGCAAATAAAATTGAGTTAAAGCGGTCGGACATTGATGTGGGCATCATCAGCGACGAGGATATTCCGGCGTACAAATTATCAAAAATCAATGAAGCCATTGAAAACCTGCCGATGCTTTTCAATGTCGACCTGGTGAACTTTAAGGAGGTGGACAGCAAATTCAGTTCGATAGCGATGCAAAACGTGGAATGGCTATGACAGCATATCTTGCCTCAAAAATAGCCTCGCTGGAGCAAGCCCTACAGACTTTAAAAGAAGCGTTGTTGGAAAATCCATCTGAACTGGAACGGGACGGCGCCATCCAACGATTTGAATATTGTTTTGATCTGTCGTGGAAAACTTTGAAACAATACCTGGAGAGTATTGGGTTAATGGATTTAAACAGCCCGCGATCAGTTTTTGCCGCTGCCTATGCTGAAGGTATCATTGATGATGAAGTGACCTGGTCGACTATTATCCAAAAACGAAATGCATCGGTACATACTTATAACCAGCAATTGGCGGCAGCTTTGTTTAAGGAATTGCCGTTGTATTATAATGCGATGTATGCATTGCTGGCGAGGTTAAAGTAAATTGCGGCCAACGAGATGTCAATTTGTCCTCAGAATCTCTTTACCACTAACTGACCAATAAAACCCGCTTTTTTGCTATTTTTGTAGCTCAATTTTGCAACAATACATGTCTCAACAGATAGAACACGTTAAATGTTTAATTATAGGCTCGGGCCCGGCGGGTTATACCGCCGCTATTTATGCCGCCCGTGCTGACCTGAAACCTGTGATGTACACCGGCCTGCTTGCCGGCGGCCAGCTTACCCAAACTACCGAAGTGGAGAATTATCCCGGCTACCCGGATGGGGTGCTTGGCCCTGACATGATGGAGGATTTCCGCAAACAGGCCGAACGCCTGGGCACGGATATCCGGTTTGGTTATGTAAGTTCGGTTGATTTTTCAAGATTGCCCCATAAGGTTGTGATTGACGAGGAGAAAACGATATTAGCCGATACGGTAATCATCTCCACCGGCGCTTCGGCAAAATGGCTGGGACTGGATTCGGAACAAAAATATAACGGATTCGGCGTCTCGGCCTGCGCGGTGTGCGACGGTTTCTTTTTTAAAGGGCAGGATGTAGCCATCGTGGGCGCCGGCGACACGGCCGCTGAAGAAGCTACTTACTTAGCCAAGCTTTGCCGCAAAGTGTACATGCTGGTGCGCCGCGACGAGTTCAGGGCGTCAAAAGCGATGGTTCACCGTGTGTTGAATACCAAAAACATCGAGATCATCTATAATACCGAAACAAAAGAAATAGTTGGCGACGGGCAAACCGTAAATGGTGTTACGGTGTTCAACAATAAAACTTTCAAGGAAAAGACGCTGGATGTAACCGGTTTTTTTGTGGCGATTGGCCACACACCGAACACTGAGATATTTAGGGGCTGGCTGCATATGGACGAAGTGGGTTATATAAAAACCACACCAGGCTCAACCGCCACCAACGTGGAGGGTGTTTTTTGCTGCGGCGATGCGCAGGACCATATTTACCGCCAGGCCGTAACGGCCGCCGGTACAGGTTGCATGGCGGCCATTGATGCTGAGCGTTACCTCGCGGCGAAGGAGCATATTGTGACAGCCTAATTTCGGATTTACGATTTGCGATTTCGGATTTAGAATAAAAAAACAATAAATAAACCAAATAAAAACATGGGAAAAGGGGATAAAAAAACCAAAAAGGGTAAGATCGCTATCGGGTCATACGGCAAAAAGAGGCCGCACGATGTCAAAAAAGCTAAACCTGCCGAAGCTGCAGATAAGGAAGTGAAAAAATAAAAAAAGCCATCTCGTAAGTTTCGGGATGGCTTTTTTGTTTGATACAGATTTTTTACATCTGCCGGCTTACATTTTTTCTAAAATCCGTTAACTTCACGGCCTTATATTAACAGGCACTTATCTCACATGCTTAAAAAAAATCTCTGGCTGCTTTTTCTCACTATAGCAGCTCTTCCGGGTATCGTTAAGGCCCAGGACGCCGACCCTAACCTGGGCATTATTCCTGCTCCGGTATTACTCAAAAAAAGTCCCGGTGAATTTACGCTGAATAAACAAACTACCATTCTTGCAGATTCGGTTACCAACAAGGCGGTTGTTTTTTTGGCAGCTTACCTGCAAAACCAGGCTATGCTGAAACTGCCGCTTAAGGTAAATAACGGCAGCGGTGCCCTCAAGAGTATTATACTCACTGCAATTGGCGCCGATGACCTGCCTGCTGAAGGTTATAAATTAACCATTACCCCGCAGCAGGTGCTCATTTCAGGCAAGGGCGCAGGCTTGTTTTACGGCATCCAAACACTGATTCAGTTAATGCCTTCAGATCGGGCCGCAACGGTTAAATTACCGTGCGTAGAAATAACCGACTACCCCCGCTTCGCTTATCGCGGCATGATGCTTGATGTATGCCGCCATTTCTTTTCGGTAGAGATGGTAAAAAAATATATCGACCTGATGGCCGCTTACAAGCTAAATAATTTTCATTGGCACCTAACCGACGACCAGGGCTGGCGCATCGAGATAAAAAAATACCCGCGGCTAACCCAGATAGCGAGCCAAAGGGCGCAAACCGTTATCGGCAATTACCGCGACCGCACGCCGCAGCAGTACGATAATACTCCTTACGGTGGATTTTATACACAAGACCAGATCCGCGATGTAGTAAAATATGCATCGGACCGATATATCAATATCGTGCCTGAGATTGAGATGCCCGGCCATTCGGAGGCCGCCCTGGCTGCTTATCCTGAGTTAAGCTGCGACCCTTCGCTACCTTACAAGGTTGCCGAAACCTGGGGCGTTTTCCATGACATTTACTGCCCGTCCGACAAAACTTTCAGCTTTTTGCAGGATGTTTTAACGGAAGTGATGGATCTCTTCCCCAGCAAATACATCCATATCGGCGGCGATGAAGCGCCGAAGGACGTTTGGAAAAAATCTGAATTCTGCCAGAAGCTGATGAAGGACCAGGGTTTAAAAACAGAAGATGAGCTGCAAAGCTATTTTATACAGCGAATTGAAAAATTCGTCAACTCAAAGGGCAGAAGTATTATCGGTTGGGACGAGATACTGGAAGGCGGCCTGTCGCCCAATGCCACCGTGATGAGCTGGCGCGGCGAGCAGGGCGGAATTGCCGCTGCGCAGCAAAGCCATAACGTGATCATGACGCCTGGCAGCGGCGGCTTATACATCGACCAGCAGCAAAGCAAACCTGAGCAGGAACCGCTCAGCATAGGCGGTTACGACCCGTTGAGCAAAATATACAGTTATAACCCAACGCCTGCAGAGCTGACGCCCGATCAGCAAAAATTCATTATAGGCGTACAAGCTAACCTTTGGACGGAATATATTCCCACCGAAAAAAAGGTCGATTACATGGTGCTGCCCCGGCTGTTCGCACTTTCAGAAGTGGCATGGTCACCGCTTGCGAATAAAAACTTCACGGATTTTGCCGACACCCGGCTGCCTTCGCGCCTGGCAAGACTGGACGAAAACGCCTTTAATTATCGCGTACCCGAAGTGATTGGTGTGCGGGATACAATTGTTTTCGGCACAAAAATGGATGTTAACCTAAAACCTTCAGTAGCGGGAGCGAAAGTGTATTATACAATCGATAATTATGATCCGCGCGAAACGGACCTGGAGTTTAGCCACCCGATGAGCTACGAGGTGCCGCCCGACCAGTACCGCGACCTGAAAGCCATCGTGATTACGCCGGATGGAAGACGGAGCGTTATTACCCATGAAAGGATGTACAACAAAATGCCCCTGCCAGCCGAATCATTTAACGGCACGATCAAGGGTATGAAATATGAATTGGTGAGCGGGGATTTTACCGGCATCGACCAACTAAAAGATGCACCGGTTATCGATACCGGCAATACCTTAACCTTTAATACTTCGGCCTTTAAAAAAAATATAAAAGGCTTTGGTGTAATATACAACGGTTTTTTACGTGTTGATACGGACGGTGACTATGGTTTTTCCACCATATCGGCTAATGGATCGCAATTGTTGATCGATAACCAACCGGTGGTTGACAATGATGGTAAGCACAGCGTATTTGAACAGGGCGGGACAGTGCCCCTGCTAAAAGGCTTTCATAAGATCACCGTAAAATATTTTGATAGCGGAAACTCCGGGCTGGTAAGGGTGATGATGACCATGCCCGGCAAGCCCAAAGGAGAGATAGCACCCGATATGATGTATAATTAACTGGTTAAAAAGAGTGAAATGATTTTTCATTGCCGTTGACTTTAGTCAACGGTTAAAAATCAACAATAGAAATGGGCTTTAGCCCAAATTATGTGGCGTGTTTCGGCTAAAGCCATTGGTCTATTTGTCAATAATCCGTCCCGATCAAAGGTGGGGACGGCAATGAATGTTACGATTTTTAAGCGATCTGTAAGGGAATGAAAAGGCTTGTTTCCATTTATTTTTTAACACTCGCCGGCGGACTGTTGGCAGGCTGCAGTAATGGCGACAAGCCCGCCGCCACCGTATCGGCACCCAAAACGCCCGCCATAATGCCGCCTTTTCGCTACCACAAACTTATCGAGGTTTCGCCGGGGCAGGATTATGATGTGGTGAGCTGGGGGCGAGGTTCAACCAAAACCGGCTCTTTTGCCATTCTGCACTCCGACTCCGCGGCTGCAAAATTTGTCACCACCACCGGCGACCTCACCGGGACGATTGTAGATGTTTTTAATACAGATATGGACCTGGACGGCAACCCCGAGATCATTATCCAGGCTAAAGGGATCGACACCAATAACTACACCAATGTTTATGCCTTTGAGTTTACCAACGGACATGCCGAAAAGCTTGATTTTCCCCGGTTAACAAAACAGCAGCGCCAGGGCTACCGCGGCGAAGATAATTTTTATGTGCAGGACGGGAAGCTGATGCGCGAATTCCCATTATTTGATGCAAATGCCAAAGCGAACGGGCAAAAGCGGCAGCTGGAGTATGGCATGAGCGATAATAGCCTAACGGTTAAAGACCTGAATAAGAACCCAAACGCCGGAAGCAGTTCAACTCAGCCAGCAATTAAAGCAGCTGTGGCTAAACCAAAAGCCGATAGGAATACCGGAGCGAAAAAGCATAAAAAGAAGCACAGAAGGCGGCAAAGCGAGGAGTGATTAAACTAGTTAGCCAATGTGAAACTGATTGGCACGCTATATCGAACCCTAACCGGCTTACCGTTTTGCATGCCGGGTTTCCACTTCGGGCTCATTTTCATAACCCGGATGGCCTCTTCATCTAAGCCGCCGCCTACCCCGCGGGCAACTTTGAAATTTGTTAAACTTCCGTCTCTTTCTACCACAAAACTAATAATCACACGGCCCTGTATGTGGCCTTCTCTCGCTGTCGCTGGATACCGAACATGATTGGCCAAAAAATGTCCGAATGCATCCAGGCCTCCGGGATATTCGGGCACCTTGTCAAAGGTGATAGTATCAGTAACAGGTGCGCCATAAGCCTCAGTGCCGATTTTTTTTCCTTGTTTAAATGTTTCGTACTCCCCTTCGGTGGCCGTATAGGCATGGTTCCAAACGCTATCGGGCATTCCCTTTACCACCTTTCCCTGCAGGGCTCTATAACTAAAATCATCGCTGTACTCAATCCAGTACCCCTTGCCTTTTTGAGTAAGCGGTTTGCCTGTCGAATCACTGCATTCTATATATGTTGTCACCGGCCCATCGTCGCTGGGCGAGGTCTCTTTTGTAAAATAAGGCGTCCCGTTTGGATAATAAGCCACTATTTTTTCTTCGAGCCGCTGGGCCAAAAAACTCCCGACTTGTTTTGTAACACCATTCGTGTAATATAGGGTTTCAACGCCCCGGCCCACGTCATTGGTCTCTAATTTGCGCGATAGCGTTCCGTTGGCATCATATTCCATCTCGTCATAGTAGCCGCGCCCCTTTGGTATGCGATGAAGTTTTAGCCGGCCATTTTCATAATAGTTCTTTTCGCTCAAGCCGTAGTTAGCAGCAGGTTCCATTTCAGTTTTCAAATTTCCATTTTCATACCACAACGTGAATCCGGCCGACTCTTCATCTTTTTCAAAGTGCCTTAAGCGTTTTTTATTTCCGTTCGGATAATACTCAGTAAAGTCGCCTTGTAAATTCAACGGAAAATTGGCTGTTAATGAGCTGGTTATGAATTTTATTTTTCCGTCTGAATTATAAGCTTTAACAATCGAGAGGCTTTTGTTTATAACTACATTTGGTGGTAATATAACCAGTTTAAAATCAGCGCTGTCTTTGTTGGCTGCAATGCCTCCATTCAAGTCCATATAATAAATAGTAGAATCTTTTTGTGCAGCGGCCCAAAATGAAATAAGCAAACTTAAAATAGTGATGAAGGCCGGTTTTAACATAAACTAGAATTGCTTATGTGAAGATAATCGTCTGTAATGATTTTTCAATTAATTCATCAAATTTACGATCCGCATTTCCTTTGTAAGCGCTCGGCTTCTTTTGTTGTCGTTAAGATATTTTACGGCAGATAAACGCCACATTTTTTCGTTCCCTGACCTATAATTTTCAGTCCAATAAAAGCTTCCCGCACCAGCAGGAAGCTTTTTATTGGAATCATTAAGACCCTTAAGCGAGGTCCAGATCCTATTGCTTATTTAAACAAATCATCCGATAAACCCGAATTCACCTTCGCGCTTTTTACCTTAAACTCAATCGGCTGGCCAACAACGCTTGTTTTTTCGGAAAATGGAATTTCTATGCCGGTATCTATATCGCGGTAGTCGCCAAATTCCATCACGGTGCTACCGGGGACATCGGTAAACTGCTTGATCTTCAGCCCGGTTTTCATATCATAAAAATACTTTACGCTGACGCTGTCGGGTGTTGTCGCCGTAACCAAATAGGCCAACTGTCCATCGACAACTTTTAGCGAAGGATCGAGTTGGACGGAATAACCGGCTTTGCCAAAATCAAGCTCGGGGAAAAGTTTATAGCGGGCTTCCACAGCGCCCGTCTGATCTTTAGCTATCTGCACGGGCCTGTTCATCTGTTTAACATTCAAACTGTCGCCGTTGATCACTACGTGGTAGGCATTCATGTTATAAACTGGCACGTTTATGTCCTGGAAAAATTTACCAGGGGTCTTATATTCATTTATCCGCGTTACATTCAGTCCCTGTACGGTGCCTTCTGATGAAACCGACAGGTCTTTAACCGCCTTTAGTCTTTCTGCTCCGCCAATGGCGTCCAGGTAAGCCTTCACTACCGTTGCCGCGGTAACATCCTTGGCAATGGTGATGCCGCTGTAGCCATTATTTTCGGGGTTGATGTCTGGCAAAACATGATTTGGGTCGATGATGGCATACTCGATCTTCGAGGTCGACTTATACTGGAATGTCCAGGTACCGCCGCGCTGCCAAATTTCAGCAGGTAAATTTACCGTACCGGTTTTACCGTTTTCCTCCTTAACCAAAACCGTCACCGGCAGCGCCAGACCTTCCAAATTCTCGATGGTGATCAACGCTCCCTTTGATGGGTCGCCGTCAGGGTAATTGATTTCTTTTACGGCCTGGTCAAGCTTCCAAGTGGTAAAGAACCATTCATTCCAAAACCAGCTCAGATCTTCGCCCGCTGCATTATCTATCGTGCGGAAAAAGTCCCATGGCGTAGGGTGCTTAAATGCCCAGCGTTTGATGTAAGTGCGGAAGGCGAAATCGAAACGTTTTTCGCCCAGTATTTGTTCACGCAGGATGGTAAGGCCCAACGCTGGTTTTTCATAGGCTGCGAAGCCGAGATAATCCGGTTGAATTACATCCGGCGTATTCAAAATAGCATCGGCGTCATCAGTAAACATGCCCGGCGCGGCCTTTTGTGCATCAGCTTTTTCAAAATACTCGCCGTTATTAAACACTTTGGTATCGACTTTATTGATGAAAGTGTTAAAGCCTTCATCCATCCAGGCGTATTTACGTTCGTTTGAGCCGACGACCATCGGGAACCAGTTATGCCCGAACTCGTGGTTGGTAACCTCCCACAGCCCGCCGTCCTGGTTGTCCGATCCGCAGAAAACGATCCCCGGGTACTCCATACCACCTACTGTACCGGCTACGTTGGTGGCCACCGGGTAGGTATATTCGAACCATTCGTTCGAGTAAAGCTCGATACAATTTTTTACATATTCGGTTGAACGGCTCCAGGCATGCTGCCCTTTGGCTTCAGCGGGATAAACAGATTGTGCGAGCGCTTTTTTACCGCTTGGCAGGTTAATTCGTGCGGCATCCCACATAAATGCCTTTGAAGCGGCCCAGGAAGCATCGCGCGCATTTTTTATATAAAAGTGCCAGGTAAGGCTTGGTTTTGCGGGATAAAAGCTTTTGTTGTTGAGGTCGACAGTGTCTTTTATCATCATAGTTTTGTCGCTATTGCGTGCGGCCGCGAGGCGCTGCTGCACGATCGGTGAATAAACTTCGGCCGCATTCAGTAATTCGCCCGAGCCGACCACTACCAGGTTTGCCGGCGCTGTAATGGTATAATCTAAGTCGCCATATTCCAGGTAAAATTCGCCTGCGCCAAGGTAGGGGATCACATTCCAGCCGGTTACGTCGTCATATACTTCCATCCGCGGGTACCATTGGGCTATTTCGTACACCCATCCATTTTTGTACAGTTTGCGGCCCATGCGGTCGGTACCATATTCAGGCACTTTAAACGCGTAATTGATCTTTATTTGCAGCTTGCTGCCCCCCGCGCGCAAACTATCTTTCAACCTGATCTGCATGCGGGTATCCGTTACCAGGTAATCGGCCGCCTCGGATTTTCCATTGCGGATAATGTACACACTCTTTATTTCATCGCCATCCGTAAATGATTTATTGTTAAAACGGCCGCCCTCAACGGGGCTGGTCGCTTCGCCGCGGGAATCTTCGCGGTAGATATTCTGATCCAGCTGGAGCCACAGGAAATCGAGCCCATCCGGGCTGTTGTTGGTATAGGTGATCAGGGTTGTGCCGGAAACGGTGTGAGCAGCCGTATCCAGGGTAACATTTAGCTTATAGTCGGCATGATTTTGCCAGTATTTTGCGCCCGGCGCGCCATTGCCCCCGCGGAGCAAAGTGCCGTCGGCAGGGTAAAATACCGCCGGGAAGGCCTTGTGCTGATCGTATTTTGATGCAGTATGCGCGGTATCCTGTGCGCCGGCGGCTAAAACCAAAAAGCAAAACAGAATTGAAAAAGTAAATTTAAAAGGGTTCATAATTAGATTTTAATTTTTTGGCAAGATAGGGATTTTGTTGATTTGGTTGACCCGATAACGATCGGGCTAGTGAATTTTCGTTCATTCGTTTAAGACGCAGCGATGCAGCAAAACGTTTCAAATAATTTTTTTGCTGGGCTGGCGTAGACGCAATTCAACGCCCTCCGCAATCATCTTTATTCGGGCGTTTTTCATTTTGAACGTGATTATTTGGTGACATTTTTTTGTCAGTGTGTCAAGTTGTGTCAAAGTGTGTCACTTATTTTTTATAACTACCTCATTTACATGGGGCGTGTGTGCCAGGTGTGTCACCTGTTTTTTTTGTGTCGCAGTTTCCGTGACACACAACGCCCTTTTTTTGAACAGGCGGTAGAAATGATCGTCAACTTAATCAACGCAACCAACCCAATCAACTTTTTTCATACTTTTGCGCATCAAATGGATATATCAGTAGTAGTCCCCCTTTATGACGAAGTAGAATCGCTGCCTGAGCTTACCTCGTGGATCAGCCGCGTGATGGATGAAAACCAGTTCACGTATGAGATCGTCCTGGTTGACGACGGCAGCAGCGACGGCTCGTGGGACATGATCAAAAAGCTGAAAAGGGATAACCCCTTTATAAAAGGCATCAAATTCAGGCGCAACTACGGTAAATCCGCTGCATTGAACACGGGCTTCGAAGCTGCGCAGGGGGAGGTGGTAATCACCATGGATGCCGATCTGCAGGATAGCCCGGATGAGATACCAGAGCTTTACCGCCGCATCACCGAAGAGCAATACGACCTGGTATCGGGCTGGAAAGCGAAACGGCACGATCCTTTGAGCAAAACCATCCCGACAAAAGTTTACAACGCCGCTACCCGCCGGATGAGCGGCATACATAACCTGCACGATTTTAACTGCGGGCTGAAGGCCTACCGCAAAGCAGTAGTAAAAAACATCGAAGTTTACGGCGAAATGCACCGCTACATACCAGTAATAGCCAAGTGGGCGGGGTTTGTAAAGATAGGGGAGCAGGTAGTTGAGCACCGTCCCCGTAAATACGGCAAAACGAAATTTGGGATGAGCCGCTTTATCAATGGCCTGCTGGATTTGTTATCGATATTCTTCGTAGGGAAGTTTGGCAAACGGCCGATGCACTTTTTTGGTACGATGGGCGTATTGAGCTTCCTGGCGGGGACAATCATTACGATATGGATGATCGTAGACAAACTGGAGTCTATCGCAAGGAAAGAGCATTTCAGGGATATTACACAACAACCCTTGTTTTATTTTGCCCTTGTGGCCGTGATATTAGGTTCCCAGTTATTCTTAACCGGCTTTGTTGCCGAATTGGTGGCGCGCAGTTCTCACGACCGGAACAAATACCAGGTTGAAGAGGTAGTTTGATGTGCAGATTATTTAATGTGCAGATGTGCAGATGTGAAAAATAACCCGCTAATTTTGGAAAAAGAAATTGAACGATTTGATCCGCATAATAACAATTAACTAAAGTCACTTAACAATCCGCACATCTGCATATTTGCACATCCGCACATCAACACATCTGCACATCAAAAATGTTCTTCTCCATCATCATACCCCTTTATAACCGCCCGGACGAGATCAAAGAGCTGCTGGAAACACTAACGCAGCAAACCTATAAGCAATTTGAGGTTCTGGTGATCGAGGACGGTTCAACAAGGGATGCGGCAGAGATTATACCCGTTTTTGAGGGGCAGTTGGACATTAAATACTTTGTTAAACCAAATACGGGCCAGGGGTTTTCCCGGAATTTCGGCTTCGAAAGGGCCAGGGGCGATTACTTTGTGATCTTTGATTCAGATTGCCTTGTTCCGGAAGATTATTTGCAGATCGTTAACGATTCGCTTTCCAAAAACTACCTGGATGCTTACGGCGGACCGGATGATTCACATCCTTCTTTTACCCCGATACAAAAAGCCATCAGCTATGCCATGACGTCACCTTTTACAACCGGCGGCACGCGTGGCGGCAAAAAGGCGATAGGGCAGTTCCACCCACGTAGCTTCAACATGGGGCTGTCGCGTGAGGTGTGGGAAAAAGCCGGAGGATTTATTATTACCCGGCTTGGCGAGGATATTGAATATAGCATCCGTATCCACTCGCTTGGTTTTAAGATCGGGTTGATCCCCGAAGCAAAGGTTTACCATAAACGCCGGACAGATTTTTACCGGTTTTATAAACAACTGCACTTTTTTGGCCGCGCGCGTATCAATGTTTACAAATTTTTCCCCGGGGGGTTAAAGCTGGTCCATTTTTTTCCTGCGGGATTCACCCTATTCCTGTTTTTTATCATAATAGCAAACATTGCCCGCTGGCCCATTGTTGAGTTATGTAACATTTTATTAGCTGTTTATATTTTGTTGATATTTTTTCATGCGTGGTTAAAAAATAAGTCAGCAAAAATCGCATTTTTGGGAATCATCGCTTCCTTCATACTGTTGATTGCCTATGGATTAGGGTTTATGCAGGATTTTTGCAAGCGGATAATATTTCGAATATCATAATATGTACCATCCTTTCTCTATTGTCGAAACACTTAAAACGTCATGGCATATACTTAAAAGTAATTTTGTCGTGATTATCGTGTTTTCGATCATATCATTTATACTGTTAGGGATTGTAGGTACGGTAATAGAGTACATTTTTTCGCCTGAAGAATTTATCCAAAGGATGGCCTTGTTTCTTGTGGATGTCATTATTCAGGCCTATACCACATTAGGCCTTTACAAACTGATCTTCACAGTTATTGACAGCGAGTACTATGAGTTTGAATTTAAACAGGTGTTGCCCAGCTTTCGAATGCTTTACAGCTACCTTGGGGCCGTGTTTTTGTTGGCTTTTATTGTAACCAATTGCAGTGTTGCCATTGAAAGGCTTGATAATTATCCTGATACTCAATTGGTTACTGAAACAGTGGTTGTGGTTATAGCGCTTTACTTTGCCTTGCGCATTATGTTTTTTAACACATTTATTGTTGACGACGGGTCAGGGCCCATTGAATCTTTGGTACAAAGCTTCAAATTGACAAAAGGATATATTTTAAAAATATTGGCAATACTTGGTATAATCGTTATTTTTATCGCTTTGCCCGGTGTCATAGCGGGATACTTTCCAATTGCTTCGTTGGTTATCATCGTCACGTATCCGTTTGTTAATATTATTCTGGTCGTCACTTATCGCAAGCTTGTTTATAGTCACCAGGATGTCGATGACGATGTTTCGGAAACCGTATAGTTTATGGGGTTAAAAGCAGCACTGAGCAAACCTTTTGCCGCCCTGGTTCATCGCCGGTTAAACAAGATTCGATATAACGCGGTCAGCCTTCAGCAAAAAACATTCGAATATCTTATAGCTACTGCAAGCCAAACGGCCTTTGGTAAAAATCATCATTTTGATAAAATCAGGTCGTATAAAGATTTTACGCAGCATGTGCCGGTTTATGATTATGAAGATTTAAGGCCGTACATTGAACGGGTAACCGGGGGTGAAGAAAATGTGCTATGGCCCGGCAAGCCGGTATACCTGGCTAAAACTTCTGGCACCACTTCCGGCGTAAAATATATCCCTATTTCGAAAGAAAGCATGCCGGAACATATTAAAGCGGCCCGGAATGCCTTGTTGAGCTATATTTATGAAACAGGCAACGCCGACTTTGTTGATGGTAAAATGATCTTTTTGCAGGGCAGCCCGGTGCTTACTGAAAAAGCAGGTATTTCAACCGGGCGCTTGTCGGGTATAGTGGCCCATCATGTGCCGGAGTATCTTCAAAAAAACCGTTTGCCCAGCTATAACGTAAACTGCATTGAAGACTGGGAGCAAAAGGTTGATGCCATTGTGGAAGAAACAAAAAACGAGGATATGCGCCTCATATCAGGCATCCCGCCCTGGTGCCAGATGTATTTCGACCGGCTTTCGGCGGTAGCCGGCGGGAAAAAGATAAAAGATATTTTCCCCAATTTTAAGCTGTATGTACACGGTGGCGTAAATTACGAGCCGTACCGCGCCAGGTTAGAAGAGACCATCGGTTTTGCGATCGATACTATCGAAACCTACCCGGCATCTGAAGGCTTTATCGCTTTCCAGGACTCCCAAAAGGAGAACGGTTTGCTGTTGATGGTGGATTCGGGCATATTTTATGAGTTTATACCTGCAGATGAATTTTTCAATGAAAATCCAACGCGTATTAGCCTGAAGGATATCGAACTAAATAAAAACTATGCGTTGATATTGAATACCAGTGCGGGGTTGTGGGGCTATAGTTTGGGCGACACGGTAAAATTTATTTCGAAAGACCCATATAAAATCGTGGTGACCGGTCGCATTAGGCATTATATTTCTGCTTTTGGCGAGCATGTGATAGGCGAGGAGGTGGAGCATGCATTAATGACAGTGGCGCAAGAAGCGGGAGTTGACGTGATTGAATTTACCGTGGCTCCTCAAGTAAACCCACCAAATGGCGAACTGCCTTACCATGAATGGTTTATTGAGTTTGGCAAAGAGCCCGGTGACCTGGCCGCCTTTGCGTTAGAAGTGGATAAAGCCCTGCAAAAGAAAAATATTTATTATTTTGACTTAATTACGGGTAACATTTTGCGGCCCCTTGTTATCCAAAGCTTAAAAAAAGATACCTTTATCGATTATATGCGGTCGGAAGGAAAATTGGGCGGACAGAACAAAGTGCCGAGGCTATCAAACGACAGAAAAATTGCGGACGGATTGAAGGGATATATTAAATAGCGCACACACCATCAGTCGTTTATTGAGGGAACGAAAGATAATACCATTGAATAACCAGGTAAAAAACATTGCGATTCTTGGCTCCACGGGCAGCATCGGCAAACAAACGCTGGATGTGATCAGGAATAATGCGCAATTATTCAGGGCTTTTATGCTCACCGCGCAATCCAGCGCCGATCTGTTGATTGAACAGGCCATTGAATTTGCGCCTGCCTATGTTGCTATTTGCGATCAATCCAAATACAGCTACGTCAAAGATGCGCTGGCCGGAACCAGGGTGCAGGTTTTGGCAGGCATGGATGCTATTATAGAAACGGTAAGCCACCCCGAAATTCATACCGTGGTGACTGCCATGGTGGGATTTGCCGGTTTGGAGCCAACTATAGCGGCAATAAAGGCAGGGAAGGATATCGCGTTAGCAAATAAAGAAACTCTTGTTGTTGCGGGCGAACTAATAACCAGCCTCGCTAAAAAACACGATGTAAAAATATTGCCGGTCGACTCCGAGCATTCTGCGATTTTTCAATGTTTGGTTGGCGAGGATTTAGGATCGATTGAGAAAATCATTCTAACCGCATCTGGCGGCCCTTTCAGAGGCAGATCACTTGGTTTTTTGAACAATGTAACCCGTGAGGATGCCCTCAAACATCCTAATTGGGTGATGGGGGCTAAGGTTACCATCGATTCCGCTTCACTGATGAATAAAGGGTTGGAAGTGATCGAGGCTAAATGGCTGTTCAATGTGGATGTGGATCAAATTGAAGTGATCGTTCACCCACAATCCATCGTTCACTCGTTGGTGCAGTTCAGGGATAGCTCTATCAAGGCACAAATGGGCTTGCCCGATATGAAATTACCCATACAATATGCCCTGTCATACCCATCGCGGCTAAAAAGTGATTTTAAACGGTTCAACTTCGTCAATTACCCGGAACTGACGTTTGAAAAGCCCGATCTGGAAACTTTCCGTAACCTTGCTCTGGCGTTTGCAGCGTTAAGGACCGGTGGAAATATGCCATGCATCATCAACGCGGCAAATGAAATAGCTGTTGCCGGTTTTTTGAACCATGAGCTCAGTTTTTTGGGTATGAGCGCGGTAATTGAGCAGTGCATGCAACAAATCGCCTTTGTGGAACGACCTGTTTTGGACGACTATTTGAATACTGATAAAGAAACGCGCATCTTTGCGCAAAATTTAATAAAAAAAATGCCCTTAAAGGGCGCCACGGTTTTAACATAATTCTACTAAATGCATATAGTGATAATGGTTGGCCAGTTGATACTGGGCCTTTCGATTTTGGTGATCCTGCATGAACTCGGGCATTTTATAGCAGCCCGCGCGTTCGGGATCAAAGTGGAGAAGTTTTATCTTTTCTTTGATGCCTGGGGCATCAGCCTGTTTAAATTTAATTACAAAGGCGTTGAATATGGCATAGGCTGGCTTCCTTTAGGCGGCTATGTAAAAATTGCCGGGATGATCGATGAGTCGATGGATACGGCACAACTGGCGGGTCCGCCGCAGCCCTGGGAATTCCGCTCAAAACCAGCCTGGCAGCGTTTGATCGTTATGCTGGGCGGGATAACCGTGAATATTATCCTGGGCATTTTTATTTTTTGGATACTGACAATCAAATACGGAGAAACCTATATCCCGAATTCAGAGGCAAAATATGGTATCGTTCCGGGGCAAATCGGGATGAAAATAGGCCTGAAACCGGGGGATAAGATCACCGAAATAAACGGAAGACCAGTTGTTCGCTTTGAAGAGTTGACCAGCCCGCTGGTGATTATGGGGAACACCGACCTGACGGTCGAGCGCGGTGCGGAAACCCTGCACGTAAAGGTGCCCGCCAATATATTAAATGATATTTCGGATCAGAATATCGATGCTTTTATCGACCGTTTACCACGCATGAAATTTGCGGTGGACAGCATAACACCCAAAAGCGGCGCCCAACAAGCCGGTTTAAAAAAAGGCGATAGCATTGTTGCAGTAAATTCGGCTCCTATTGCTTTTTATGATGAATTGCAAAATCAGTTGCTGCACAACAAAAACAACAGCGTTCAGCTATCTGTAAAGCGCAATGAAAATGTTTTTCATACAGCTGCGCTGATCAATAAAGACGGTAAATTAGGTTTCTGGCGGACAGTGGATACGCCAAAGACGAAAAAGTTAACCTTTAGTTTCTTCGGTTCACTGCCGGTTGGCGCTACTAAAGCCTGGGGCAATTTTACGGACAATGCCAAAGGGATCGGTAAGATGATCAGGGGCGAAGTAAAAGTAAATAAAGCTTTAAGCGGCCCTGTGGCCATAGCGACGCTTTTCGGCCCGACCATCGATTGGGTGAAATTTTGGAGTCTTGTAGGTTTTCTCTCGATGGTACTGGCTCTAACCAATCTGCTGCCCATTCCTGCCCTGGACGGCGGCCACGCCATGTTCCTCATTATTGAAATGATAAAAGGCAAGCCGTTGAGCGACAAATTTTTAGAGCGTGCACAAATTGTCGGTTTCGTGCTATTAATTACCTTGATGGTGTTTGTATTTGGCAACGATATTGTAAGGCAGGTGACGAAGGGACATTAAAAAGCCTTCCCAAGGACGTTCATGTCTATTAGACAAAAGGGCCGGTTCTGTTGAACGGCTCCTTTTTTTGTTATGGGTAGTGTCTTCGAATTGGTTATACGGCAGGATCTTCCGCCTGGCGTTCAAGATCCCGGATGGTACGTTCTTTTTTAAAGATCGCGGCGCCGATCAACGCTATAACAGCTCCGATTATTATCAGGCCGAACAACGCTCCAACACTGCCAAAAAGTACCCCAAATTTCCTGGTGAAATCTATTCCCCGTTCTATCTGATCACTCGACAAACCCTGGGTTTCCATCTGATCCTGGGCGGTTTTAATAATTTGCTCGAACGCCTGGGGATTGAGGAAACTTAAATATACATATACGAAAAGCGCACTGAATATGCCGGAGAAAATGGAATAAAGGAATCCACTCATAAACCCCTCGCCAAACGTGAGGAAACCGCCAAGCTGTTTCCTGTAGTCGGTTTGCGTAAGCAATAAAAAGGCTATGAAAATCAGGTAATTAAGATATTTGGTAGGCGAAGTAAGGTCGAACTTTAGTAGCTGAAGAATGTAGGTTAAAGCTATAGATGCTATAAGATAAATAATTGCCCACTTAATAGCGGTACCGGCCTGGCTTGGTTTTGCAGTTTCCATCATGATTGGTTTTTTGAGTTAAATAAAGGTATGTATTATTTTCAGCAATAATAAAAACCTTTTGTTAAGAATGGTGGGCAACTTTTTGACGCGGGACAGGTGAGTTATTTCTTTCCGGGCGCCGGTACATACTCGGCATTCCGGATAAGCGAAGCAAATATCAACGCAAAAACAAACAAAATCAGGATGATAAAAACATTTTCGGTAAGGAAGCCACCGATTGAAAAACCGCCGTTCGGGGTGAACCCCTTTTTCATATCCGCTATAGACGCGTCGATTTTATCCTGGCTAAAGCCCTTTTCTTTCATGTTGGCCGTTTTAGCATTTATAGCGGCAGTTTTGGTTTTTTCGATGCCGTTTGGCTCGATGACTTTGTCAAAAAGCAGGTCTTTGCCCAGCAGGTTAAACAGGTAAGCAGTGATCAGCATAATAAATATGCCTGTAGTGGCCTGTTTGAATGTCCACAGTCCGCCAACGTTTTTGCGTATCTTAAAACACAGAAACAACACCAGAAGCATAGGTATGAATGCGCGGAAAATGATGGGCGCGACAATAAACGCCAAAGCCGATATGGACGGGGACGTGATGAGGTAAAAGGATAAAATATTGAGTATGGTGATCAGCAGTCCAAGTATCAGGCCGTTTTTAAAGCCGCTCTTCCTTACTTTTTGTTCAAGTGTTTGCACAATGCTATAAATTATTCAGCAAAACAAGTTAAAATTTCCAGTACCGCCATGTCGAAATCTTTGTTTATGGCGTTGTTGGCTATGGCATTTCTTTCTTCAGTCGAGGGACTGGTATTTTGGAAGAAGCAGAACATCGGGTAAAACAGTTCTTTTAATTCCGAATCGCCCGGCAGCTCGGCGGCTACCTTGCGGATCTCGCTCACCGGGCTTTCTATCAGTACCTGGTGAGCGATCACCGGCTCGTAAATCCGGTACTCATCCTGGAACTCATCTTCGTCCACCAGTAAAAATTCCTTCAGGTAATCTTCGAGCCCGGGCTCAATTTCTTCGTCGCGGCACTCATTCAGGTACAGCAGCAGGTTAAGCAGCTCGGTACCACGGTCGAGCGTTTGCTCTTCAATTTCTTCCCATTCCGGCGAGTCCAGGTAATCCTCTTCCAGTTTTTTTACGTCGGCGCTAAAAAAGTTAACCAACAACAGATCAAAGAAAACTTCGCGCAGGGCCTCCAGTTCGGGATAGTCGTCAAAAATCTCGTCGAGCATATTGGTTTTGGCCAAAAAGTCCTCACCGGATGCAAAAACCTCGTTAAAAACCTCCGTAAAAGCAGTGGCTTCAAAGTTGCCGTATTTCGAAAAGGCATTCAATGCAGCTTCGATGGCGATGGTAATTTTGGGGTCAGTCATGATGAAACGTTATCTACTAAGTTGATTGTTATTGAAGGTTAACAATACTTTGCCCTTAAGGTTGTGCCCGATGAACGGAGAATTATATGATTTTGACCGGTTATTTTTTTTGCTGTATTCCCATTCCAGGTTTGTGTCCAGTAAAACAAGGTTGGCTTCCTTGCCTTCGGCGATCACCGGGACGTCGATATTTAATATTTCGCGTGGGTTTACGGCCATTTTCTGAACGATCACCTCTATTTCAAGCCCTGCCTTTACCGCAAGCGAAAAGGCGGTTTGCAAACCCGTCATCCCAAATTCGGCAACCTCAAACTCCACATTTTTAAATTCAACTTCGTGCGGCGTATGCTGGGAAACGATTGCGTCGATGGTGCCGTCGTATAAGCCTGTGAGCAGGGCGTCAACATCGTCTTGTGTACGTAGTGGGGGTTTTACCTTATAAAGACTGTCGAACCCGAGCAAGGCATCGTCGGTAAGCACGAGGTTGTAAGCGGCCACATCACAGGTTACTTCGATACCCTTCCTTTTAGCCTCTCTGATTAGCTCGACCGAACGGGTGGTGGAGATGGTGCTAAAATGTATCCTTGAGGCGGTATATTCCGCGAGGTAGAGATCGCGGGCCACCATCAGTTCTTCGGCCAGCGGCGGTATGCCCTTCATCCCGAGCAAAGTGCTTACTTCGCCTTCGTTCACCTTTGCTTTGCCGGCAATGGCCGTATCTTCCGGGTATGAGAACACCAGGCCGTCAAAACCCTGTGTATATAAAAGCGCGCGCTCCATCAGGCCGGCATCTTGCACGGGGCGGTTGCCGTCGGTAAAGGCCTTGGCGCCGCTCAGGTACATGTCGTACATTTCGGCCAGGTCCTTGCCTTCGCGTTTGTGCGATATGGCCCCCAGCGGGTAAATGTCCACCAAATTCTTCTTCGACCGGTTGACGATATATTCAATTTCGGCTTTGGAGTGAACCGGCGGGATGGTATTGGGCATCAGCGCGACACCGGTAAAGCCGCCCGATGCGGCTGCCTTTGTGCCGGTATAAATATCCTCCTTTGTTTCCAGTCCCGGCTCGCCTATGTTGCAGTTCAAATCAAAAAAACCCGGCGAAAGGTATGCGCCATCGGCCTCGAAAACTTCGGCATCGGCTTCAATTTCGGACGCTATTTGGGTGATGATACCTTTTTCGATTAAAACGTCGGCAATTTTTTTGTTAAAGGGTGAGTTTGGGTCAATTATAGTTGCGGACTTTAGGAGCAAATTCATTTATGCTATTTTAAGGAGGGTTCGATATAATTTTTTAGCTCTATCATTACGTTTGGCCTCACCTAAATCCTCTCCAAAGGAGAGGACTTTAATGCAAAATGGCTAAATCCCCCGCCTTTTTTAGCCCCTCTCCTTTGGAGAGGGGTTGGGGTGAGGCGAACACCCGGCTGCCGATTTATGCCCTTTGCGGAACCTGCTGAAAATCAGTACGGAAGTACCGGATCAGCAGAATTTCAGCTCCCAGGAAAATCAATGCCAAAATTATACAAAGTTTCCATAATTGTAAGCCGAAATTTGTTTCTGCCAGCAGGTTCTTTAATGAGCCGCTGCCGGCCTCCAAAACGGGTTTTGCCCCGGGCGCCAGTTTGGCAAGTTCAGCGCTGGTAAAGTAGGTCAGGTCCGATTCGCTGCGGTTATTATTAAAGGCCAGCGCGGCAACGGTGCTGTCCTGTTTTTTCAGGTCATAAATACCGGGTTGCTGTAATTGGTCGGCGGTATACAGCAGTGTACTGCCTTCAATCTGTTTTGCTTCGGGAATGATGCTCAGGCCGCCCTTCACCAGCTTAAGCAGCTCTTTTTCACTGGTTTGCACCGGCGGTACTTCTATGCTTTCTTCGCCGCCCAGTGTGTAGGCCAGCGGTTGATCGTGACCGCTCAAAAGGGCTATGCGGAACATAACCGGCACAAAAAGTGCGTGCCTGGGCAGGTTGCTAAAATCTTCGTTTAAAGCCACAGCGGCAACATAAACCTTGCCTTTGCCGCTGTTATACTCGCTCCAAAAAGGCTGCCGGCCAGGTAATGTCATCAAGCTTTCCCCACTTCGGCTGCTTATTTGGAAGTATTTTTTTACCGCAGGCAGGTCAGGGTTTTGCGGGAAATTTTCGAATATATTTTTAAAAACCGGGTTTTGCAGGTTAAGCGAGGCCACCTTTGCATCGGCCACGACCAGCTTTTCGGGATAAGCGGCATTTAACGATTGTAAAAAACCTTTATAGCTTACGAGATCAGCGTTAGCCGCGGGAAAAACAAGCAATGTGCCGCCTTTGCTCACATAAGTCTTTAACTGCTGCGATAAACCAGTTGATATGGCATTGACGTCGCTTAAAATAATTACCGGATAGGTATTGAGCGAGGCATAGTCAACATTGCCATCCGGTACACGATGCGCGTTGAAAAACGGATCGGCCGTGAAAACTGCTTTTAAATAGGGATTTGGCGTCCCGCCGTCAACCAACAATATGGACATTTGCTGTTCCACTTCGAAAGCAAAGTAGAACTGGTTATCAAAAGTAACCGGGTTATCCTGCAGCGAAATTTCGGCCCTTTGCCAGCCGGCCTGCAGACCTGAAAAGGAAAGCGTATCATATTGAACTGCACGCGGGTTGATGGTGTAGCTTCCCAATGCTTTTTGCTCGCCATTTATCGTTACTTTAAGGGGGATCTTCTCAGCCGTTTCGGCAGAATAATTATGCAGCCTCACCACCAATTTCTCTCCGTCGCCGGGGCGATGGATCGCGCTCAGCATGGCTGCCGAATCAACGGCGACGTTGGGCAGGGTATTTGCCTTTACCTGTACCAGGTTAACCGCTATGCCGGTGTCGGTTCTTACCGGGCGGCCATCGGCCATGTTTTTTTGAAAATCAGATATAATGTAAATAGAACCTGGTTGTTCGCGGTGCATATGCAGCAAACCCTGCTGCCGGTCGATGATTTGCTGCAGCGTCCGGCTCTGCGGACTGATCTTTAGTGTATCCACCGCATCATCAAACTCTTGCCGGCTCAATAAGCGCTGATGCCGGCCCTCAAAATCTTGGGTGAGTAGCTGGAAACGGTCGTTAAGGCTATAGGCGGCCGCAATCTCTTTGGCCCGTCGTTTTGCCTCGTCCAGCAGCGAGCCATCGCGGTTTAGCGTTTCCATTGAATAGGAATTATCGACGAAAATGCTAACCGCTTGTTGTTTCCCTGAGTTGGCTGCGTTGCGCCCGGGGACGTACGGCCGGGCAAAAGCAAGTACCAGGAACAGCAGCGCCAGCATACGCGCCGCAAGGATAAGCCGCTCCTTGAGGTTACGGCGCGACGATTGCTGCTCCTGCACCTCCTTCAAA
>DASRTD010000010.1:0-22441 GCA_035656115.1 Mucilaginibacter sp.
GAGGATACCAGTGCCGCCTGTTACGATAATGACTTTGTTATTTAATGAGAATTGGTCTGACATATTATTCCAACTGGCTATTTAATTATGCGGTTTTTATTTTAAATCGTTTATGGAAATCCCATCCATATCTGTATAATCCAAATTCTCTCCGGCCATGCCCCATATAAAATTATAGTTAGTGGTGCCGCAGCCGGAATGTATGCTCCAGGGCGGCGAAACAACGGCTTCATAATTATTCACAGTGATGTGCCGGGTTTCATCGCCCGTACCCATAAAATGCATCACTTTTTGCCCGGCAGGCAAGTCGAAATAAAAATAGGCTTCCATCCGGCGGTCGTGCGTGTGCGCAGGCATGGTATTCCACACGCTTCCGGGCTGCAGTGTGGTTAAACCCATTACCAATTGGCAGCTTTTTATGCCTTCGGCATGTATGTATTTGTTTATGGTCCGCAAATTAGCGGTTGCGTGGGTGCCGGCATCGACTTTGGCTGCCTCATTTATCGTCATTAACGCGGCCGGGTAATTGGTATGCGCAGGCGCCGAAAGCAGGTAGAAAACTGCCGGGTTTTCGCTGTCACTACTCGAAAATGCCACCCGTTTTACACCCTTTCCGAGATATAAACAATCAAGCTTGTTGAGTTCGAACATACGCGCATCGGCTGTTACGATCCCTTCTCCACCCACATTGATAATGCCGACCTCGCGGCGCTCCAAAAAATAATCTGCCCGGAGGTTCGGATAATTTTCAAGCAGCAATTCTTTGTTCATTGGGTTGGCAACACCGACGATCATCCGGTCGTAATGCGTGTAAACGCAATGTATTTCATTCGGGGAAACGAGCCCGTCGACTAAAAACCGCTCCCGAATCAATTGGGTATCATACGATTTAAAATCAGCCGGGTGTACGCTATGCAGGACTTTCAAGGTAGTTGTAATTGGTTGTAATAAGTTGTAAAGGTTGTAATGGTTGTAAAAGTTTTAATAACGATAAGCGATACTAAACTTAATCAACTCACCCGATAGCTATCAGGTCAACCCAGTCAACTCAATCAACCAAAGTTAGTATTTAACCATTCAAAAATTGGTAAAATAGTTTTTACATTGGCTTAAATTTCGATAGCGTATTATAAACCTCCGTTTTCCCATGAAAATTTTATTCATTTGCAAAAATCTTTTATTGCTTATTATGCTTTCAGGTATAGTCGAAACCTCGCTGGCTCAGAACACCAGCCAGAGCCAGTGGAATGAAACAACAGCCGCCAAATGGGTCCGCAAAGGCGAATGGAAAAACGGGCTGAAATTAAAAGTTCACGCAACGGTAAACAAGGTCAGCTTTGCCGGGCAATACCATAAAAACAAAGCCGAATGGGATAAAGCGTTGTCTTTTTTGCGCGACAGCGACCTGGCCGCGTTAAAACCCGGGCGATATGATATCGACGGTGACAATGTTTACGCGCTGATAACCGAGGCGCCATCCAAAACGTTTGAGCAATCGGCCTGGGAATCGCACCGAAAATATATCGACCTGCAATACGTGATAACCGGCAAGGAAAAAATAGGGATTGTGGATTTAAGCCAGGCAACGGTAACCAAACCTTACGATGAAGCAAAGGATTTTGCCAACTATAGCGCTGGCGGAAAATTCTATACAGCGACGCCGGATGCTTTTTTCCTTTTCTTTCCGAATGATGTGCATCGTCCCAATATTTTGATTGGGGGATATCCGGTGGTGAAGAAATTGGTGATTAAGATAAGGGTGGCTGAGTAGAGACGCGATACTTCGCGTCTCCTGCTAAAATTGCCATATCATCTGGAAAAGACGCGATGCTTCGCGTCTCCTGCAAAATTGCCATATCATCTTGAAAAGACGCGATGTATCGCGTCTCTACAGTAACACTTCCTCACACTTTCACCTTCTTCCAGTTTCCGCGCTTAAATAGGAAATAAGCTAAAACTGTAGTAACGAATTGCGAAATAATGATGGCGAAAAATACGCCTTTGGGCTCCCTGATATAATGCTGGCTTAATATCCAGGCCAGTGGTATTTGGAATATCCAATAGCCGACAAAATATACCATCGTTGGCGTGCGCGTATCCCCGGCGCCATTAAAAGCGTTCAGCATTACCATTTCCACGCCAAAAAAGATGTAACCGAGGCTGACAATACGCAGCGTTTGTGTTGCATACTGACGTACCTGTGCATCTTTATTTACTGCACTCACAATAGGGTCGCCAAAAAGGTAACATATCAGCGTAACAAACAACATAAAAGCGGTAACGTAGCCGGCTGTGATCCAGACGCTTTTTTCCGCGCGTTCGGGCTGGCCGGCACCAAGATTTTGGCCTGCCAGCGTAGCCGCGGCGTTTGACATGCCCCATGCGGGCAGCAAAAAGAATATAAGCAGGCGTATGGCAACCTGGTAGCCTGCCATAGGCGCAACGCCAAAGCCGCTCATGAGCTTTGCCAAAAACATCCAGCTGCCCGAAGTAACCAAAAACTGAGTGGCGCCTGTACTGCCTACCTTTATGGTTTGCCAAAGTAATTCGGCGTGTGGCTTCAGTTGCTCAGCATAAAAATGAAGCATGCCCTGGCGAAAGAACAAACGGTACATTTGGTATAAAACACCCATGCCACGCCCTATAGTGGTTGCAACAGCCGCGCCCTTTATCCCCAGGCCGGGGATTGGCCCGAAGCCGTAAATCAAAAGCGGGCAAAGGATAATATTAAACACATTACTAATTAAAAGGCTATGCATTGCAATAGCGGCGTCGCCGGCTCCGCGAAATATACCATTGATCAAAAACAACAGCATAATCACCAGGTTGCCGCCGTACATAATTTTGGTGTACTGGATATTCTCAGCTATCATATGCGGGGTAGCTCCCATTATGCGCAAAATAGACCCCGCGAACGTGACACCAGCAACGGCCAGTATAAACGACAACACGATAGCCAACAGAATAGCCTGCAAGCCGGCATGTGCCGCTTCCCCATAGTTTTTTTCACCAACCCGGCGTGCTACTAAGGCGGTTGCCGCCATACTCATGCCCATAGCGATAGAATAGATGATGCTCAGTACGGATTCGGTAAGCAGAACGGTTGCAAGCGCTTCTTTGCCCAGCTTACCCACAAAAAACATATCAACAACGGCAAAAATCGATTCGCCGCACATTTCAAGTATCATGGGAATAGCCAGCAAGATAACGGCTAACCGGATACTGCCCGTGGTATAATCCCTTTCTTCGCCAACAAGAGCCCCCCAAACCAATTCGCAAAAACGCCCGAACCTGCCGGGCGCCCTGGTTAATTTCGTCATATAATTTACACCGCGCTGTCAGTCGTGACGGCGGCTTTTAGTTTAAGTCGTTTGCGGAAATAGATATAGGAAACCGCCAGAATTGCAAGGAAGATGAACATCGGCGCCCAGTCCTTCACAGCGAAACCTGTCACAATCATTGAAATTGTTGCGCCGAGCAAATCAAATGTAAAACCCGCATAAGCCCATTCCTTTATCCTCGGGAATCCGGGAACCAGTAAAGCTATTACGCCTAATATTTTGGCCACCGCCAGCATCTGCATAACATACGCAGGATATCCAAGCGGAGCCATCTTTGCGGCGGTTTCAGGATCGTGAATTAAAAACGTTCCTGCTGCAGAAAATAACATCAGGGCCATTATAAGGCCTGTCGCGATCCAGTAGATAATGTTGATCTTTTTCATTTGTATTGTTTATTGAAGTTTATTTTATGGGTTGATAATGAAGCACTACTACGCCGGTACTGAACCGTTTAAAATCGGTCAGCTCCATTTTTTTTCTGTCTATCGCGCCTGTAAATTGATATACGCCGCCGCCTAAAATAACCGGGTTAATAATAAACCGGTGCTCGTCAATCAGGTCTGCCTGTGTGAGCGCCGAAACAATGGTTCCGCTGCCTAAAATAACAATATCTTTCCCGTCCTGCCCTTTCAGTCGCCTTATATTTTTTTCCACGCCTTCTTTTAGCAGCGTCGTATTTTCCCAATCTGCGCTTTCCAGTGTTTTTGAAAACACAATTTTCGGTAGGCCGTTCATTTTCCCGGCAATTTCCGGGTCGTTTTTTTGCGCCATTTCCGTTGGCCAATAGGACTCCATCAACTGATAAGTAACCCGTCCGAATAAAAGCGTGCCGACCGAATTGAGCGTATCTTCAGCATACCGGTGAAATTCGTCATTAACGGTATGCCAGCTTAAGTCGCCACCCGGGCCGGCTAAGTATCCGTCCATCGAAACAAGGTTTGATGTAATGACACGTCTCATGGCATTTTACTTATGCGGATAAAGATGGAATTATATGATATTATATGCAATAGTTGGGTATCATTGTTCCTCATGATAATTCAGCATCCAGGTAATTCCGAATTTGTCTGTAAAGCAGCTAAAAAGGTCGCCCCAAAACGATCTGTCGAGCGGTTGAAGTATTTTGCCGCCGGCAGATAATTTTAGGTAAAATGAATTTATCTCCTCTTCGCTGCGGCAGTTCAGGCACAGGGCAACGTTATTGCCCCTGATGTAGCCATCCGGTCCTATCATATCTGTGCCCATCAGCGTCAGTGGCCCCTTTATCAGCGCCGCATGAACAATGCTGTTTTTCATGCCCGGTGCGCACTCTCCGGCCATCGGCGACTCGGCCATGGTTTGCACAGACAGCTCTCCGCCGATGCAATCCCGGTAAAATTCCATCGCTTTGCGGCAATCCCCGTTAAAGCCGATGTAAGCATTGATCTGTGTCATGATAAATATTTTTTTTATACCCGATACCACTACAAACCTACGCCAGGATGGTGATTTAATAAGGTGGGAGACAAGACAACAAAAGGGGGAAATGAGGACAAGGGCATGTCAAAAACTGCCGATGCGACCAATCTGCTGCTTTTATTTTAGATAATTACTAACTTTAACGGGCCAGTTAGACAAGTATGAAGTGTTTATTCCCCTTATTTTTTATTTTTTTTATAAATACTTGTTTTGGCCAAAATACCGACAGCCTTGAAAAAATCACTACGGGAAAAGCGCCTGCGGTCAAAAAAATGACTGCAGACGAAGCCCTGGCCAAAATAAACGAACAACGTAAGGATTACAGGACCGCCCTACTATATTATCGCGCAGCCCAGGATATACGCGACTCGCTGACGGCATTGCAAAAAACGCGTGACAGCACATCCGTAAAATACAACATTGAATTATTAGGTGACGTCTTTGGCAAAATCGGGCGGAAAGCCATAACCGAACAAACGCTGCTTAACACTATTGAAACCAAGCGTGCCCTTGACGATACGCTCGCTATGGCCATAAACTATTTAAACCTGGGCTTACTTTACGAGGACCAGAAACATTATACAAAAGCGTTGGGCGCGTTACAACAGTGCACACAGTATGCACAGGCTATTGCTTACACCGATTTGCAGAATAGCGCAACTGTCGAATTGTCCAACCTCTTCCAGCAGACAGGCGACTATCAGCAGGCAATTGCCTGGTTTAAAAAACACCAGGAACTCGCAGCCAAACTGGCTAACGAAAACAGTTCGACCAAAATTGCGGCACTCCAAACCAAATATGAAAATACACAAAAAGAAAACCGCATCCTGCAGCAGCAATTCGAAATAACGCGCCGTAATTATTGGGTAGCAGGTATTGGCATCGTTTTGGGATTAAGCCTTTTGCTTACTTATTTTTATTTTCAAAGTAATAAGTTAAAGCAGCAAAATATTGCCACAACTGCCATTATTGAAACCGAAGAAAAAGAGCGCAAACGCATTGCCCAGGACCTGCACGACAGCGTAAGCCAAACTATGATGGCAGCCAAAATAAACCTCACCGTGGTTGGAAATGAAATGCCTTTTTTAAACGATGCGCAAAAAACCCGGTTTGAAAAAGCGATCAACCTGGTTGACGAGGGATTTAAGGAAGTGCGGACCATCTCGCATAACATGATGCCCCAGGCCCTGCTGGAATCGGGATTGGCATTGGTAGTTAAACAGTTTATTGAGAATATCGAAAATGATTCCATCAAAGTAAACCTTTTTAGCAAAGGGTTTGAGGAACACTTTGACGACACCACGGAAACGATACTATACCGCATTTTGCAGGAATGTGTAAACAACGTATTGAAGCATGCTGACGCCAGCCGGTTGGATATTTCGCTTATCAGGGACGAAAACAGCATCAGCCTGACCATTGAGGACAACGGACGCGGATTTGACGCGGCAGATAAGGAAAAATACAATGGCATGGGTTTGAAAAACCTGCAAAACAGGGTCAACTTTATTAAAGGCAAGATCGAGATCGATTCACACCCGGGCGGGGGAACATTAGTTTCTGTTTATATCCCTCTTAAAAAATGAGTCCGGGCACCTTATTTTAAAGGATCGCGCTACCTCATAAATTATATTGTAAAATAAACTTTGTCAGTTCTACCGGGTTCTTCAAATTCAGCTTTTGCATAATGTTTTTGCGGTGGGTTTCCACCGTATAAATGCTCAGGTGCAGGTGATCAGCCATTTGCAGGTTGGTATAGTTTTGTTTGATCAGTTGAAGCAGTTCCAGTTCGCGTTTGGTTAGCTGAAACTGTTTTAAAAAAGGGTCTTGTTCATCAAACATTGGGGTGGCGGCAGGCTGCCTGTAAGGGAAACACGATTGCCCCTGGCCTACCAGCTTTATAACGTTTACCAGTTCGCCTTTATCAGCATTTTTTACCAGGTAACCATTTGCGCCACCAGTTTTTGCTTTCTCAATCAGATGCTCCTCGTTGTAGGTAGAAAGCATGATCACCTTAATCTTCGGATAAAATGATTTTACCCTGCTTAAGGCCTCAAAACCGTTATAGCCCGGCATGTTAATGTCAAGCAAAATAATGTCGGGGAAGTGGGTATGCAGCAAGCTCATTAATTCCCGCCCGTTGGATGCGATACTCAAAATCTCGATACCCGGTTCGTCCTGCAGGAGCAGGCAAAGGCCGTTGATAAACAAGGTATGGTCGTCGGCAATAATAAGCGATAACTTTTCTTCTGCCATGGCTTAAATATAGTCAATTATCTCCTGTAAAGATAGGCTGGCGGCCGCTTCCTGAAAAATACCAACTTCTTTGTATTGTGTGCCTTAGGGGGCCGGGCTAAAATTGTATCGGTCAAACAAAAACAAATATCCAATTAAAAACCATTACAAAAACAAACCGGGTTAAAAGAAAAAATTGAACCGCACCACATCAAGCCTGAAAAATTTTCAACTGATCAAATTTACACAGATGAAAAACATTACTACCTTATTAATCATCATCATGCTGGCCACAACAGTTTACGGACAGCAAACAAACGCCGAAAACATAGCAGCCCTCCCCGGTGCAGATACCGGCCGGCTCGCCCCGCATCAGAACGCAGCGACCGGGCAACGGTATGAAAATGGAATGAAGTCCGAAGCGAATAGCATTGTTGCCCGGCCTGTTTCTGTGCAGGTGCTTGTTGGCAGCCAAGGGGTTGGAGCGGATATTAAATATGGCATCCTGCCAAAGCTATCGGGCAGGATGGGTTTCGGGATCATACCCGTCACCGTAAGCGGCGTGTTCGGCTTCTCCAGTTTCGCCTCCTACAATCAAATGTCGGCTCATTTTTCCAATGTGCATCTGCTTGCCGACTATTCGCCGTTTAATTCCGGCCGTTTTCGGTTAGTTGGCGGCGCTGCCTACCTAATAAAGGGGAATGCCAATGTGTTAATAACCCCGGCAGGCACCTACCAGTTTGGCAACACTACTGTGAATAGCAACCAGGTTGGTGTGCTGCAAGCCTCGGTAGACTGGAAAGGTGTTGCGCCGTACCTGGGCGTATCACTGTTTAGGGCTTTTCCCAATAAGTTTTTTAATACCAACATCGATATCGGTACCTATTATTTATCCAGCCCGGGCACGTCCTTAACGGGCACAAAAATGCTGGCCGACAACAGCTCCCAGGAACCGCAGCTAAACAAAAATATGCAGGGATACCGATGGTTACCTGTAGTTCAACTCAATTTCAATTTTAGAATCAAATAACAGTAAACCCTATGAAACACCTAGAAATAGACAGAAAAGACAGTGCGCTGATCGTGTTTTTTGTATCGGTTATCACACTGCTCGTGGTGCTGGCATTAAACAGCTGCCGAAAACCAAATGACCATATTGGTTTGATCGTAAATGAAACCACGCTATCCAAATCACCCGTAATCCTCCATTTTGCCAATGCCAGCAGCGCGTCAACCGTTCAACCCGCCAATTTTAGTGTTCAAATTAGCGGCAAAGACTCCGCACTGGTACAAATGGATGGCGGTGGCACCAGTAACTTCCAGGCCTCGCACGGCTTTTTGCCATTGTCGCTGGTAAGCGCGGCAGCCCCTTCCCCATCCAACCCCGTAACTTTCAACGTATCCGCGCAAATACCCGGTTTTGCACCGGTAGCGCAAACTATTACCATTACAAAAGATACCGCGACCATTGTGGACATCGGCACAATTGAATATGCTAATCCTGCCAAAGGTACCGCTGTGCTGGTCAACAATTCAGCTTTAAGCGGCGGTGCTTCTACGGGCATAACGCTGAATGTGCCATCCTCTGCAGGAATGGTTGAGTCGGCGCAAATCAGCATACCCGAAGGTACCCGGGTAGAGGATATCAACGGCAATGCCATCACCGCCTCACAATTAACCTCGAACATTGTGGACTATAGTGCCGTGTCGACTACTTCATACGGCGCTTTCCCCGGCGGCTTCAGCCCAACTAACATCGTGGACGTCAGCGGCAACCAGTTGAATGGTGGATTGCCGGTCAATTTTGTTTCGGCGGGATTGATCTCCATCAATATGAATGCTGACGGAACGCCGGTGCACCATTTTTCGAAACCGCTGCAGGTAAGCATGAAACTCGACCCTACAACTACCAATTTTATAACTGGCGAAAGCATCCGGGCGGGCGATGTGGTGCCGCTCTGGAGCTTAGCCGAAGCAACAGGCCAATGGAAAAGCGAGGGCAATGTCACCATCACCAGCGACCAGGGTGGCAATTTGCTGGCAAATTTTCAAACCGATCACCTTTGTTGTTTTAACCTCGACTGGAGCTGGACCGTTGCCGGGCATCCCTATGGCACCTGCTTCGTGCCCCTTAGAGTGAACATACACTGCGGCGCAGGGCGAAGCGGCATCTTCGATGTAACTATCGTGACGCCCGCCAACCAATACCTTGCCGGCGCTCATGGCGAATACGTGCACGATGGCGATGTAGTGGTCTTTCCAAGCGTTCCTTCCATTGCGCAGTGCAAGGTTGTTATATCGGCCTTTAACCTTTATCTCGACCCTGATTTGCCCATACTGGCCCAAACCGGCTTGTTCAACCCTTGCACACAAGGTGCGATCGACCTTTATTTTGGTGCGCCCGCCGTGCCCGATTTCATCAACATTACGTTGAATATCAGCGGGCATTGCTCAAACAAAAACGTTAACGTTTTGCCGTCTGGATGGTTCTTTATCTACGATGTAACGGCAGCGCAGTCCCGCCAGTGCGCATGGACATATGTGTACGTGAGGAACGGTATTATTTTGTACGCCTTCGGCACGCCGATAACCGGCATCAACGGTACTTACAGCATCAGGCTGGTCAACGGCCACCAATACTACTTTTATACGTTTAATAGCAGCGAGTGGTACGAATCGTCGGTATTTACCATGGCTCCAAAAAACTTTGCGCTGCCCAATATTTCCGGGTTGTCGGGCACAGCGGTTTACAACGCTGTCACCAATACGGAGAATATTACAGCAACTTATAGCGTTCATTGCCGTTAGTTAAGGTTAGGTGATTTTCAGATGAACGATGAAGCCGCTCTCCGCCAGGGGGGTGGCTTTTTTTGTTTGAGCGCCGGCGATCCTGTCGCCAGCTTCTAAGATATTTTTTTTGTGCAATAAAAATTGCATTTTTGCAGGCTATGCTCTCCAAAAAAGCCAAATATGCAATTAACGCCCTGGTTTATTTAGCCCAACAACCGGTGAACGAGCCTATTCATATCAGCACCATCGCTACTAATGAAAATATTTCAAGGAAATTTCTTGAATCGATACTATTGGTGCTGCGCAACTCCGGCATGGTAAACAGCAAAAAGGGCAAGGATGGCGGGTACTATTTATCGCTCTCGCCCGAAGAAATTAACATGGCCGATGTGATGCGAACGTTTGATGGCCCAATTGCGCTACTGCCCTGCGTTACGCACAAATACTACCAAAAATGTAACGAATGCAAAGATGAGGCCCATTGCGGGATCAGGGATATATTTTCGGATATCCGCCGTGAAACGGTAAGGATGCTGAAAGACGCATCGCTTGCAGAAATTGTAAAACGGGCGAACACGTTGATTGAAAACATTCCGGCGGAGCAGTAAAGAAAGTTTTGAAGGTGCACTAATGACTGTTAAAAGTCAATTTCTCTCGTGTATCGGGGCATGCCTGAGTTTAAGGAATCCTCCCTCTCTTTTTGAAAAAACGGCTTTTATTTCGGCTAACATCGATAAGGCTATTTCTTCGGGGCTAATCGCACCGATATCCAGGCCGGCCGGGGCATAAATGCGGTCAACCTGCTCGTCCGGGATAGGCTTACCCTCCTCAGATAACTCTTTGAAAATTTTCTCCGAACGCACCCGTGGCCCCAGCATGCCCACATAAAAGGCATCAGTTTGTAAAGCCCTGGGTAAATTCCTTTTATCCGTTTTATAATCGTGCGACATTAAAACGACCGCGGTGTGCTGATCGATTAGTATCTCATTTAGTTGTTCATAGCTGAAAATGGCATCGACGGTATCGGTTAGTTTTGCGTTTATTTTTAAAGGGTTCGAAACCATGGTCACCCGCCAGCCTATTTCTTTTATCATCCGTGCCAGGGGGTAAATATCATATTGGTGTCCCATCAAAACGACGTGGATTTCCGGCAGCAGAATTTCAATAAAAACCGACATTTTTTTTCCGCCGGCAACTTCAATTTGATATGGCCCCGACTTATTAATTTCAATTTGCTGGATTATTTGTCCCCGCAGCTGCTTTTCTGCATCGGCGTCACCAAAAATGGTAATACTTTCCGGCCCGTCGTAAGGTATTACATCCCCGGTTCTTATGTTGGCCCAAACGCCTTCAAGGCCGGTAATGGTGATGAGGATATGCGTCTGCCGGTTTGCCGCAATACGGGATTTTAAAATCTCGACCGGATTATTTTTATTTTGATACTGAAGTGGGGTAAACAATACATCGATAATCCCATTGCAGCCCAGCCCGACGCCGATCTGGTAAGCGTCGTCTTCCGTTGTGTCGTAAGTTATAAGAGACGATTCGGATTGGGCAATGGCCAGCCGGGCCCGTTTTAAAGCATCTCCTTCCAGGCATCCTCCACTGATCCCCCCTATCCATACGCCGTCATCGGTTACCAGCATGCGGGCGCCGGTACGGCGATAAGATGAGCCCTCCACCCGCACTACAGTAGCCAACGCCGCCCTGGTGGCATTTTTATCTATCTTATCATAAGCGCTGATAATGGCCTTTATCTCTTTCATTATTAATCACTCGCCCCCCAGAACGCTCCTTATCTTGGGGAGTTGACACAAATTTATAAATATAGCGCAATCAACAGTGCTTTTAATAAGGATAGGGCTTATTTCCCCTCAAGTATATCATTTGCTCTTTTAAGGGCAGCTTCAAACGTTGGCGTAACGTTGCCTTTGCCTATCCGGAACAACAAACGCGCTTTCTGCAACTCTTCAGTCACCTGCTCACTGCTTATTTCCGAAAGGATCATTTTGCTGCCCTTTTTGTTGAGTTCGTCATAAACATCTTTGAGCACGCGGATACCGGTGGCATCTATTACCGGGACATGATCCATACGGATGATGAGTACCTTAGCCGGACTCTCGATCAATTTCATCGTATCCCTGAATTTGTAGGCCGCACCGAAAAATAACGGGCCGTTTATTTCAAAAACATCGATGCCTTCGGGCAAAGCGTGGGCGTCAGGTGCGTCATCGGCCTTATCCTCGGGTAAAGGGTTTGCTTGCTGAACGGAGCTTGTTTGCATCATTTTCCGCATAAATAAAAATGCGGCCAGTATCATACCGATCTCAATTGCAACGGTCAGATCTACAAAAACGGTCAGAAAAAAAGTTGCCAATAAAACCGTTGCATCGCTTTTTGATCCCTTAAGCACGAAAAGGAAGCTGTTTACCTCGCTCATATTCCAGGCTACGATAACCAATATACCACCTAATGTTGCCATTGGAATCAGCGCAGCCCATTGTCCCACAAACAGCATGATGATCAACAGGGTAATGGCGTGGATGATGCCGGCGACTGGTGTTCTGCCGCCATTCTTAATATTTGTTGCTGTGCGGGCTATTGCCCCTGTTGCCGGTATGCCTCCGAATATCGACGAACACATATTAGCGACCCCCTGGGCGATAAGTTCTGTATTTGAACGATGATTGCCGCCGGTCATGCCGTCGGCAACTACAGCTGATAAAAGGGACTCGATACTGCCAAGCATTGCGATGGTAAATGCCGGCCTGATGAGTTGCTGTAAAATGGCGAAGTTTATATGGGGAATTACCGGATGCGGTAATGAAGATGAAATTGCACCAAAGCGGCTGCCAATGGTTTCAACGGGCAGATGAAGGAAGCGAACAGCCAGGGTGGTTATCACGATTGCCAGCAGTGATCCGGGTATTTTGTGTGTTACCCTGGGCCACCATAGCACCATAAGCAGCGTGAATGCAGCAATTGCAGCAGCGTAAAAATTAATGGAGTTGAAATGATGTCCGTAAGCCAGCCATTTGCTCATAAAATCGGCCGGAACGCTGCCCATTTTCAGGCCCAGGAAATCTTTAACCTGGGACGAAAAAATGATGACCGCGATACCTGTAGTAAAACCAACGATCAAGGGATATGGTATAAACTTGATAACGCTTCCTAAACGGGTAATTCCCATTATAGTAAGTAATACCCCGGCGATAAAGGTGGCAACGATCAATCCGTTAATGCCAAATTGCTGTACTATGCCGTATACTACCACGATAAATGCGCCGGTAGGCCCGCCGATCTGCACGCGGCTGCCGCCCAGGGCCGATATGATGAAACCTGCTACAATGGCCGTAAAAATCCCTTTCTCCGGCGATACGCCCGACGCAATGGCAAATGCTATAGCCAACGGCAGGGCTACTATACCCACTATCACACCGGCAACAGCGTCCTTATAAAACTGAGCTTTGGTGTAGCTCCTGAGGGTATCGATTATTTTGGGTCTGAACAGCGGCATCTGATTATATTTTTATCCACATTTTGAGCAAAGTATCATACGATACATCAGCCAGGCAATACGACGATGGTATTTCTTGTTCGGAGCTGTGGTAGGTAACCACCCGCGTTCCCGCTGGTTTCTCATCTAATGCAGCGCGTAAATATTGGGTATAGTAGTTATAGAGGCTAAATGAGCTTTCTATGGTATCATCGATGGCGTCTATCGTGTCGACATTTTCGTAAAACGAATTGTAAAAATAAAAGTGATCAAATTCCTTGAAATTGATCCGGGTCATGTTCGCATAAATAAAATGTACGTTGGCAACATGCATATGATCTCTCGCGTCGGTGGCATACATAAATAATTCGTGCCTTTGCTCCACGCCATAAAAGAAAGTTTCTGGATAATAATATGCCCCGGCAAGGCAAAACTTGCCTACTCCGCTTCCTATATCGAGCACGCGTGCGCCGGGCTCAGCCAAAAAACCGGCGGCCTTGCGGGCGATGTGTAAGGGTGTCCAGTGCCTGGCGGATTTGGAACCGATATGTTCGGGGTAAAACCAGTCAAATGCGCTATCGCTTTGAAACATGGTTTCAGCTGCGTTTAGTTTATTAACAGATTCCTGCCCGGTTGAATTTATCTTTGGCGCATCAGGCGGAAATATTTTTAGCACCGTCAAATTTAGGCGCTATTAAAGGAAGTAGTGATAGAAACAGATCGGCTCAAAAACCGATAAATATCAGTTTTTGCAAATACGTATATTTGTAGATGAGTTTATCAGGATTGTTTCCGATTGAAAGATGGAATTTTACCACGCAATCCGTCCTGAACGTACTTTCAGAACAGGATTATGCCTTCCTGTTCAGGCATCAAAGCGATCAGCTTTTTCAAAAAGGAGATGTAATTTTCAGGGAGGGGACAGTTCCCCCGGGCGTATTTATTGTAAAAAGCGGAAAGGTAAAGAAGTACAAATCAGACAGAAATGGTAAGGAACAGATCATCTATGTTGCCAACGATGGGGAGCTAATTGGCTACCATGCTGTTTTATCGGACGAACGATACCCTGATTCGGCTGCCGCGCTGGAAAAAAGTGTGCTCAGTTTTATCCCGAAGGAAGATTTTCTTGAAGTTCTTCAGCGCTCGCCCGCGTTCACCCAACGATTGCTCAAAGCGCTTAGTCATGAGTTCACCGTATTTGCCAATAGCCTGTCTGTGTTTGCCCAGCGAACCGCCCAGGAGCGCCTTGCCATAGCCCTTATCGTACTGAGGGAAAAATTTAAAGACACACGTTTTGCAGACAAGGAGCCATCCCTAAACGTTTCGCGTGCCGACCTGGCCAATATTGCCGGCATTGCCAAGGACAACGTGATAAGGCTGCTGAAAGACTTTAAAAATGAAGGGATCATTGAAACCGATGGAAGGAAAATTTTGATCCTTGATATAAGGTTACTGGTGAAGAAATCTAATTATCGGTAATTGAACAGAACAAAAATGCCTATCCGTTTTTAGCAGAAAAAAATGGTGCGAAAGCCGCACATTTTGGTGCACAGCGTTTGACATTTACAGCAAAGCCGGAACCGGCAAAGAAAGTTTTCTTCGCCAGTTTTTATTTCTGCCCCTTCGGTCCCTAACAGCCATGCCGTTTTGAACCCTCCTGCGAAAACGTCCATCCTCAAATTTTTTTAAAAAAATTTGCGAAACCGAAAGGTTGCACATATATTTGCAACCGATTGGTTTCATGAATCAAATAACAGAACATTGAGAAGAGATATTTTCCAAGCAATTGCAGACCCGACGCGGCGGGCAATCATAGCCTTAATTGCTTTACAGGCGATGACGCCAAATGCGCTTGCTGAACATTTCGACACTACGCGGCAGGGCGTTTCAAAACACCTGCGCATTTTGTCAGAATGTGAACTGATAAAACAAGAACATAAAGGCAGGGAAATTTACTACCACCTTGAAATAGACAAAATGAAAGAAATTGACAAATGGCTTGAGCAGTTCCGTAAAATTTGGGAAACCCGTTTCAGCCAACTGGACGATCTATTAGCAACCATAAAAAAACAGAAAAAATGAACACTGACCTTCTATTTGATTTTTCCGTCGACAAGGAAAAACAGACCGTTTACATGACCCGTGAATTTAACGCCGACCTTGAACTGGTTTGGGAAGCGTGGACAACCGCCGAACTGCTCGACAAATGGTGGGGGCCCAAACCCTTTGTCACCAAAACAAAAGTGATGAATTTTGAAGTCGGCGGCCGGCGGTTTTTTGCTATGGTAAGCCCCGAGGGCCAGGAACGTTGGTTTGTTCAAAAGTATACTGCAATCAGTCCAAAAACCAATTTCAAAACCTACAATACTTTTGCAGACGCGGATGAAAACCGTGAGTTGCCCGGTTCTGACTGGGATTACAATTTCAGCGAACACAATGGTATTACCAAAGTGAGCATCACTATTTTTAATGAGTCGCGCGAGCGCATGGAGAAGATGGTTGGAATGGGCGCCATCCAGGGATGTGCGGCACAATTCAACAACCTGGACGAGTTATTGGCAACCTTATCTCAAAAATAATAAAAGAAAATTCACAATCGCCGTGACAACGTCGATGCTAAAAACAGAAAGGCGTAAGTAGAAAAATTAACAATTTAAGATTAAAAATTATGAAAGCAATAAATCCCTGGATTAACTTCAATGGAAATGCCGAAGAAGCATTCACCTTTTACAAATCAGTTTTTGGCGGAGAGTTCGCAAAGATTGTTCGCTTCAGGGACATCTCAAGCGCCGAATTTCCGATACCAGAAAATGAGGCAAATAAAATAATGCAAATTGCCCTGCCTATTGGCAAAAATAACGTGTTAATCGCCAATGACGTTCCCGAATTTTTGGGACGGGTAAATGAAAACGAAAACAGGTCTAAAATAGCAATCAGTGCAGAAAGTCGGGAAGAAGCAGACAAGCTATTTAATGGACTATCAGCAGGCGGAGCTATTGAAGGGCCGATTGGCGACAGTCCCTGGGGTTCATACGGAGGAATGTTTAGAGATAAATATGGAATTGAGTGGATCGTGGAATTTGACCAAAATTCAATGCAATAAACCATTTATAGCAAACTAAAAATAAAATATACAGAATATGAGAAAGATAATTTCATTTATGCACATCTCGCTCGATGGTTTCGTAGCCGGGCCCAACGGAGAAATGAACTGGATCAAGGTTGATGAGGAAGTTTTTGATCACGTAGAAAAACGGATAGGCGAAACCGATACGGCATTGTATGGCCGGGTAACTTACCAGATGATGGAAAATTACTGGCCGACCGCCGCGGACGGACCGAATGCGAGCAAACACGACATTGTACATTCGAAGTGGTATAAAAAGGCACACAAAATTGTTTTATCAAAAACCCTGGACGGCGCGAATTTGGCTAACACCAACATTATAGGCGATAACCTGGCTGACAACATCAACAAAATAAAACAACAGGCAGGCAGTGAGATATTGCTTTTTGGCAGCCCGACGGCAACACATGCGCTTATTCAACTGAACTTAATTGACGGCTACTGGCTGTTTGTTAATCCAATTATTCTGGGGCGCGGCATCCCATTATTTACAGATATCAAAGATCAAATAAAACTAAAATTATTGACCACCAAACAATTTACTGGCGGGGTAACGGCACTGGATTACATCGTTGACAGGCAATAACAAAAAATCAATAAAATGAGAAAATTAGTCTTCGCGATCAACACGTCCTTAGATGGTTGTGTCGACCATACCAAATTCTATCCCGATGAAGAAACGTTTGCGTATTTTACGCAGCTCACGCGGGATGCCGACACATTCCTCTATGGCCGTAAAAC
This sequence comes from Mucilaginibacter sp., assembly GCA_035656115.1. Taxonomy (GTDB): domain Bacteria; phylum Bacteroidota; class Bacteroidia; order Sphingobacteriales; family Sphingobacteriaceae; genus Mucilaginibacter. Next base: position 17,189 of record DASRTD010000010.1, read on the forward strand.
TTATGAGTTGATGGTTCCTTATTGGCCCGATGCGGCGAAAGAAGACCCTGCTGACGAGTTTGCCCGGGCATTTGACGCCGTTGAGAAAATTGTTGTTTTCTCACAATCGTTAGACAGCGCCCAGGGAGAAAAAACGAAAATTATTCGCACCGGCCTCATGGACGAAGTCCAAAAATTGAAACAGCAACCAGGCAAAAATATTTTTACCGGTGGGGTAAACCTTGCTTCGCAACTTGCGGCGCTTGGCCTGATCGATGAATATCATTTTGCGGTCGTCCCGATAATTGTCGGAGAAGGACGGCGGTTGTTTGAAGGCATCAACCTGCAGGAGAAATTGAAATTAAAATTGGTGGAATCGACGGTTTTTAAATCGGGGGCTGTTATATTGAGGTATGTGAAATAATAGGGAGAAACCTAAAAGCAATAAAATGAGAAAATTAGTTTATGCAATCAACACCAGCTTAGATGGCTATTGCGACCATACCCATTTCTATCCCGATGAAGACCTAATGAGGCACTTTACGCAGCTCACACGTGAGGCGGGCACATTCCTGTACGGGCGTAAAACTTATGAATTGATGATCCCTTACTGGCCGGATGTGGCGAAAACCCCTCCCGGGAAGGATGATAGAGATGTAGATATTGAATATGCACGCGCGTTTGACGCCGTTGAGAAAATTGTTGTTTTCTCGCGATCATTAAACAGCGTTGAAGGAGAAAAAACCAGGATTGTTAATACCGGCCTCCGGGACGAAGTGCTTAAACTGAAACAGCAACCGGGCAAAAACATTTTTACCGGCGGTGTAAACCTGGCCGCGCAACTTGCGGCGCTTGGCCTGATCGATGAATATCATTTGGTGGTTCACCCGATAGTTGCCGGACGAGGGACGCGGTTGTTTGAAGGCATCAGCCTGCAGGAGAAATTAAAATTAAAATTGGTTGAGTCGACGGTTTTTAAATCAGGGGCTGTTGCGTTGAGGTACTTGAAACAATGAGCGGAAAAGTGCGGCGGGAACAGGGGTTATTTGTCACGATCCACCCCCTATTCTGTCATTGCCACACAGCATAAAATCCTGAAATGCCTTCGATCTTTGTATTGTCAATAAAATCAAAACAAGTTAAATAACATTTCATGAAAAGATTATTCAAAGGATCTGATGTCCTCAAACCGGTAGTAATAATTGCAGCGCTTTTTTTTACTGTATTTCAGTCAAAAGCGCAGCAGCTTAAACCTGTGGCAAGCGGCTATGCGCCGGTTAATGGCATTAAAGTTTATTACGAGGTGTATGGCGAGGGCCGGCCTATCGTATTAATACATGGCGCTTTTTATACCATCCAGATGAACTGGGGGCAATTAATACCCGAATTGTCGAAAACACGAAAAGTAATTGCCATTGAAATGCAGGGTCATGGGCACACCCCGTATTCGGACCGAAAATTAGACCTTGCTACCCTGGCAAGCGATGTGGAAGGCGTAATGAATTACCTGAAAGTTGACAGCGCCGATGTTGCAGGCTATAGCATGGGCGGCTCCGTGGCTTACAAGCTGGCCATACAAAGCCCTAAACGGGTAACAAAATTAGTGATCATTTCTTCCACTTATAAAAGTACGGGCTGGCGGCCCGAAGTAACCACTGCGTTTAAAAATTTCAAACCTGAATTTTTTACGCATACCCCGCTGAAAACGGGATACGATGCAGTGGCGCCTGACACGACAAAATGGACACCGTTTTTGCTACAGATGCTCGCTTTTGTCGGCACGTCCTTCGATATGGGCGACAGCAATATTGCGAAGCTTCCTATGCCGGTATTGATCATCTCGGGCGATAATGACGGCCTGGATAAGGTTGAGCTGATGAAAACGTATCAACTGCTGGGAGGCGGTATATCTGCTGATATGGCGCCGATGCCAAAATCACATTTGGCCATTGTTCCTTCGCAAAGTCATGTAGGCCTGATGATGCAGACGAATATTATATTGGGTTATTTGGATGGCTTTTTAAAGTAGGTATCATCGTATTTAGCGTTTCGGCAGGGTCGCTTGTGTATTCAAGTTGACCGTCAAAATGGCCATAACGGAGCATCTGCCGCCAACGCGTCATTGCGCGCGGATGTCACACTGAGGCACTCGAAGTGCGGCGCGCAAAGGCCAGCCTTTTCTCCGCCTTTGTTGGAGTTTTCTCCAACAAACCGCAATGCAGGGTGGTGTAAACATATCGGCGAGGCATTACGGCGCTGACCTTTACATTTGTCCTAACCTCTTACACGAGCCCGCTCATGGCCGCGGGTGGCCTAGTTACTTTTGGCGCCCCAAAAGTAACCAAAAACGCTGTCATCCGCCAATTGGCGGATTCTTTGCGCACAAGGCCTTTGCCGCACAACAGATAAAAAACCTTGGGCTGTCCCAACTAAAGTGGGGCGTGGCTACCCTGTAGCTTCACTAACCTGCACGCCCCACTTTAGTCGGGACTATGCTCTGCCCGGCCGCACTACCTTGCCGGTTTTTTATCGGTTCTTTCCGAAGCTGTCCTGCTGACGAAAAACTTTACGTTAATTTCTGAATTTGGGTAAGGGCCTAACATTTCGTCCCCGCAAAGGACCCTGCGACGACTGGAAGACGACGTTGTCTATTTTTAATGCTGTGAATTCTTTATACTTTAGCTGACCAAGTCCGCTCATTATGAAAGTTTTTGCATTTGTTGTGTTGATCGTTTTACTGCCCGCGACACATAAAACTATAAAAAATTCACCGCTGCAGTTAAAGTACGACAAGGTAATGATGTATGATTTTGCCGGGGGGATAGGGTCGGATATGAGCATAGTCGACGCCAGGGGGCATATAGCCAAATCGATGATGAAGCAGGTCGTTCTTGATCAGGAGAGCGCGCTTAGCCTCACCAGGAAGCTTGGAGAAAAAGAATCATTTGCCGACGATACTGTTGCAGATTGCTTTGAACCGGGCCTTGGTTTTGTTTATTATTTGAGAGGTAAAATGGTTGCACACATAAATGTCTGCCTCAGCTGCAATGTGGTGACCTCCAGCATTCCGGTCGATCCTAAAAAACAAGCTAAATTTTGGGCCAATAACGATTATTATGACGGTTGGCCATCTAAATCGTTTCGGGCGTTTTTGAATGGGCTGTTAAAAAAATACAACTTTTAAAACTCTTGCGGCACCGGAAAAGTTGCTTGCGGGAGCGGCACAAACACCCCCCTGTTTTGGTCCTGATCACCCTTGATTTATCCGATACCCGCAATTATTTTTGTTCTCATGATCAAACTACTCCTCACTTCTTCCGGTATTTCCAATAAAAGTATGAAGGACACGCTCGAACAGCTCCTGGGCAAGCCCGTCAGTGAGTCGGGTGCGCTGTTCGTTCCGACTGGCGTTTACCCTTTCATGGGCGGCCCGAATTACGCCTGGTGGCCGATAGCCGGAAAGATGAAAGGCGCCCTTGTTGACCTGGGCTGGAAAACGATGGGGCTCCTTGAGCTCACGGCACTTCCCAGTATTAAAAAAGATATCTGGGTAGCTGCACTTGAGGAGGCCGACGCGCTGTTGGTTTGGGGCGGCGATCCGCTGTACCTGGCGTACTGGTTTGAACAATCAGGACTTACAACGGTATTGACTTCGCTAAATAAAGACCTGGTTTATGTTGGCGTAAGCGCGGGCAGTATGGCTGTAAACGCTGTTTTTGGCGAGACCATCAGTGATCCGAGGGGAGGCAGCGGCACGCCGTTGACAATGGAAAATATGGTATTCCATACAGCAGAGGGCGAAATCAGCAAGTCGTTCTATACAGGCAAGGGTGCAGGGCTTACCGACTTCGCGGTCATTCCGCACTTTAATAACCCTGGTTTCCAGGACGCTTGCGGGCTAAATGCGGAAAAATGGGCCGCAAAAATTCCCGCAGCCGTTTATGCCATCGACGAACAAACCGCCATCAAAGTCGTAGCCGGCCAGGTGGAAGTCGTTTCGGAGGGACAGTGGAAGTTTTTCAGCAAGCCGGCTTGACATAGCCGTGAAAACGAGCGGCTGGAAATGTATGGCGGTTACTTAGCATGCGGGCCACCCGATAAATCGGGACGGCAGTAAAGAAAAATTGTTTGCGGGAGCATTGGGGAAATAAAGTATATTTATTCCTCTAAATAAATATAAATGCTTTCACAAAAAAATACCAACCTCCTAAATCTTTTAATACAATTTATTCCCTATTATGGAGAGTTTAGTGTAATGGAAAAAACAATGCTCATTCCGGATGAAATTTTTTTCGATGTTGCGGAAAACTTATCGAGCGTTTTTGAACAGACCGAAACAATAAATGATTATTTGGTTGAGAATGGATTTGCAATAAAAAGAAAGGACATCGACCCAACGAAAAGTCTAGTCGAATTAACAGAGCGTGGACGTTGGTTGAAAGAACAAGGGAGCATTGAATCATATAAAAAGTATCAGGAGCAGAAGAAAATTAGGAAAGCTTATGAAGAACAAGAGCGGCAGGATGCGATCGAGCGTAATAAACAAATTAATAGACTCACCTCTTGGATTGCAATTTTTACTGGCATATCTGCAATCTATTATATATTCGAAATTATGCAATGGCTATTTCATCATGAACATTGGAAACTTCCATATTAATGCGCCCTTAATACCACTTATTGTGAGGCTTGTGGAAGCGGAAACAGTTACTTGCGGGAGCACGGGGCAGCGAGGCAATCGGTCATGAATGCCATAGATGAACGTTTGAAAGAACAATTACTCAAAAAACAAAATATAAAACGAAAAACCAACGAAGACGATCTTATTGAAAACCTGGAGCCGGATTTTGACGTCGACGATTTCCCTTTTTAACATTAACCCTTATCGATATGCAGTTGACCATTTTTTATTCCTGGCAAATGAATACTGACACCAAGTTCAACAAGAACTTTATTCATTCCTGTATTGATAAAGCTACCAAGCAGCTCAAACAAAATCCTATTCTTAAGGATGTCACTTTTCATGTAACCGACGGTATTAAGGGAGAACCGGGAAGCCCTTCGGTCGCCAATCGAATCATGGACAGTCGCATACCCGGTTGTGATATTTTTATTGCCGACGTGTCCGTGACTAATTTCCAGAAAACCCCTTGGTATTTAAAATTGGCGCAGCGTATTTCAGGTAACAACATTAAACCAACGCAAAACAACAATGTAATATTCGAATATGGCGTTGCCAAAGAAGCACTGGGGACTGAGCGCATCATCAGTGTA
>DASRTD010000011.1:0-25186 GCA_035656115.1 Mucilaginibacter sp.
ATCATCAACGATACCAACCCGATCTGGACCAAAGCCCCCGCGGACCTGAAGGATGAGGATTATTGAAATTTCTACAAACAACTGTATCCATTCTCGGAAGACCCGTTGTTTTGGATACACCTGAACGTGGATTACCCGTTCAACCTTACCGGAGTGTTATATTTTCCTAAACTGAAGAACGATTTTGAAGTGCAGCGGAATAAGATCAAGCTGTTCTCCCGCCAGGTATTTATTACTGATGAAGTGAAGGACATCGTGCCCGAATTTTTGATGCTGCTGCATGGGGTGATCGACTCGCCGGATATTCCGCTGAATGTTTCGCGCAGCTTTTTACAGGCCGACAGCAATGTAAAGAAGATCAATACCTATATCACTAAAAAGGTAGCTGATAAATTGGCAGACCTGTTTAAAAACGACCGTCCTGCTTACGAAGAAAAATGGAGCGATATCGGGCTGTTCGTAAAATATGGCATGATCAGCGATGACAAGTTTTATGACAAAGCAAAAGACTTTGTACTGCTGACGAATATCAAAAAAGAAAACTTTACGCTGGAAGAATACAAAGAAAAAGTTAAACCCGAGCAAACCGATAAGGATGGCAACCTGGTGTACATTTATACCAACGATGCCGCCAAGCAGGACGCGTTTATCCAGTCGGCGGAGAAGAAGGGCTATGATATTTTGCTGATGAACTCGCCGATAGACAACCATTTTATCGGCCATGTTGAGCATAAGCTGGAAAAGACTTCCTTTAAACGCGTGGATGCCGATGTTGCGGACAAACTGATCAAAAAAGAGGACGCGCCGGCACATGTTTTAACCGAGGAGCAGGCTAAGGACGTGAAGTCGGTTTTTGAAAAGGCCATTAATAAGCCGGCTTACCGCATCGAGGTGGAAAGTTTAAGTCCGGATGAATTGCCGGTAACCGTGACCATGGATGAGTTTATGCGCCGGATGAAAGATATGGCAGCCATGGGCGGCGGCATGGGCTTTTATGGCAGCATGCCCGATAATTATAAGGTGATCATCAACGGTAACCATAAACTGATCGGCCGGATTGCCGCTGAAGAAAACGAAGAACTAAAGACAAACCTGTCAAAACAGGCATTTGACCTGGCACTGCTTTCGCAGGGCTTACTTACCGGCGCAGAACTGACCGAGTTTGTGAACAGGAGTGTCTCGTTAATATGAGTTGATTGGGTTGATTAAGTTAGATTAAGTTGATTGAGTTACGCGCCGTATTAGCTTAATCAACTTTATCAACCACTTAACTTAATCAACTACAAAAAAATAACAAATTTTGATGAAAAGCGTTGTATCTTTATTCAACTAAAGCATTGAATATGAAACGCGTGATCAGATTATTTGCGGTGGCGGGCTTGGTTTCAGCATTGGTAAATGTTGCCTGCGCGCAAACTTCCCGCCAGGAAAAAAGGGCCGCCGAACAGGCCGGTGTCAAAAAAATGGTTGATGGTAACCATTTTTACTTTGTAGCGGAATACGCTTTGCCCATGACCGGCGGCGACAAATATTTAACCTCCATTTACGACCTCAAAGTAACTAAAGACAGTATTATTGCCTTTTTGCCCTATTATGGCGCGGCATATATAGCGCCATCCCCTGCAGAAGCGCTGGACGGCGGTATAAAGTTTACGTCGACCAAATTTAGTTTTGCCAAAAATGAGCGAAAAAAGGGTGGCTGGGTGATCATGATCAAACCACAAGACCATGACATTACCAACTGGCGTGATGTGCAGCAGCTTCGCCTGGATATTTCACAGGACGGCTATGCCTCCTTAGCGGTGATCAGCAGCAACCGCGACCCTATCTCTTTCCAGGGTAATATCGTTGAAAAAGAGTAAGTTATTTTTATTAACCAAAAGATAATTTTATTTCTATTTGGTATGAATTTTGCTTTTTCATTTTAGATAATTGTTTATTTCAAACATTAAAATCTAAAACCATGAAAAGCATCGGTAAATTATTTTTTGTATTAGTAGCGGTATTTGCCGGGTTGAATACCGTTAGCGCCCAGAATTCGCTTAAAGACGATAAGGCAGATAAAGCCGCTGAAATAAAAGGGCTTATACAAAAAAAAGATTATGTTTTTGAGGCAACCAATAAAGGCAAAATGCCTTTGGGCTACCATAAGTACGATGTGGCGATTGATAAAGACACCCTGATCGCTAACCTGCCTGCCAGCTCCGGCAAAATTAAATTCGACTGCACCAAATATGGTTACAGCGAATGGCGCGGCAAAAACGGTGACTGGAACATAGTCATCAAGCCAAATACCCAAATGGCCGACGTGAAGCAGATCAATATGGAGATCACCCCGCAAGGCCACGCCATGATAGAGGTTAAACGCAGTCATGGCAGCCCGCTGGCGCTGAACGGCTATGTGAAACAGGAGGACTATTAGTCCGAAAGTCGGAAAAGTCAGTAAAGTCCGAAAGATGAATTGGTTAAATCACGAGATAGAGGTTTAACAAGCCATACTAATGACTAATGACCAAGCAATCCTTCGTTATCCTTTAATCCCACGCCTGAAAGCTTGCGTTTAAAAGCTTCATTTACCAGGTAAAAAATCTTTTCGGCCGCTGGTTTATATTTTAGGCCATGCGGCCGAATGTTTGATACGCAGTTGCGCGACTCGTCCGTTAGTCCCGGTTTTGGATTATAAGTAAGATAGGCGCCCATGCTGTCCGCCGAACTTAAGCCCGGACGTTCACCTATCAGCACTATTGAAAATTTGGCCTCTAAAGCGAAGCCTATATCGTCGCCTATGGCCACCCTGCCTTGCTCAACAAGGCAAAGCGGTGCTAAAGTTAATTTTGCGGCCAATAATTTCGGGATCAGCAGGCGCAGTAAGCCAGCAGTGTTTTCGTTAACCGCCGTAGCCGAGAGGCCGTCGGAAATAATAATGGCTGCATCATAGCCGCTGTATCCCGCCAGGTGTTGTGCCGAGCCCTCATCCAGCTGGCGCCCAAGGTCTGGCCGTTTCAGGTACTTATGCCGGGTAAGTGCCTTACTGTGAAGATGAAGCAGGGGCAAATCGAAAACTTTAAGTGTATCGAATAAGCCATCAACGTCCAGTATGGAATACACCGCGTCGCGGGCGTGTGCGTGTGCCAAATTAAATTCAAGGGATTGTTTCAGGGGGATGCTCGCCCCCACCCTGCCAATGGCTATGCGCGCACGGGTAAACTCTTTTAATGGAGCCACAGGATCAACGTTTTTCAAGTCATTTTTCATCTACAATATCCCTGATAGCAATTTGTGCGAGGAACTCACGGGCAATAGCGCTCCCGTTTCATCCGCAATACCTTGTCTGGTTAACCATTCTTCAAATTCGGGCGCAGGCCTTAATCCTAAAACTTTCCGCACATACAGCGCATCGTGAAAGGATGTCGACTGGTAATTCAGCATAATATCATCTGAACCGGGGATGCCCATAATAAAGTTGCAGCCTGCCACGCCCAGCAAAGTAAGCAGGTTATCCATATCGTCCTGGTCGGCCTCGGCGTGATTGGTGTAGCAGATATCTACGCCCATCGGCAGGCCAAGCAGCTTTCCGCAAAAATGGTCTTCCAGCGCTGCTCGGATGATCTGCTTGCCATCGTACAAATATTCAGGGCCGATAAAGCCAACCACCGTATTCACCAGCAGCGGTTTATACATTCGGGCCACTGCATAGGCCCGCGCCTCGCAGGTTTGCTGGTCGACGCCGAAATGGGCGTTTGCCGATAAAGAACTGCCCTGCCCGGTTTCAAAATACATCACGTTTTGGCCAATAATGCCGCGATTGAGCGACAAAGTTGCCTGGTAGGCCTCGTCAAGCAAGGCCAGGTTAATGCCAAAGCTGGAATTGGTAAGCTCCGTTCCGCCTATCGACTGGAAACAAAGATCAACCGGCGCGCCGGCGTTCATCAGTTCCAAAGTCGTGGTAATATGGCTTAAAACGCAGGATTGGGTGGGTATATCAAATTGTTGCCGTACGTTATCGATCAGTTCCAGCAAATTCCTAACCACAGTCGGGCTGTCGGTTGCCGGGTTGATGCCGATCACCGCGTCGCCGCTGCCGTACAGCAGGCCGTCTATCATGCTGGCCGCTATACCTTTTAAGTCATCTGTGGGGTGATTGGGCTGCAGCCGGGTGGAGAAATGGCCTTTTAAGCCAATCGTATTCCTGAACCTGGTGACCACTTCGCATTTTTTTGCTGCCGCGATCAAATCCTGGTTACGCATCAGTTTGGATACTGCTGCAGCCATTTCCGGCGTGACGCCGGAAGCGATTTCCGCTAAAATCGCCGTGTCGGCATCATCATTTAGCAACCAGTCGCGGAACTCGCCCGCCGTTAAGCTGCTGATAAGGTTAAAGGCCCCCGCATCATGCCCGTCGATGATCAGCCGGGTAACTTCATCGGTTTCGTAAGGGATCAGCGCCTCATTTAAAAATGTTTTTAGCGGCACATCGGCCAGGGCAATTTGTGCTGCCACCCGTTCTTCATAACTTTCCGCGCCGATGCCAGCCAGCACATCGCCCGTTCGGTAGGGCGAGGCTTTTGCCAGCAGCGTTTTCAGGTCGGCAAAGCGGTAGGTTATATGGCGAACAGTGTGTCTGAACACGATTTTTTATGATTTAATTAACATAAATTTTCCTCCACCAGTTTCACTTTGTGCTTGCCCGTCAGCACAAAAATAGCCGTTATCAGCGCCAGTCCCCCAAAAAAGTAAAGGCTCAGCGTAAAATAAAAGTATGTCATCGCAAAAAGGGTGACGGCGCAAATGACCAAAGCAATTGCGGGAAACAGCGGATAAGCCGGCGCCGTGAAGGGGCGTTCCATACATGGCTCCTTTTTGCGCAGGATAAACAGGCTGATCATGCTCATCATGTACATAAACACCGCCCCCATTACCGATATTTCGACGATCTGGTCGGTTGTGCCGGTGAACAGGGCGATAAAGCTGATCCCCCCTCCCGCTGCCAGCGCCCAATGCGGCGTTTTAAAACGATGATTTACTGCCGACAGAACGCGCGGCACGTATCCGCTTCGCGCCATGGCATAAACCTGCCTTGAAGAAGCCAGGATGGTGCCATGAACGGACGCCACCAGGCCGAATACGCCGATGCCGGCAAAAATGCGGGTTAAACTGTTTTGCTTGCCCAATGCGTAGCGAATAGCCTCGGGCAGCGGGTCGGATACATTGCTAAGCTTGCGCCAGTCGGTAATGCCGCCGGTAAATATCATCACGCCAAAAGCCAGCAGGATGAGCGTGCCCAGGGCCGAAATATAACCTTTCGGGATGCTCTTTTTGGGGTCTTTTACTTCTTCAGCTACCATCGCCACGCCTTCTATCGCCAAATAAAACCATACTGCATAAGGCAATGCTGCAAAAACACCCGACCAGCCGAAAGGCATAGGATGGCTCATAAAGTTGGCCATTTTAAAATGGGGCAAAACAACGCCCATAAACAGCAGCAATTCAGCTACGGCCAGTACCGTTATAAAAACAGAAAACACGGCCGACTCCTTCACCCCTAAATAATTGATCAAAATAAACACTACGTTAAACACCAGCGCAGAGGATAGGGCCGGCACCCCGGGCCACAAAAAATGCAGGTAGGCGCCCAGGGCCATAGCAATGGCCGGCGTGGCAAACAAAAAATCGATAAGGGTGGCGTAACCCGCAACCAGGCCGCCAAAGGGCCCCATGGCCCTGTAGGCATACGCAAAAGCGCCACCGGCATGCGGGATAGCGGCGGTTAACTCGGTATAGCTGAAAATAAAGGTGATATACATTACCGTGATGATGACCGCCGCGATCAAAAACCCGGTAGTACCGGCTTCACGCCAGCCATAGTTCCAGCCGAAATACTCGCCCGATATCACCAAACCCACCGCAATGGCCCAAAGATGGATGGGCTTAAGTACCCTTTTAAGATGTTCGGGTTGGATATTGGCCATGGGCAGTTGCTGGTGAATTAATTTCCGCTTTAAAATAGTTAAATTGGAGTTTATTTCAAAATGGGAAAAACAATGAGTTTGTTATGAGGTGATGGGCAACGCCAAAACGCCCGGTTGTTGAAACAATTTTCCTCCCTCTTTCCGCGCAGCGAAGAGAGGGATGTCGAGTCCCCAACACAGTCGGGGAGCAGGGTGAGGCGACCCGGGGGTCATTACCGTCAATGCATTGCGGCGAGTCGACTCACCCTCCCGACCTTCGGTTGGGACTTCGCTGGTCGACCCGCTCTTCGCCTGTGCCGGAAAGAGGGTAGCTACACTTACCGGGAGGTTTGACCTGTGCTTTTTAATCCCAAATACCTTATATTAACAATGTTTGCAAAATGTGAATAAATACCCCCAACCTTGTAATATTTTATTCGTTTAATTCGTACAGTCAATTAGTAAAAACAGTTTTGTATATTGGGTGTTGTTAAAGCCGGTAAATCATGCTGAATATACTCGTTCCGTCAAATGGGCCGTCTGCGTTAACCTTCTCATTATTTGAGCGTTACCAGATACCCGCGCCCGTATCAGGCGTTGAGGAGGAGGTAAACGACGATGTGATTTTAAAGTTTGAGAATGAGGAAGAGGCCATAATATATGCCCGGCAGCTGGAAAACATGGCCGACGAAATAAATGACAAAACAACTACGCAATATTTAGCTATAAATGATATTATTGCAGCAATAAGGGATGATGATTTTGTGCAGGAATTTTTGAGTAAGGAATAAATGAAAAACTTTTAAATATTATGTTACGCATCAATCTACCGCCAACCGGGCCCACCCGTGTGACATTTGCCGATTTTAGAAAATACCGCCTCCCGCTGCCCTCCAAAGGCGTTAAAGCCAGGGGCGCAAAAAACACCGAACTGCTTTTTGACAACGAGGATGAAGCCGTGATCTACGCCGACCAGCTGGAAGAAATTGTAACCAACGTAAGCCGCGGATCGCAATTGCGGAGCATTTTGCGCGATATGGTTACTGCCATCCGCAACGATGACTCTATCCGCAATTATGTGGAGTATTCGTCCGTTTATACCTGGGTGAAGAACCGGGTTCGGAACATTCGTTTGGCTATTAAGCCGGCAGCTTCTTTTTTGAAGAATTAGTCTTTTTCGGTAAAACGACAGTGCTTTAATCTTTCAACATCCGTTTTTTGCGGGTAAACGAAAGACTTACGAAGTTTTAAAAACTTCGTAAGTCTGACATGTTCACCTTTCACCTCCGCTACGCCTTCAGCGTACCCCTAATATAATCGTAACTCATCTTGATGCTGGCGAACGCATCTTTCGGCATATCATGCTCTACGAAGAAATGCTTCATACCGGCTACTTTCTGGTTCTCAAATATCCGTTTAAAATCAATTATGCCGCTGCCTACCGATGTGGGACCAACTTTCGCCGCATCCAGGTCCTTCAGGTGCCATAGCGGGAACCTGCCCGGGTTGGCCTTAAACAACTCAACAGGGTCCTTGCCGGCCTTGGTAACCCAGCACAAGTCGAGCTCCATTTTTACATTTTTCGCATCGGTTTCGCTCAGCAGCAGCTCGTAGGGAATTTTGCCTTCCACGTTTTTAAATTCCATATCATGGTTATGGTAGCAAAACTGTATGCCTGCTTTTTTGGTTACTTCGCCGGTTTTGTTTAGAATTTCGATGCTCGATTTAAGGTCTTCCAGGGTATCTGTCGGCGCATTGGCGCAAACTAAGTATTCCAGTCCGCCGGCGGCTGCCTCGTCAACCAGTTCCTGCATGTTATCGCGCAGGTTGCGCATAACCGGTAAAACCATCGGCTTGCCGTCCGGTCCGTTGGGCATTTTAGCACCTGCCGGCATTTTAAACGGCGCGCCCAGTACGTGGTGCGACTTCCAGGTCATGCCCAGGTCCTCAACCATCGCCTTAAATTCTTTCGGCGTCATGCCATAATAGCCGCCCTTTTTGCTGAAGGCCGACTCCATTTCCTTATAGCCGATGGCGGCTATTTTTGTCAAGGTGCCCTTCACGTCATCATCGATAATGCCAAAAAAGGTAAAAAGCTGCAACCCTACGGCATGCTGCGGCCGGTAATTGAGCAGCGATGCCGCCCGGCTATTAAATACCATACTGCCGAGCGCCAGCGTACCGGCCCCCTGCAAAAATTTGCGCCTGTTTAGTGTCATTTTGTTTAGTTTATGTGGTTAGCGTAAAGCTAAAGGACTGGAATGGGATTTGGAAATTTTATTGTGTCATTTTTACACAATAGAAGCTTTTGGTCAAATCAGATGCAGCTAAAACAATTTACCTATGACTTTTAATTCTGCTTTTGGCGATGTGAGGATGTTCACGGCGTGAACAAAAATGAACGCTTTTTTTGGCTGACTGAAATTTTTCGTGTGCTAATCGTAGCGGTTTGTGGGTGGTTTTTAGCCGGATCATGGGCCGATCGACGCGTTTTCAGCGCTTATTATCGGGGTAACTTTAGCGGCTTTCGGGGGTTTGGCGGTGGGCAATGGCGCTAATGTCAGCCGGGTTGACTCACCCTCCCGACCTTCGGTTGGGACTTCGCTGGTCGACCCTCTCTTCACCTTCGGTGGAAAGAGGGCAGCTGCAATCCTGGTTAAAAAGTGCAAACCCACTTTAGGATTATTTACCAAAAGTGTCAACTTTTTACAGGGATAGGCGTTCATTTTGGTGTTCATCAGCGTTCAAAAATGAACGCTTTAAGGCCGTTTTTACTTAAAGCGATAATTCACAAAAATGGCATAGTTTATTTATTATCAGCAAGTTAATCCGCTTTACTTAAAGTGTTCAAAGTGTTCAAAGTGTTCACGGATGAACACTTAATACAAACAGGTCGCGATGAGCCCTGTCCAGCCTGTTTGGTGGGAGGCGCCTGCGCCTCTGCCGTTATCGCCGTCGAAATATTCGTGGAAAAGTATATAATCCTTAAAGTGTGGATCGTTTTGCATTTTTTCGTAATGGCCGAATACCGCGCGGCGGCCGTTCTGGTCGCGCAGGAAAAGGTTGGAGATACGGCTGTACAGCTCGTCGGCCACCTGCTTCAGGTTCATAAAGTTGCCTGAGTTGGTGGGGCACTCTATCTTGTAATCGTCGCCATAATATTCGTAAAACTTATGCAGGCTCTCAATCAGCAGGTAGTTCGTCGGCATCCAGATAGGCCCGCGCCAGTTGCTGTTGCCGCCAAACACGCCGCTGTCGCTTTCGGCCGGCGTGTACCCGATGCTGAATTGGGCGCCATCCACACTTACCGTGTATGGGTTATCCAGGTGGTGTTTAGAAAGTGACCGGATTCCATAAGTGCTGAGGAACTCATTTTCGTCCAGCATATAGCGCAGCAGAGATTTCATGCGGTAGCCGCGTAATAAACTAATGAGGTGCTTGCCCGGCGCTTTGGTTTCGGACCAGCGCGAAACCAGTGCCGCCAAGTCTGGCCGGTTTGCCGCGAACCAGTTGAGGCGGTCGCGGAAGATAGGGTTTTCGGTAATATCCGCCTCATCCAGTACCTCGGCCGCAAACAGGGGAATAAGCCCGACCATGCTCCTTACCCGCATTTTTTGCACGGAACCGTCGGACATGTGCAGCTGGTCGTAAAAAAAGCCGTCGGTATCGTCCCAAAGCCCCGCATTATTTGAGCCGAAATTGGAAATGGCCCCGGCAATATAAATAAAATGCTCAAAAAACTTGGAGGCGATATCGCGGTAAGCAGTGTCGGTGACAGCAAGCTCCGCCGCGATACGCAGCAGGTTAAGGGAATAGGTGGCCATCCAGCTGGTGCCGTCGGCCTGTTCAAGGGTTTCGCCCATGCGCAGCTGCGCGTTCCGGTCAAATACGCCAATATTGTCCAACCCCAAAAATCCACCCTCGAAAATGTTGTTACCCTGCGCGTCCTTGCGGTTTACCCACCAGGTAAAATTGAGCATCAGCTTATGGAAAATCCGTTCCAAAAATTGGGTATCCCCTTTACCGTTGTTCTGGGCTTTGTCCGCCTGGTATATCCTCCAGGTCACCAGTGCATGTACAGGCGGATTAGCATCGCCAAAGTCCCATTCGTAGGCAGGCAACTGGCCGTTGGGATGCATGTACCAGTCTTTTATCAGCAGCGTGAGCTGATGCTTGGCAAAAACCATATCCACGGAAGCCAGCGGCAGGCAATGAAATGCCAGGTCCCATGCGGCAAACCAGGGGTACTCCCATTTGTCCGGCATGGATATGATGTCCCTGGTATTCAAATGCATCCATTTGCTGTTGCGGCCGTTTAGCCGTTCTGCGGGCGGTTTGGGTTCGGCGGGGTCGCCGTTTATCCAGTGGCGAACGTCGTAATAATAAAATTGCTTGCTCCACAGCATGCCTGCAAATGCCTGGCGCTGCACCATGCGGCGATCGTCATTGTTATTACCCTGCTGCAGATCGTCATAAAATTTGCCTGATTCCGCTGCGCGGGCATTAAATATTCCGTCGAAATCGTCAAAATTGGTCATGGCATCTTTGGCCAGTCTTAGCCGGAGTGTGACACTTTGTTTTGCAGGGACAGTTATATCGTAATTTACTGCGGCTTTAGTGCCGGTTTTTTTTGGGTTGACTGTTTCGGCGCCATGAACAATATGATCGTTAATGCCATCTTTATAATATTGCCTGCCATCGTCGAAATTGTATAACCGCTTTGTATTGGTTTCATTATTGCAAAACAAAACCTCCGGCGAGCCTTCCGCCGAAAGCCACATTTGCTTCAAATCCTTGTGATAGATCTCAACCACCCCATGCGAATCGGCTGTCAACTCCGGACGGTAGCTGGAGTAGCCCCAATCCCAGGTATTACGGAACCAGATGGTTGGCAAAACGTTTAAGGCTGCATCCTGGGTGCCCCGGTTGTGCACCGTAATTTTTATCAGTATATCGTCCGGGGTGTTTTTGGCATATTCTATGAATACATCAAAATAAGCATCCTGGTCGAATAAGCCGGTATCAATCAATTCGAACTCCGGTTGGTTACGCCCACGCCGCTTATTTTCCTCAACCAGCCACGCATAAGGATACTCATTCTGCGGATATTTATACAACATCTTCTGATACGAGTGTGTTGGCGTATTTTCCAGGTAATAGTATAATTCTTTCACATCCTCGCCATGGTTGCCTTCCGGGTTGCTTAAGCCAAAATAGCGCTCCTTTAAGATGGGATCCTTCTTATTCCAAAGCGCAACCGCAAAACAAAGCGTCTGCTGATTATCGCAAATGCCGCCGATGCCTTCCTCACCCCAACGATATGCCTTGCTGCGGGACATATCATGGGTAATGTAGTTCCATGCATCGCCGTTGGTGCTGTAATCTTCGCGCACTGTTCCCCATTGGCGGTCGCTGACGTAGGGGCCCCATTTTTTCCAATCGGGTTCAGTAAGGCGGGTTTGTTCTTCTTTCATATTAGTTGTGATTACACCGATTTTATTTTTGTGATTTCACCGATTTCGTTTTGATTATTCACGGTTATTTTTTGTTTAGCGGTATTCATGAGGTCACTACGCTTAGTTTCACCGATTAATATAGGTGGCGTTAGGAATCGTCCAGCAATGGATAGGCGCACATTTGGCTGGCGTCAGGACTTACCAGCACCTCACTATGAAAGGATTTGGCTTCTTTTTTGTTTCTTCCGGGCAGGATATATTTGAATTTATAAAGTGTCCCGCTGCTGTCAAACCACGCGGGGTCGGGCTTCCTTTTGCGGACGGATTTGAAAACTGAATTAACAATAACGCGATAAAGGGTGTTATAACCTTTCATGCTTAAAGAATCTACTTTCTCATTCCCGGCGAACTGCCACCCTTTGCTAACAGCGTAATTTGCCACAACTTGCTGGGTGTAGGTGCCTTTGGCGTTTTCCCAAAAAATAAAGCGGTAACTATTAAGCAGACCTTTTTCAGTTAAAGTTTTATCAATGTGTGAAGCATCAAAATCGTCCCAATCCAACGGCCTGGCACCCATTCCCATATGGCAGCCGCAGCAAAAAGGAAAAGCTAACACCATAAAGAACAAGTATTTTCGCATGAGATTTTATTTCCAGGCGTTTCTTAAAAACCTCAACCAGTTGCCATGCATCACATTTTCGATATCCGCTTCGCTGTAACCGCGTTTCTTCAATAATGCGGGTACTTTTTGCAGATCGGCAATAGTTTCCAAATCATAAGGGCACTGCTCACGTCCAAAGGCGCCATCAAGGTCAGAACCGATGCCCACATGTAGCGCATTCCCGGCAATTTGGCAAATATGGTCGAGATGATCGATCATCACCTCTAAATTGCAATTCATCGCTTTCGGATCAGAAACGCCCCTCACCCACCCCGGTACCATCATCCAGGCATCCAAAGCCCCGCCGATCACGGCGCCCCGGTCAACCAATGCTTTTATCATGTCATCGCTAAACTGACGGTTATGATCAACCAATGCCCGGCAATTGTTATGACTGGCCCATACATGCCCGCTAAAATGATCCAGCGCCTGCCAAAAGGCATCGTCGCATAAGTGGGTGGCATCCAGGATGATGTTCAGGCGCTCCATTTCCTTAATCAATTCAAGTCCCCGGGGGCCCATTTGGCCTGTTGCATCAGTACCATTGGCGTAACGACCCGGCCCATAATGCGCTGGTCCAACCGCCCGCAGACCATATTGATAAGCGCGCTCCAAATGCCCTACGGTAACCAAAGAATCGGCGCCTTCGAGGCTTAAAATATAGCCGATGGCTTTGCTTTCGGCGGGGCTGCCGTCATTCCAAAGCGCTAAATGTTTTTCCAGGCTTTGCAGGTTATTTATCTGTACCATTTCCCCTTCGTCTTCCATCGCCTTGTACCAGGCTACCTGCCCCTGGGTTTGCGCCCAGGCCTGCTGGGGCGAGTGCCAGCCCGGCAGCGCATTATCGGGTGCAACATAACGCCCTATTTGTGTCGCCACAACCAGGCCAATGTTACCCCGGCGTAATTCGGGCAGCGAACACACGCCCTTTGCCCGGTCGGGTTTGTCGGTAAGACCCACCTCCCTGCTATTTATTTCGGCAATGGGCCTGCGCAAGTCCCGGTTCCATTCCAGGGCATTCATACTGAGGTCTAAATGAGCGTCGATGGTGAACATTTGAATAGTTGACTGGGTTGATTAAGTTAGATTAAGTTGATTGAGTTGATCCCTGTAAAACCTTTCGCCTTTTACCTTTCGCCCTTCAACTCACACAGTTATTTTCCTGTCGCGGGCGATATTTTTCCACTCTCCGCTGACCTTGTTGTCTTCGATGGTTATCGCCCGTTCATACAGCGCAACCGTAGGGCAAATATGAAAGGGAATCCCGTACAAAACATCCCCTACTTTATATGTATGCCCTTCGCCGGCCTCGGCCACCAGGTGCTCCTCGCTGTGCCCCGCAAAAACCAATTCGGGTGCGTTAAGAAATAGCACTCGCTTATTTAATTCTTTTTCGGAGGCTATCGACTTATGCCCCAGGTCGAGGCATATTTTTGTTTCGTCCGGTAGGGAAATCACCCTGGAAACTACCAGGGCAGCAGTTAAAAAGGTTTGTTCGCTCAATTCAGTCAGATAGCCTTCGTCCCAGTAGATAAATGTTCCCGGGCTGCATTCCACGTGTTTTCGTTTGGCGTGAATGGGAAAACTTGGCGAGCCACCCGCAACAATAATTGGTTCCGGGTATCCCGATTGCACCAATTCCGATTGCATTTTCAGCACCGGCTCAAAACATTCATCGCATTTTTGCTTGCGCTCTGCTATATCAGCGTAGTGCATATGACCATCGTACGCGTGCAAACCAACCGGTTTTATTCCCGGTAAAAGGCTGCAATCCGCATAAAGTTGTAAAGCAGCCTCACCGGGAGCGATTCCCGTCCGGTTCATACCGACATTAAGGTCGATATAAACCGGGATATGCAGCTTATGTTTTGAAGACCCGGCAGAAATTTCCAGCGCAGCTCCAATATTATCAACCAGGCAGGAAAACTTTGTCTGCGGGTACTTAGCGATCAGCGCAATAAACCGCCTTAATTTCGGTCCGATGGGCTGATAGGCCAATAAAACATCGGGGGCGTTGCATATCCCCAGCATCTCCGCCTCCGCGATGGTGGCACACTTAAACCTGGTAATCCCTGCATCAAGCATCAATTGCGTCGCATTGGGGCTCTTATTCGTTTTTACATGCGGCCGCAGCCGGCTGGTTTTATCGATCATACTTTTCAGTATATCAATATTGTTTTTTACCCTGTCGGGATAAACAACCAGCGCCGGTGTGTCAAGTTCTTCAACATTATTGATAGTGTACCAGCTTTTATTTTTCATTGCTTTTGACTTTTGACTCCGGACTCAGAAAAGCTCAAACAGCGCCTCAATTTCTACCGGTATATTGCCCGGCAACGAGCCCATCCCAACTGCGCTCCTTACTCCCACGCCGTTGTCCTCGCCCCAAACTTTTGCAAACAATTCGCTGCAACCGTTAATGATGAAGGGATGTTTTTCAAAATCGGGCGTGCAATTTACCATGCCCAAAACCTTTATCACCCGTTTCACCTTGTCGAGGCTCCCTAAATTGGCTTTAATAGTAGCTAATATGGCCAGGCCAACCTGCCGTGCGGCTAGTTTGCCTTCTTCGGGCGTGAGGTCAGTACCTATCCGGCCGATGATTAGCGTACCATCATCCTTGACCGTGCCATGGCCAGACAAGTAAAGGTATTTTCCATCAACCAGGCAAGGTTTATAAACTCCCATTGGTTTCGGCGCAGGAGGAAGCTCAAGGCCGAGCCCAGCAAAATTTTGTTCAGGCGTATTCATTTTTAGCATTAATAATGTAAGACAAACATAAAATAAAAAAGCCGGGTATCCCACCCCCCGGCTCTTACTTAAATCAACAAATCAACTATAAAAAAAATCAGAGTTTGCTTTCTTATGCCCCTTCAACTTGTTGCAGGGGACTTTTTGTCCACAGTTTACTTTTGGGCAGTGCGAACCACAGCGCCAGCAATGCGCCATAGCTCCCTCCCCTTTCTATCCATTCAAACAGCTCCCAATGAGGGTAGAAAAGTTCGGCGCCCATTTTCCAGATGAGCAGGACAAGCACTATTGCGCGCACAGGGCTGATTAGGATTGAGAATGCAGCCGCAACCTCAAAAACCCCAATAATGCGTGCGGCCATTGCAGGATTTGAAAAACCAAGAGCAGTGTATTGCTGTATTATTCCCTTTTTTTCAATCACGTTCAGCCCGCCATGACCCAACAGTACCATGAAAGCGACCAATTGCAAGCACTTTCTTAATTTAACAAGATTCTCTTCATCAGTATTGGGTCCTGGTGTTGCAAACGAAAACAGGTTTTTCAAAAATGGGCTTTCCCAACCGCATAAAATCAACAGGGCTAAAGGAACGCCATAGTTACCGGCTCGTTCAATAAACTCGGCAAAGGGCTCACCAGACAAAGGTCTCAGGAATGCCGTAACGCAGCCCCATAAAACCAACCACCCGATAACCAGCCGTGTTGGATAGAGCAGCAGCGACAGTCCCATTAAAATATCAGCGGTACCACCAAGCGGCATTAACCGGTAAGCCATCTCCCTCCCTATCCCAAATACTGCAAAATAGTTGCACCATATCTCTTTGGTGATGATCCCAAATGCGCCATGCCCGATAAAGCACATCGCCGCAGCGAAGCGTAGTGTGTAATAGATATTTTTTTCGTTCAACAACATCCTGTTAATCAAGCCTCATTAAAATCCTCAGCAATTACGAGAATAGTTTTTCTTCTGCCAGCTTTGTGCCATCAATCCGCGCCTTTATTTTAGCGAAAGCAGTTTCGCGCGTGGTTGAGACATCATCGCAAAAAGGTGAAAATCCGCAATCGTCGGTAGTGCCCAATTGGTTTAGCGGAATGTATTCTGCTGCTTCCAGTACACGATCTCTTACGGTTTCACTGGTTTCCACAACCGGGTTCAGCACGTCGATTACACCGACAAATGCTTTTTGATCGGGCTTGAGATACTGTTTCACAATTTTTAAAACCTTAACCCTGTCGGGCTCGCTTGCCAGCTGAAGATAAAAATTACCGACATGCATTTCGAACAAATCCGGTAAAAAATCGGCGTAGTCGATATCAGCGCTATGTGTTGAGTCATGGTCGCCGCCGGGGCATACATGTACCCCCAGCTTTTGCTGCTCTTCTTTGGAAAACCGGTCAAATACCTGGTTATTAACGCCGATAAAATGTTTTAACACCCCGCCTGAAGGATCGAGTTTAAGCGATAATCTGCCCTCTGTAAAGTCCATCTGCACTTTGTAAGCGCCGTGTTGCAAACATTGCCTGATATCCTTTTCACACTCGTCCAACAGGTCAGCCATAAATTCAGCCTGGCTGTAGCCGGCAATGCCGCTTTGCGGGTAGATGAGGCTCAGCGCTGAAGCCGAAATAACTGCCTGTTTTACGGGTAGCTTTGTTTGCTTTTGGGCAGCGGTAAGATACTTTACGGCATAGTTGCCATACTTAAAGGGGCCGCTGGTTAATAAAGGCAACTGGCGCGAATGACCATCTTCGAAGTTGATAACCATCCCCCCGGGCGCTAAATTAGTTAAGCCTTCCAGCGGGTAGGTTGCAAAGCTCGACTTTGTTTGCTCGCCATCCGTTATCACGGGCGATCCGGTTTTTTCAAACTCGGCCAAAGTATCATTAACCGCCTTATTGTAAAGGCTTGTTAAATCTGCGCCGCTATTCGGGGCAGTAATTGCAGCAACCAACCCGTCCGGGCGTGGAATGCTTCCAATGGGTTCTGTAGGTATTTTCATAACATTGTTTATTTTCTGCATTAATCTATGTCTATCCGCGCTATAACCAAAAGTTGCACCCACTCAAAACTTAAAGGTCGCTCCAATGTTCACTACGTAGTCGGCAAAAGCGGCATCGCCGTGGGTGTACACGCCCGTAAGTGTGGTCGTCCTTTCATCAGGCACGCTTTGGGTGCGGTCACGGATAATAGCGATTGGGACATACGCGTAAAATGCAATGTTTTTTATTTCGTAGTTAACACCCGGTTCGAGCGAAAACACCCAACCTGGTCGCCTGAAGCCGTCGCTGCCGCCGATAAGGTCCCTAACCGGCACACAATCATCGCGTACACCTAGTGAGAAGTTGAAGCGTTTTACTGACAAATCGCCTCCCATTCTAATCATATATTGATCGGTAACGCTCAGCACATCGGCGGTAACCGCAATGGTGGTTGGGCTGGCAGGGCTGGATGAGCGGGGTGTTCCGTTAACGTCGCGGGGATTGACCAGGTAGTAAAAGTTACCGTAAAAGCCAAAGTTATGTGTTGGGTTGTAAAAAGTGTTAATGTCGACTAAAATCCCGGTGCCGCCGTCGCCGGGTTGTATGGATTGATCGACAGGGCCCAATGTGCGCGCACCGGTAGCGCCGTTTAAAAAATAATCTTGATAGTCATCCGCGCCGGTGGCAAATTTGATACCCAAGCCGGCTTGTATATTAAAGTTTTTCACCTTATTCGGATCAAAAAGCCAGTAATAGGCTGTTGCATTCGCATCGCCCAGGCCAAAGGAATGCGTGCTGAAGCGAACGCCGCTGCTAACCTGTGAGCGGCTTGCATCCATAAAAGGCAAATCTACAGTAAGTGACCAGCGCTCGTTAAATACCCTTGTAAATGCATTATCTTGTGTATAAACGTGGTTAATGACATTGTTGTGCATGGTAAACCGCTGATATTGTTCTTGTTTACCGACAAAATGTTTGTACGAACGATAATAACGCGCATTGTCGTTATACAGCCAATACCCGCCTGATACCGTGGCTGAACTGTCAGGGTGCTCGTTCATTTCGCAAATACCGCCGGTGCTATGGATGGCCACGCAGCCCTGGGCAAAAACTTCCGTTTGTAATGAAAAGGTTAGCGCACAAATTGTAATAAAAAATTTAGTAGTTGTTTTCATTTGTGTTATTTGGTGTTTGTTGTTGTTCTTTATTAAGTTTTTCTAAAAGGCTCCGGCTTTTCACCGGAGCCTTAACCTGCCTCCAAACAGGTTTTACTATTAATCAACTATCTTTTTTATTTGCCGGGTCCTGCCCCATCGGACATGCCGCGTGCTACCGCATACTGGCCAACTTTTGCGCCCGTTTGCATGCCGACCTCAATGTCGCTGCGGTAATGTATTGCGCCAACCAACCGCGATAACGATGCTTGCTGCGCAAGGTCTGTAAACTTGGAGCCCCGGTCAGGCAGCAAATAGGTTAATACGGCTGCGGCTGCGCCGCTAAAATTGGAGTGCCCTGACGTGTACGACGGAAAGTTGGGGATACCGGTAAGTGTTTTAATGAGCGGGTTTGCCTGGGTGGGCCTTTGGTTAAAATAATGATATTTGGTATCCCAGCAGCAAATTGCCACATCCATTTCGGCCATATTTAACAGCGCGTAGTTGCGCGCCCATCTAACTTCGCTGTAATGCTCCTGCACAAAATCTGCTTCAGCAATTGCATTCCAATGCCCGGCCGGGGTGTAGGTACCCGCGCCATCGGCCCAAAAGTCAACCAGGGCCTGGTTTTCAGCACTAGGGTGCTGGCTGAATGATAATACTTCCGCTTCTTCAGCTTTAAAAGCTGCAGTACCAGCCAGGTTTGGCGGACCGGGGCGCAATTGTACAACGGTAAGCGTATCAAACAAAAACGGTAACACTTTACCAAACAATGGAAGCATCGGCGGGCGGGCCGGTGTTTCAAGGCTGATCCAGTATTGATCGCCCCGCGAGGTGGCATTATTTTGCAAGCCCTGCCATTCGGAAGCCGAGCCGATGGCTTTCCCTGCCCGGTCGGTTTTGGCGCGTGCCACAAACAAATCGGCAACTTTTGCCCCCAACGCTTGTCCGGCGGTAAGTTCTCCCTGTACATTTGCACCTGCTAATTTGCGGTATAGCATTTCTTCGTCTGCCTTTTGTTGTATGTAGTCAACTTCGGTCGGAAACAGTAGCTTCATCATTTCCACGCTGGCGCCGGCCACTACCGCATCTTCGCTTGGGTAAGAGGGAAGACCCGACTTAGGGATGAGCGTTTGTATAGAGGCATCGTGGGTATATGGCGCGGCACGGTTATAAAGTTTTTTAAAATGATAAGCCGTTACCAGCGCATCATATTGCGCTGCGCTCACATAAGCATAGGCCCTTGCCGCGTATGGCGGATTGGAAAACGGGAACTGCGGGTACGCGAATGGATTGGTTGAACTTGGAAACGGGTAAGTACCGTCCGGGTCCTGGTATGGCGGTAGATTATGTTTAGCCACCAGGTCGCGCAAAATTTCATTCCAGCGCAGTACGGCGCCGGCGCTCCAGTAGGCGATAATCGCTTTTTGATCGCTGGTTAAATTACTTTGTAACGACTTAATCTCATTGATATCAGCAGTATACGCGCTTGAACCGATCGCATCAGGCGCGGCTACGGTAAATGCAGACGGATTGCTCGCCAAAATTGGTTTCCAGGTATCCGCATTCATATCTTCGCTGGATGGCGTTAGGGCAGGATAGGTAGTTGTTGTGTCTACAATATCTTTTTTGCACGACGCTAAGAAAAATGTCGCCGTCAGGGCAAAGAGCAATGTTATATTAAAAGTAAATTTCTTCATGGCTTTCGTTATTTATAATT
Source organism: Mucilaginibacter sp. (assembly GCA_035656115.1). Taxonomy (GTDB): domain Bacteria; phylum Bacteroidota; class Bacteroidia; order Sphingobacteriales; family Sphingobacteriaceae; genus Mucilaginibacter. The sequence goes on from DASRTD010000011.1 coordinate 19,668, forward strand.
CTTGTTCGAAAAATCAAATACGTATAATACTCCTCCGAAGAAGTCGGTGCTTTGGCCGACATTGCGGCCCTTCAAAACGTAATTACCCCCGGCAGTAAGTTCCAGGCCTGAAACGGTACCGAATGAGTATTTTATTAGCCCGCCGGCGCTTGTCCAGTTCATGGTATTGCTGGGGAAAGGCATATTGTTCTTCGTAATATCGAAACCGCCCAACGTAGTGCTTTGCTGAACAACAGCTTCAACGTTCAATTTCAGGCTGCGGTAACCGGCGCTGACCAGGAAATTGTTCATATTCGGCATAAACACGCCGTTACTGTATATTTCCTGCGTTGTGAAGTAAGCATTCTGGTTAATGGTGATATCGCTGCGCTCCATATACTGTGCCGCGCCGGCGATAAAAAACCTGCCTGTTTGGTAATTTAAAAGACCGCGAAGGGAAACCGTGCGGGATTGCAGGCCGATAGAAACGGGTAAAATCTCGGGATCGTAATTGCTAAGTGGTATTGATCCGGAAAGAATAGCGTGGGCTGTAAAAATGCCTGAGCCTATTTGCGTTTGGAAAGCAAGCCATTTTAAGCTGACGGACAAGTCCTGGAAACCGCTTTGCCCAGCCAGGGTCCCGGCCGAAGCATTTGTAGTTACATAAGGCACGGTAAACAAAAAGTCAAGTTTGTTGGTAATACCGTAATTACCCATAGCCATGTACGAGTTGGTGGTTAATGTCCCGATGTTCAGGTTATTACGTTTAAATGTGCCTTCCCAGTAGTTAGTCCAGCTATTGTGATCATACGTCACTCCTGCACAGAACATGTTTTTGGGGATCATGAGGGCATCCGCGTCGGTTTGCGCATTTACTTTTAGCGAAGACATCGCAAAACAGCCAGCAAATACACCAAACCTTAAAAGGTTAGCATGTAAAGATTTCATCATTGTCTTTAGTTGAAAATTAAATAGTAAATAAATTCGATTGAAATGTTGCGGCTGGCGCGATGTTCAGCATTTTAAACTGACGGAATAATCGCTTGCCGGGACGATAGAAAACTGCTGTTTGAACGAATCAGTAAATCGTTTTTAAAACGTTATGCTTTGACCGTCAAAAAATAAATTGATTGACTCAGCATAACGAATCGGTGCGATCAATGCACATCGAACCGCAAAGTCTAAACTAAATGAGACAATGCATTTCTGAATCCTAAAGCAGTTTTAGCAGTTTGTATTGGGAGGTTTCCCCGGAGAATTGATATATGGGTTGTCCAGATCAGGCAATAAAGTCGTATATGATGGTTTAACCACACTTACAGTAACAGTATGTTGGTAGTGAAACGCCTGCAGATTGTATTCGCTGAGCGTATTCAATTTTTTGGAAACTGCGTCGCCTTTTTTGCTCATGGGCACATCGCTGAATTCCTTAGCGGTAATGATGTTTGCCTTTACCAGTTGGGTTTTTGCAGTATTTGCGTAACATACCAGGTACATGGTATCGCGCGTCATCTTCAGTTTAACGTAGTTATAATAGGCGTCCTTCAGCTGTATCTGACCGGCTATGGTTTCATATTCCGTCCAATCGCTCACGGTCGGCATGTTTACAGGTATCTTTAATAATACGAGGTTCTTGTCATCAATCTTGTTCTCAAAAACCTGTTTCACCATCCGCGAGTCGGCCCGGTTAATAAAATATTGAAACACCAGCGTATATCCCCCTGTGAAAAACAGGTGAACAGATAACAAAATGATGGCAGCTAACCGTTTCAAAATTTACTTAAAAGGCGGTTTATAATTGTTTGGGGGCTAATGTATATAAATTTTTTCTCAATTGTAAAATATTTTTTACGTTGAAATAAATAATTTATATCCATTCTATATGTCTGAACCGTTGATTTAGCTGATTTCGGTGATTGCCGCTGATTTCATATCTATTATCAGCTAAATCAACGGTTCAGACTATAGCCGTTTCACCTTTATACTTCTGAACCACACCTCGTTCCCATGATCCTGCAATAATAAATGTCCTTCCGGCGCTTCGCCGAAGTTTTTCCAGATCACGTATTTGCTGATGGCGACAAGGTCTTTAAACTCTTTTGAACCACGCTCATACTCCAATACTTTTACGCCATTTAGGTAATGCTCAACATGGTTATTAGGGTAAACGATGATGCGTCCGGTGTTCCAGGCGCCAATGGGGTGAACAAAGCGGGGCTGCTTATTAGACGGGATGAGGTCGTACAATGATGCAAGGGTTCTGTCGCCGTTACGGCCCAGTTTGGCGTCGGGATGCAGGGCATCATCCAAAACCTGGTACTCCAACCCTATCGCCGATCCCTTGGTCACTTCTGACAGCGTGACAAAGTATTTGACACCACTGTTGGCGCCCGGGGTCATTTTAAATTCAAATGACAGGTCGAATGCGCTGTAGAGGCTGTCGGTAACAATATCGCCGCCCCCGGATTCTTCTTTGCCTTGCGAAGGTAAATTGTGCATGGTCCCATCCTGGTAAAGCCAGCCTTTTGGCGGGAAAGCTGTCATCGTTGCCCCGCGCCACCCGCTTGAGGTGTGACCGTCGTATAATAAACGCCAACCGCTCGCTTTTTCATGGTCCGAAAGCGTATTCGACACATAGTTAACGGTAAAAACATCATTTGGGAACGGTGTAAATTTCAGATGTTTAGTTTGAATCTGGAGATTTTTAAACCAAACGCGTTTTCCAACTTGCCCGTCCTTGCTGATAGCATGTACCTGCAAACCGATGAAACCTTTACTATCAACAGTGTCAACAACATCTGCTACTGCAACACCGTTTATCCAGGTACGCATCTCATTGCCGATGCATTCCATCCGGATATGATTATAAGCGCCAACTTTAAACGCATCCTTTGCTTTGGCGTTCAGATCAAGCGGGTATATCCAATCCCTGCGGCCTTCATCATACACCCCGCCAGACCATTTCCTGTCCGACGGGTCGATCTCAAACTGTCTGCCGTAAACTTTACCCTTGCCGCTATTTCCAGCCGGGTCGTAATGGCTGCGCACTTGCACACCCGAATTGCTTAGCGGGCTTTCTATTTTGGTGTCCATTTCCAAAATGAAATCGCCGTATTCTTTTTCTGTGACCAAAAAGGTATTTCCGGAATTAAGCACCGTTGTGCCAACTATTGCGCCGTCTTCCACTTTATAGTCCGCGGTGCCGGCGAGGCGTTTCCAGCCGTTTAGTGTTTTGCCATCGAAAAGGCTGGGGGTGCTTTGAGCATCGGTAGCGATTGGAATTGCGCTTAACGCAAAAAGAACGAGAACTGTATTTATTAGTTTTTTCATAATTAATGAATGATAGCTTATTAAAAAACAATGTCATTTCGACCAACGGGAGAAATCTTTTACGCTTTGCATCCGAACTGTGCAGGCGGTAATGTTTGATGTCGAAGATTTCTCCCGTTGGTCGAAATGACATCTATTTTGTCTATACCTTCACTTCCCACCCCGGTTGGTATTCCCGATGCCAAAGCGCCATCGCTTCGGGGTCGTTCAAAATATGGCCGTTGCTGGTATCGATATGCAACACCCTGTCCATCCGGTACGAAATATTGCCCAGTTGCGGCAGCAATGTCGATTTAAAACCTGTTTCAATCGGCGCATTTAACGGCGCGACACCGCGCACTGCATCAATAAAGTTTTTCATGTGCGTGCTGTCCAGCGCGGCGGTGGGGCTTACTTTGTTGGTTGGATCGACAACGGTATCGTCTTTAATCTCCTTTACAAATTTGTTTTCACCATCATAAACGGTATATCCGTTGCCACCCTGGTAAAATAAGGTGCCTTTGTCGCCATAAAATATTACGCCGCGGCCGAGGCCTTCGGTATTATATCCATTACAGCTCCTCCCCTCCCATTCGGCGGCGGTATCATTTGGGAAATTGTACAGGATATTTTGGGTATCGGGTGTTTGCCAGTCGTCCTTAAATGCAAAACGCCCGCCTGTGGATACCACTTTACTCGGAAAATCAACACCCAGGCCCCAGCGGATCACGTCCAGTTCGTGTGTGCCATTATTTAAAGCTTCCCCGGTACCCCAATTCCAGAACCAGTGCCAGTTGTAGTGGATAAGGTTGTCCTGGTAGGGTTTGCGCGGCGCCGGGCCCTGCCATAGCTCATAATCCAAATTTGATGGTACCGGCACCTGTTTCCCAACGCCTATACCCGGGCGGTGGTTAGCATACCAGCCTTTAGCATAATAGGTGCGGCCAATCACCCCGTCATGCAATTCTTTTACCATCAACTGGCAGTTGCTGAACGAGCGCCGCTGACTGCCCATTTGCACCAGCCTTTTATATTTCTTTGCGGCCTCAACAGCAAGTTCGCCTTCATGCGGATTATGTGCGCAGGGTTTTTCAACATAAACATGCTTACCTGCCTGGCAAGCCATAATGGTTGCCGGCGCGTGCCAATGATCGGGTGCGGCGATAACAATGGCATCCACATCTTTTTTCTCCAGCAGTTTTCGGATATCGCCTAAACCCTGCGGGTTTTTGCCGGTGCGTTTGCCAATATCCGCAATCGTGCCGTCGACTACCTTGCTGTCCACATCGCAGATCCAGGCGATCTCGACATTCGGTATTGCACAGAAATTTTGCGCCAGGTATAGCCCCCGGCTGTGCGTGCCCATCATGCCGATAACGACCTTATCATTAGGCGAGCCTTTGAAAAAACCGGCAGCTTTGCCAAGCTGCGGCGCCATCAGGAAAGTTGTCCCGGCTACTGATGTGGTTTGAATAAATTTGCGGCGATCCATGACTATTGAGTTTATTAAGTTAAATTAAGTTGACTGGGTTGATTAAGTTAAATTATTTACAAGATCTCTGTTAATATCTTTTGCTGTACTTTGATGATGCTGGCCCAGGCCAACTCAATCAACTGAATCAACCTAATCAACTCAATCAACTTACCTCACACCCCTCCAAAGGCCGAAAATCCGCCATCTACACAAATCATCGCGCCAGTTACAAAGGCCGACGCATCGCTCAGCAGCCAAACCAGGGCGCCGATCAACTCATCCGGATGACCGAAACGTTTGAACGGCGTATTCCTGATCACTTTTGCACCGCGCTCCGTATAACCGCCGTCGGGCGTGGTTAACAGGTTGCGGTTTTGCTCGGTCAGGAAAAAACCTGGCGCCAGCGCATTCATCCTGATCTTGTCGCCATAGCGGTTAGCCAGTTCAACGGCAAACCATTGATTATAGCAATCCATTGCCGCCTTGCCCATGTTATAGCCCAGCACTTTTGTAATGGCCCGTTTTGAATTCATGGAGGAAATATTGACAATACTGCCCTTGCCTGTTTTGGCAATCTCTTCGCCAAAAACCTGTGTCGGATAGAGTGTTCCCCATAAATTTAACTCCATCACCTGTTTCATCCCCTCCAGGTTCATTTTAAAAATATCCTCGTCCGGTTGCAGCACGCCCTGCGGCATATTGCCACCGGCGCTGTTCACCAGGCCATCGATGCGGCCAAAGGCGTTTAAGATTTTAT
>DASRTD010000012.1:0-9414 GCA_035656115.1 Mucilaginibacter sp.
ATCCTTCTCCAAAGGAGAAGGACTTCAATTTATAGAGGAAATAGTCTTTTTTAAGCCCCTCTCCATTGGAGAGGGGTTTGGGGTGAGGCGAACACAATGCCAGGTCAAAAACTAATTCCTTAAGTAAACGACATTGATTGGGCATTAGTCATTAGTTCATGAGTGGGGGTAAAAGCTTTTTATGCCGGGCGGTATGGCGACTGTGCAGGATGGGCAGCAAAAAAGAAGATGTTTTTCAATGACAAATTCTTGTCAGTGTTGCAAGTTGTTGCAGGTTGTTTCACTTAATGTGATGTAAGTGCCTGGCTCACAAATAGGAGTGTTGCACGTGTTTCAGTCGATTTTTCCGGCACGGTGTTGCAATGCAACACTATGGATAAAACAGGCCATCAAGTTTGCCGTCCTGGTAGTAAAAGGGTTGGAAATCATCACCGGCTAATTCACAGCTCACCTGCATCGAGTCGAAGCTAATGCCGCCAAAAATATTCGCGATAGCAGTATCGGCCGCATCCCGGCCGCAGGCGATCTTTACCAGCCCATTAAGCGGTACCAGCCCGGTGGCGTCAAATAAAACCCATTCGGTACCGATATAGGCCTCAAAGCAGGCATGGAAGTCGGCGGGCTGTAGTTGGTAAGCGTACCCGGTAATATAACGGGCCGGGATGGTTAACGCGCGGCAGAGCGCTATGCCCAAATGGGCAAAATCGCGGCATACGCCGGCCTGTTCGGTAACGGTATCAAAGGCGGAGGTTTGCGCATTGGTTGAGCCGCTTAAGTAAAGCACGTTTTTGTGTATCCAGTTGGTCAGCGCGGCCACTTTTTCAAAAGGATTGACGATATGGCCAAAAAGATTCCAGGCCAGCCGGTACAACTTATCCGACTGGCAGTAACGGCTGGGGTATAAATAAGGGAATATGGCGTGGTCCATTCGGGCAATGGGGATCTCGTCAATTTGACTGAAATCCTTTATCTCAGAAAAATTGTCGATGGCAGCTCTGTAGGTTACCTTGACACATCCGGCTTCGGCAATCTCGAAGCGAATCAGCCTGTTTTCGCCCTGAGCGGCAAGAAATTCTTCGACCTGGATATAAGGTTCGGTCGTAAACGTTTCGCTGATGGCCGTTTGACGAGGTGTACGCAAGGCGTGGATATTCAATATGATTGTTCCCGGCCCGGTAGCGGTGTATTCCATTTCGGCGAAGACGTTAAATTTCATATTTAGTTGTCAGGGTTGTAGTAGTTGTAAACCTTTTAAAAAGTTGAAAATATCGCCGCAGCCCAGTAACTCGAAAGTTAAACAACTACTGCCTTTTCAACTATTATCCAGATCGTGAAATGCAGAATCCATCCAGTCTTCTGAAATATGTTCCAGTGCCGCTTTCAACTCTTCGGCCCACTGTGTGGAAATATATTGAAGGTCCTTCGCCTCATAACGTTTTTCGACCATGTGGAAAGTATCTTTACGGTAAAGGGCCACATCTATCGGGAAATCAACATTATTGGAACTAACCCGCGTAGAGTCGAACGAAAGGAAACCTGTCTTGAGCGATAACCTCAGGCTCGAGTTTTCGTCGAGTGTCCGGTTAAGGATAGGCTTACCATAGCCGGAATTGCCAATGATCACATAAGGCGCACCCTGGCCCAGTTCAACCCAGTTGCCCTCAGGATACAAAAGGAATAGCTTGTGCTCGTCGTCGTCCTTTAATTGCCCGCCAATGATGGTGTTCAGATCGAACTTAAAACCAGCCTTCTCCAGGGAATCCTTATCTTCTTTGGCTACGCGCTTTACCTGTTCGCCAAATGCGTTAACTGCTTTGTATAGTTTATTATACTCGGTAGTCTCTATCAATTCAGTAAAATAAACCAAAGCCTTATCGCGTACGGAACGGAGTCCGCTGGTCATGATAAACAATGAAAAGCCATCTTTTTGTTGGATTGAAATTTTCTTCTTAACAGTAGTATCGGTGCCGGATGTAATACGTGTATCGGCAATGGCCAGGAGCCCCTCTTTAACCTTTATTCCCAAACAGTACGTCATTTGCTATTTAATCAGGTGGCGAATATAACGCAAACCGACTAATGAAATTACAATAAATTTTCAACCGGTTATGGCGTTACAGTGACGATCACACGTTTTTTGCCTGCCCGGCCTATTGCCCGAAAAGGGAGCAGGATCGCTACAAATAGCAGGATATTTTTTACAAATGCTTTTTTCATCGCTTTAATTACCGGTCATACAAATTAAAAACAGGCTACCTCAAGTAATTGACCAGCGTACCAGTTACTTCTTTTATATAAATGTCCCAGGTTGCCAGCACGCTTGGGTCGGGTATTAAATCGCCAACACCTGAAAACCCGTGTGCGGCCAGGTAGTTGCATGGATAGGGGATGACGTCGATTTTTGTCTTTTTAAAAATTTGAAGCGACCGGCGCATGTGGAAGGCCGAGGTTACCAGGATATATGGCGCCTGCAAATGAGCGCTGTCCAGCTTTGGCTTCGTGAAGGCGGCATCTTCAATGGTATTGCGGCTTACATCTTCAATTACAATGCAACTGTCAGGCACTTTAAATTCTAAAAGTTGCGTTTTAACCCAGTCGCTCTCTCTAAAACTATCGGCAATCAGGTTTCCATTGCCGCCGGTAACCAGGATGTGGCTTACTTTTCCGGTTTCGAACAACTTTAGCGCTTGTATAAAGCGATCGGCTGAGCCATTGAAGTAATTGTGACCTTTGGTAAGCTCAGACGAAAAGCCGCCTAAAACGATCGCACAGCTATAGCCACCTGTTTTTTTTAAGGGGACTGGCTCAACGTCCCACCATTTGGCAAATTGGTTTTGAATAAACGGATTTGAAAAGATAAACAATAGTACCGACGCAATGATATACATCCTTTTTTTGAGCGCCGGCTTTTTTACAATTAAGGCAGCAATAACCAGGACAACTATCCATGAAAACGGATAAATGAAAAACTCAAGGATTTTTGAAAAGAAAAAAAACATGTCAGTGCATTGTTAAAGTTGAAGCGGTTTTGTTCTGCTAAGATAATATTTAAAGTAAATGGCCGCTTTGTTCGTCTCTCATTATAAATATGAGGCGTAACGAATGGCAGAAAAATCCAAAAATGTTGTAAAAGCGGTCGGCGATTATGGGAAAGGGCTTTTTAACTTTATTAGAAGAAAAGTGGCCAATGAAGCTGATGCTGAAGATATTTTCCAGGATGTTTGGTACCAGTTTAGCAACATCGACGATAAGGACGAGATAGGACAGCCACGCGGCTGGCTGTTTAAAGTGGCTCAAAACAAAATTATCGATAAAAGCCGAAAAAAAACCGAGCAATTTATTGACGACCTGGTTTACCGGAATGATGAGGACGGGGACATTAATTTTGCCGATATTTTGATGCCGGATGACGATGACCCGGAGTCGGTTTATTTGAAAGAGCTTTTTTGGGATGAATTGTTCATCGCGCTAGACGAATTGCCTGAAAAACAAAAACAGGTTTTCGTTTGGAATGAGCTGGAAGACAAAACGCTGCAGCAAATTGCAGATGAAACCGGCGAGAAACTAAAAACCATTATATCCCGCAAGGGTTACGCAGTAAGACACCTGCGCAACCGTTTGCAAACTTTGAATGATGAATTTTTGGGCTATTAGCTGAAGAAAATGTATTTGTCCCCAACAAGACATAAATAATTTAGATTTTTATTAGAGTAATTTTCTGAGCTATCCGTCTTCATCAATAGCAGGGCACTAAAGCCTGGCTTGGAAAAGAGAAAAAATGTTTAGAAATTACGATTCAGCAAGGGCCGCAAAAGGTTGCGGACATGCATACGGCCGCTACGGCCATTTCAGGGGCGAACATTTTCGCCGGCCAAAATACAATTTGCCGATCAACATAGCGGATAACGAAACAAGCTACGAGGTTTATGTTTATGCGCTTGGTTATGCAAAGGAGAACATCAAAATTTCTGTGCAGGATGATACTTTGTACATCAGCGGAACCCGCGAGGTGGATGAAGAAAATCTACCCAACTTCAGCAAACAGGAGTACCCGATCAAATCATTCGAAAGGATGCTCAACTTAAACGGGCAGGTTGATACAACAGCAATCAGCGCAAAGCAGGTGGATGGTGTTTTGGTTATCACGCTGCCGAAAAATCCTGAGGCGCAAAAGCCTTCGCAAGAAATTCCGGTAAACTAAAAAGGTATTTTAAAAAACAGTCGGGCTTCCAATTTTGTGGCCCGATTGGTTTTTATCCCATAAAAACACTTCTAATTAGCTTAATTGCTGACTTGAATACCATTTTAGTCAATAGGTAAATTTTACAATTGCGTGGTTTTGGATTTGTGGAAATAATCTTATTTTCGTTGTAACAAATACTTGGACACCCACCACAATCCTCAATTAACTTGAGTCCTTATGGGAAAAAAGATACTTTTCATCGTTGGCTCGATGAACCAGACCTGGCAAATGCACGCAATTGCAAAGAATTTGCCCGAATATGACTGCTGGTTCAGCCAATTTTTTACCGACCTTAAATGGGCCAATGTGCTCATCAAGCATACGCCAGTGTTTAACGGCACCATTTTCTCCGGTCAATTTAAAGCCAATTCAGAGAGATATTTGCGTGCTAATGGTTTGCAGATCGACTACCAGGGGAAAAAGAATCAATACGACCTGATCGTTTACTGTTCCGACCTGCATATCCCCAAACGCATGCGGCAAACAAAAATGATTTGGGTGCAGGAAGGGATGACCGATAAGCTTACAGCATTAGCCAAAATTGTAAAGGCGCTTGGCCTGTCTCCCGGTTTAAGTGGCGGCACTGCCTTAAACGGTTCGTCCAACATTTGTGATGTTTACTGCGCGGGGTCAGAAGGGTACAAAGACCAATTTGTACGCCTGGGCACCGACAGGAAAAAAATTGTGGTTACCGGTATCCCGAACTATGACAATATCGAACAGTTCCTGGATAATGATTTTCCCCACAAGGACTATGTAATGGTCGCGACGACTGATATGCGCGAGACCTACCGGGCTGAAAATCGCCCCGCGTTTATCCGCCATGCGGTAAAAATTGCTGATGGCCGGCAATTGCTTTTTAAACTGCACCCGAACGAAAATTTTGAGCGCGCGGAGCGTGAAATAAAACAGCATGCGCCCGAAGGCACCATGGTTTTTCGCAAAGGGCATACCAACCACATGATTGCCAATTGTACCGAGTTGATCACCCAGTACTCTACCGTTGTGTACGTCGGCCTCGCGCTCGGCAAAAGGGTGCATTCCTATTTCGACCTGGAGGAATTGAAACGTTTGGCGCCGGTTCAAAATGGCGGTACATCGGCAGCAAAAATCGCTGAAATTTGCCGCGGGTTGCTTGGCCCTCAGGAAAAGTTGGAGGTAGCAGCGGAGCAATACGAGTTGGAGCAGAGCGCATAGCTTTCGATCTATTGATGTGCAGTGACGTTACCGTTTTCGTCTAACTCCAGGAACGGGTTATATGCAATTTCCCACAAGTTATTTTCCGGGTCGGCTACATATCCGCTATATCCACCCCAAATGGCTTTTTGCGGTGTTTTGATGATTCTTACACTGCGGCTTTTTAACATTTCGAAAACTTCATCAACTTCTTTTTCGGATCGGTAGTTGATGGCGAGCGTAAATTTTTTGAAGCCTGTGCCGTCTGCAGCAACGCCTGCATCTTTGGCCAGCTCGACGGCCGGGTATAGCGCCAAAATGAAGCCGTTCATTTTAAAAAAAATGATGCCATCGGTTTTTATTGGTGTCCAACCAAATTTTTCGATATAGAATTGCTTTAGGGTACTTGTATCTTTTGCGCCGAGGGTGATAAAAGTTAATCGCTGTTCCATAATTTGTTTTTGTTTTTGGCGTGACTGGCTGAGCGCCGTTACGGTTGTGAAGCTCAAAGCCATAAGGCAAAAGACTTTTACGATAGCGTTTGTCAGCATATTTTTTGATTTAACAACACAAATTTATCACATGGTTAAGGCTGCACTTTGGAAAAATGCGACAAAATCACAATTGGGCAGGGGCAAGGCCGGTGTATCTTTTTATCTCGTTGCTGAGGTGGGAATGGTCGTAGTAGCCGCATTCAAAGGCGATTTGCAGCAAGCTTTTTTGCGTGTGGTTGTTTTTTATTTCGCGGAAAGTGGTTTGGTAACGCACCAGGTTGATAAATTCTTTAGGACTGATTCCCATTTGCTGGTTAAAGGCCCGCTCCAGCTGCCGGGTAGTGGTAAAGTACTTTTCGGCCAACATCTTAACACTCAGTTGGCCTTTTGATTCCTGGATGCCCGAAATAATGGGGAGTATCGATCGTTTAGGTTTAGATAGTTTTTTAAGAAAGAAATGGTCAAGGTACGCTATCGGATAGTTGGCAGCGCTTTTAATATCTGGCGCTAATTTTTTATCCAATGCGACGGTCGTATCGGTCAATTTTTCCAGCGAGGGGTATTCATAAAATACTGTAAAGGCAGCCGGTTTAAAGCGGATACCCAGCAGCCGGGTTTCGGGCGTCATTAGCGTTTCCTTAAACTGTGTCATCGTACCGATGAGGTAAGCCTGCCCGCTGTTTAACAGGAAAGTGTTATTTTCGGAAAGGCAATCCGGGCCCAAGTTGAAGATGATATCGATACAGCCATCAGGTAATATCTTTTCTGTTCGCATACCGGTCGCATCGCCCGTGGCCGTCCAATATGCATCGATATAAGGCGCAAGAGCAGGGTGGGGGGTAAATTCGGTGTACTTCATGCGGTGTTCCTTAGATAAAATTAGCTCTTTGTCCCATGAAATACAATCGTAAGGGCGTTAAATAAAAAACGCCCCGGAAAACCAGGGCGCCCTTGATTGAAAAATTGGTTTGTTGTAATTCCTTAATGGTAGGAGACGCAATATTTTGCGTCTCTACGATTTATTCATCAGCGAAATCATCAAAATCACAAAAATCGACGGTTCAGACTTACTCGTTAAACCCGGTATCGCTCAATTTAATATAATCATCCAGCGTATGCAGCTCCATGCCTTTGTTGCGCGCTTTTTTGATAAAAGATGCGCTCACGCCATGGTCGGCAAGTTGCTCGGCTTTATCGAGGCTTAAATCTTTAAAGCCAAGCGCCTGAATCTCGTGGATAAATTCTGCGCTTACACCATGGTCAACCAGGTTTTGGGCGCGCTCAAGCGTGATATCTTTGTATCCCATGCTTTTCAGGCTGCTGATGAAATTCGCGCTAACGCCATGGTCTATCAACTCTTCCGCGCGATCGACGGTTATGCCGGTATAGCCCATTTTATGCAGGTCTTCAATATAATTGGCGCTTACGCCATGATCAACCAGTTCTTCCGCTTTTTCAAGTGTCAGGTTCGGGTATCCAAGTTTTTTTATTTCGGTGATGTAGCGGGCGCTCACGCCGTGGTCACATAGTTCCAATGCCCTGTCCAGCGAAAAGCCTTTATAACCCGCCTGGTGCAATTCGGCGATATACCTGGCGCCAACGCCATGTTCCCTCAACTCAACAATTTTACTTAAGCTTTGATGGCCGTAGCCCTCCGTTTTAAACAGGTTGAAATAATCTTCCATTACCTTCCGGCTCAGGTCCTGCTCGGCCAGATCTTTAAATTGCTCATTGTTGATCGAGCCATACCCGCTGGCTTTCATAAAGTCAAAATAAGCTTTGTTGATGTCGGTAGTAAACACGCTGAACATCAATTCTTCATTTAGCCCGGTATAGCCTTTTTGTTCCAGCCAGCTTTTATAAGCGGCATTTTCTTCGAAATGATAAGTCCCATGTCCCCAATGATCCTGGAAAACGCCTTTAAAGGAAACTTTGCCGGCGTCGCGGGTTAGGCTGAATTCGCCGACCTTGTCCATCGGAAGGGCGCCGAAATCGGCAACATTAAAATTCCGGTCATCGGTCCAGTCTTTCCCATAAAACTGGATATTAATTTCATTGTCCTTTATTACTGCATCCCACGACCCTGGCTGGTTATTGCCCCAGCCGGAGTGCGTGTTCCCGCTCCAGTCTTCGTCCCTGGTTTTTTCTTTCACTTTTTCCTTCGCTTTGCTTTGTGAAAAACCCGCGCCGCAAAAAAGTGTCAGCATAAAAACTGCCGAAAGCGCCGTTAAGAATATTTTTTTCATGATCTCTTGTTGTCTTAACTTAATCAACTTAATCTAACTTAATCAACCCAATCAACTTAGTTAAAAGAATTCTTCAACTCCATGTACTTCCTCAAATTATCCGACTTAAAGCCCTTTTGCTGCATTTCGGACACATACTCCGGGGTCACGCCGCTCGATTTCAAGGCAGGCAGCTCATGAAGCGGAATGTCTTTAAAGCCAAGTTTTTGAAAACCGATAATAAAGTCGGGCGTAATTTTCATGGATTTGAGGGGGATGATGGCATGCGCCGGCAAATCATTGTAACCCAGGTCCATAAAGCCTTTGATGTATTCAGGTGTAATATCCAGCGATTTGAAGGCAATGAGATCATGCGCGGCAACGTCTTTCATGCCAATGGAAGTGAAGCCTTTAACATACTCGGGCGTGATATTTTCCGATTTGAAAGCTACAATATCATGGGCCGCCACATTGGTATAACCAATGTCTTTAAAACCTTTAACATATTCGGTACTAATGTCCATCGATTTAAACGCGATCACATCATGCGGCGCAATGTCCTTAAAGCCGGCATCCATCAGCCCTTTAACATACCCGGGGGTAATCTTTTCCGATTTAAATGCAATGATGTTATGGATCGGGATATTAGTGTAACCAACCTGCACAAACCCTTTTACATAATCTGCTGAAATATCCATCGACTTAAAAGCGACGATGTCATGCAGCGGCACATCTTTATAACCGAACTGGCCAAAGTTTTTCACATAGTCGGCTGTGATTTTCATTGATTTCAACGCAATCAGGTCGTGAGGGGCGACATCGTTGTAACCGATAGCTTTGAACGACTGGATATAAGCTGCATCTATCTTCATTGCACACATTGCGATCAGGTTATGCGAGGCGATATCCTTATAGCCGTTTTGCGCCAGCATTTCCACATAGCTCTTTGTTAAGTTAACGGTAAACCAGTTGAAAGGGTCGTTCTGGTGGATGTTGGTCACGCCTGAGTTTTTGATGTAATCGCCAAGTTCCTTATTGGGAGTGAGCTTATAGGTACCGAAGCCCATATCGTCTTCAAATTTGCCGGTGAACACGAGCGTACCTGCTTCCCTTTTCAGGGTAAATTCGCCTTTTTCAGTGCGGGGCAGGCTGGGAAAATCGCTCAGGCTGAAAGTTTCGGTGTTCGACCATTGGTGATAGTCGTCCGTATCGTTTGTTTTACCCCTGAATTCGATCTCCAGTTTATCGCCTTTAATGGTAGCAAACCATTTGCCTT
>DASRTD010000013.1:0-3438 GCA_035656115.1 Mucilaginibacter sp.
TATTTCCTTTACTGTCGGCCCCCTGTATCTCAACCCGGTAGGTGCCCTTTCCATCAGAATTCATAAAATTAAAAGAGCTGTTTCCGCCGCTGTCAGTTACCAGGTCCGGCTTCCAGAAAATGGTTGTGCGATGATCGGCGGGTGCGTTTGCGCCATACTTTGGCACATAGAATTCGCGCGCCTTGTAAAATCCACTGGGTTCGATTGAGAAAATTCCGGGCGACATTTCCTTGCTGATGGGTTGATCGCCGCCATAAGTCACCCTGGTTGTGATTACCAGAACGCCCTCGCCGCCTTCTGAGCCGTAAATAGTGGCGTTTGCGCCGGTTAACAGCTCAATGGTTTCTACACTTTGCGGATTAATCAGGTCAATATTGTAACCGATACCCATATTTACGCCATCAACCATTACGAGCATGAAATCAGTGCCTTGTCCGGTTCCCGTTGCTCCGCCAATACTTATTCCGGTATTCAGGTAAGGCTCTCCACCGGCATATTGGACTTGCGGCATCAGCCCCTGCAGGCTGATCGACAACATGGAGGTGTTTTTTACCTGATCGCCAAGGACAACCCTATCGGCATGGCCCGGGCCGCCGATATTTGAGGAACGGTAGGCGTTTTTTGCGGCCGTAGTATTGATGCTTTCAGTTGTAAGCAGCGCGTTTGTTGAGGTAACCCCGGCGGGTGGGTTGCTAAATCCCCTGTTGTTTTGAAGTGACCCAAGTATGTCTGCACCGGCATTATACTTGTCGTCGAACGGGTTCCCCGGGGTAATTGCGGGGCCGGGCGCTGCTTTATCCAGCGTTAACACCAGGTTTTTTCGGGCTGACGTTTGAGCCTTAAGTATAAATTTCGCCCCTGCGGCAACAAATACGTTTGAAAATTTAAATTTTCCTGCATTATCAGTCACCTCCACCAGCGGGGTGCCGCCGTTAGCGCCCTGCGGAATTAAAGTGACGGTGCAGTTGGGGACCGGATCACCGGATTTGGTTTTTAACATGCCTGAAATGTCCTGTTCTTTTTCGGCGGCAAAGGCAATAGCTGCCGATGCGGCGCCGTTGTTTTCCAATTCCTTCCAGTCAAACCGCCTGAAACCCTGGGTGAGCATCAAAATATCGAGATCCGCGCGGGTTTCGCTGTTGACATTTGAGAAATAGAAATTTGGCCTTTCGACGCGCCCCTTCAGTTCGGTTGTTAGCAGCAAGTAGGAAAGTATGCTATTTTCCTCGCTTTCATCCACCAAAATATTGCTTTCATCCACCACAGATACCGAAAATGATCCGTTAACCGGGGCGCCGTCTTTATTTTTTGCATTCAGGTTAAGCTCCACATTTTCGCGGGTGGTGTAAACAGGTTTGTTGCCGGTCACCGAAAGGTTTAGCAGGTCGGCGTTTTGAACAAATACCAACCTTTCGTTCAGTGGTTCGCCCGCTTCCGACATCAGGGTGATTTTTACAATACCTGTCTGGAAGCCGGAGGCAGGCAGGTCGAGGCCGAGAATAGAATTATCTAAAACCGGCGAATAATGCTTTAGCGAGCCTCCGCTATAAATTAAAAGCTCGTACTTTCTGTTCACGTTATCCTTATAATACGGGCGATTGGCACGTATGGTGATGGAAACTTTGGAAGGGTCATCTGTCTTGACAGACAGCGTGATGCCCTGTTGCTGTACCGCCGGCAGCGCCATGGTAGCTTGCGCCCCGTTGGCGAAGGTGACCGCCGCCTGGTAGGTTTTGCCCAGTTCGGGTATAAAGTTAAATTCGCCCATGCCCAGGTGCGCCGTCGTAATTTTGGCGACCTCCTTGTGCTCATTATCAACCACCACGCCGTTTACGCCGATGCCCAAACCGTTGGCGCCAATGGCTTTAAAAGCAATTTTTGAAGGCACCTCGGCGACCAGGCTGCCGCCTTCCGGGAAAAACTGAAGATCGGGTTTTTGGCCCTGCCCTGTCGCCCCAGCTATACGGTCTACCCCGTTTACGGTGCTAACCGATAAAAACTGGTCGAAATAGTAAGGGTTCTTTTCATTGCGCATCCACTGCGTATAGGCACGTACCCGGTAAGTGCCCTTTTCAAGCGAATCGGGCAAGGCAAAATCACCCCAGCCTGTGCCATTTACCAACTGCAGCGAAATGGAACGCAGCAATACGTTGTTCTTGTCGATCAGCTCAACGTGCAGCACATTGCTGATGGTCGAGGGTTCATGCCGTTCCCCCATAAAAACATAGGCTTTAAAATAAACTACCTCGCCGGCTACATAGCAGGCGTAGGGCCTGTCGAAATGAAGGTAAGCCTTTTCGAGCATGTGGTCGGTCAGTTGTGTTTTCAGGTTCGCAATCGCACTATTCAGCACACCGCCCCCGTTTTGGCAAAAAGCGGTTAACTGAAAACTCATCAGAAGGACCGCCAATAGAAATATTATTTTTTTCATATCTAAAAAGATTTTGTTTATTAGTTGTAGTTATTACCGGTAGGGGAAGGAAGCCTTTTTAGCCCCGATAGCTTCCTTGTCCCCTGGTCCGGATTTAATAACTTTATCAATTGGTTTATTTGCTCAATTGTCGGACAAGCGGGCGAGTAGTACTATGTATCCCACAAATATTTTTACATCGCCATATTTATCAACCAAATAAGCGATGAACAGAAGAAAAAGCGGCAAAATAATAAGCCAGCCGCCTGGCGATGGTAAAAAGTAAAGCGTGGTTGGTATTGACAGTATAAAGATAAAGCGTTTTAAAAAAAACGGATAAAATCTTTTCGGAATAGGCGCCTGAAGTTTAGCGAGGTTATTTGAATGGCTTAAATGAAGAAATGGTTTGCAACAAAAGATCGTCTTTAATACGCTCGGGGTTTTCAAATTGCTGCATAACCAGTGTTTGCGGGAAACGGATCACTCCCCCTGTTGTTTTTACCAGGACTTCGACGTCGCTTATATGATGGTCTTTGTAATTTCCAATCCCGTTATCGTAGGATGATAACCTCATTAAAAGTTCAACAATGGCATAGGTAGGCAAATTATTTTTAGACATAGACCGACTTAATGTTAATTAAACAACAACTATTAATTAAACAGTTGTAAACAAATATACATTTTTTTACTTTTTAGTAATATGAAATTTACAAATGAACATCGGCAAGCTATAATTGTTTGCGCCTGCACCAGTTGCCAATAATTTTTACGTACAGGGTTATCTACTCCTCGGGCATGATGGCAAAGGCGGCATCTTCTTTGCGGCTATCCTGTTTTATTTTCGAAACCAGGTAAACTATAAGTAAACCAAAAAAGGTAACGATGCCAAATGATAACCGCAGACTGGCCGCTTTGGCCACCCAGCCCACAAAAGGCGGGATGATGATGAAACCCATGTAGCCAACGGTTGATATCGACGCCAACGCCGATGAACTGCTCATGTGTTTTGACTTGCCGGCGAGGCTGAA
>DASRTD010000014.1:0-20672 GCA_035656115.1 Mucilaginibacter sp.
ATCCTTCTATTTTATAGCAGTCACCGTTATTTCAACATTCACGTTTTTCGGGAGGCCGGCAACCTGCACGGTTTCGCGGGCGGGAAAGGCGTCGATGAAATAAGTGCCGTAAACCTCGTTAACTTGTGCAAAGTTTTGCATATCCTTTAAAAAGATGCTGGTTTTAACAATATGACTAAAATCGACACCGGCTTCGGTTAAAATGGCTTTTATATTTTCCATTACTTGCCGGGTTTCAGTTTTAATATCATCCATCACCAATTCGCCGGTTAGGGGGTTTATGGGAATCTGCCCGGAGACAAACAAAAAACCTCCGGCGCTTACCGCCTGGCTATACGGCCCTATCGGCGCGGGGGCATTACTCGTATTGATAATTTTTTTCATTTATTTTTTTTTGAAAAAAAAATCTTTCACCTTTCACCTTTCACCTTTCACCTTTCACCTTTCACCTTTCACCTTTCACCTTTCACCTTTCACCTTTCACCTTTCACCTTTCACCTTTGACCTTTCACCTTTCACCTAAAATAGTCATATTTTCTTTGTCAGCAGCCACTCCAATAGTTTCCAGATAATGCCGGCTAAGAAAACAGTTATGGCAATGGCATTAATGGCATGCATCACTTTTATATTAAAATTGGTGGGCCTGTTCGGGTCTTTTTTACGGAAGAAGTACATGGCGTAACCTTTTTTAATTCTATATAACTTATTTATCTTTTGCCGAAACGTCAGTTGCAGCTTCTTTCGGACTTCCAGACTTTACTGACTTTCGGACTGATAGCAAAATTACATAAACTCATTGTGGAAATTAAAATCAACCGGCAACAATAAACGTTAAAAACGAAAAAGGCTTCCCGGTTAACGGGAAGCCTTTAATTATAATTATTTACTATTATTATTTCTTGAATTCAACGCGGCGGTTTTTGATACGGCCTTCTTCAGTTGAGTTATCAGCGACAGGATGAGTTTCGCCGAAAGCTTTAACTTTCAATTTCTTTGCAGAAACGCCTGAGTTAACCAGGTAAGTTTTTACTGAATTAGCGCGATCGCGTGACAAACGCATGTTGTGAGCAGCAGTACCTTCAGATGAAGCGAAACCGTCAAGTTCACAAGTTGCACCATTTGATTTCAAATCAGTTGCAGTAAGATCCAGGATCGGATAAGATTCTGTCTTCAATACTGAGCTGTCAAATTCGAACTGGATGTTAGCATAAGCCTTTGGAGCCATTGCATTGCTCATCATAGCGGACTTCCTTACGAATAAAGAAGTATCGATAGGAGGAGGAATAACCAACGGACAACCAGAACCGTCAACAACAGTACCTGCTGGAGTGTTCGGGCATTTGTCGAACTGATCAGATACACCGTCACCGTCAGAATCTTTCTTCAGGTCGTTAACTGCAGTTTCAACGTTAGCAACACGGCCTTTCAAAGCTTCAACTTCAGCGCGCAGTGCTGCATCGTATAATTCGTCATACATCATTGCAACCGGGTTCACCCACTCGATGTTTGGTTTGGTTTTGGTGCCGAAAGTGTACTCTAAACCAGCATAAGTATAACCGTAATGGTTAAACATAGGGTAGCTGTGGAAGCCTGAGAAATTGTAACCGTCAATAAATGTAATGGTATAACCAACGTTCAGCGCCAAAGCGTCTGATAGTTTAAATTTCAAACCTGTTCCAACCGGTGCAGCAAGCTCTTTGCTCGAGTAGCTTTGCGAAGTACCATTGTAGGCGGTATAAGTAGGTTTATAAAAATCTAAACCGGCGCCTGCGCTTCCGTAAAGCAACAGGCCGTTTTGACGGTGAAGAAAGCTTATGCTTCCGATGTCGAACATGCCACCCAGCGAGAATGAGTTATAAGTAGTGCTGAATGCTGAACCGGCATAAGGCTCTGTAACGCCGCTCAGGTGGGCTCCGTTGTTGTCGTTGCCGCCAACTTTACCGCCAAAGTATTCCAATTGAATACTGAAGATGTGGCTTAATTGATAGCGTAGATCGGCGCCGTACCCAAGGTTGGCTACGAAGGTATTGGTTGTGTTGTTTTGAAACGCAACCTGGCCCGACGTAACACCGACGTTAACACCGATGCTGAATTTGCTGTACTGTGAGGCGCCGCCAAATACCTTGGCAGGGCCCGACGCAGCCATTTTAGATGTATCCGTTGACTGGGCGTTTGCCATCCCAACTGCCATCAAGGAAACAAATGAAAAGACGACTGTTTTCTTTAATGTAGAATAGTTCATAGTTTTAAGATTAAACGATTTTAATTGTGATTTTTTTCAAAAATAGTAATTATGTTTGAAACAATAACCAAACATTGTTCAAATTTTTTCAATATTCCTACAAATAAAAAAAAAAAATCGTTCTTAAAAAACAATTAATCCCAGAAAAATGAAATACCTGCCCATCAGCAGCGAGATATTTATTAATAATAGAAGAAATTTCGTTAAACGACTAAAGTCAAATTCGCTGGCAATTTTTTATTCGAATGATGAATTCCCGAGAAATGGCGACCAGAACTTCCTTTTTAAGCAGAGTCCCGATTTTTTTTACCTGACAGGGATCGACCAGGAGCAAAGCATACTCGTTTTATACCCAGAGTGTCCTAATCCGCAATACAAAGAAGTACTATTTTTAAGACAGACCAATGAGCAGATTGCCATTTGGGAGGGGCACAAGTACACTAAAGAGGAAGCTAAAACGGCCTCGGGTATCGAAAATATCTATTGGCTCGGCGAATTTGATGCGATTTTACACACCATCATCAATTACGCGGAGCACATCTACATTAACACTAACGAAAATGACCGGTATGCCCATACTGTTCCGTACCGCGACCTGAGAATGTATGAAAATCTGAGGGCAAAATATCCATTGCACAAATACGAGCGGTCGGCTATAATTTTACGCGACCTGCGGGTGGTTAAAGCGCCGCAGGAAGTTGAACTAACGCGAAAAGCCTGCGAAATTACGCGCGATGCTTTTGTCCGCGTGCTCAAGTTTACAAAACCTGGCGTTACGGAGTACGAAATAGAAGCAGAAATAACACACGAGTTTTTACGCCAGCGGGCAACCGGGCATGCTTACAGCCCCATCATTGCGTCCGGGAAAAATGCGATCGTGCTTCATTATACCGATAATAACCAGGTTTGCAGGGATGGTGACGTTATTCTTTTCGACTTTGCCGCCGAGTATGCCAACTACAACGCGGATATGAGCAGGAGCATACCGGTTAATGGCCGTTTTACCAAACGCCAGCGGGCGGTATACGACGCTGTTTTACGGGTAATGCGCGCGGCGACCCAATTGATTGCGACAGGCACTATTTGGAATGAATATCACGACGAAGTTGGAAAGATAATGACCGGCGAGCTGATAGGTCTCGGTTTGCTCGATAAACACGATGTTGCCAAACAGGACCCGAAGATGCCTTTATATAAAAAGTATTTCATGCACGGCACCTCGCACCACCTGGGGCTGGACGTTCATGATTTTGCAAGCAGGTATAAGGCTTTCGAGGCAGGCAACATCCTGACTTGTGAGCCGGGTATTTATATCCCTGAAGAGGGGTTAGGCATCAGGTTGGAAAACGATATACTTATCACTGACGGTGGCAATATTGACCTGATGGCGGATATACCCGTTGAGGCAGAAGAAATAGAGGCGATTATGAACGGTTGAATCGATAGCTATCGATAAGTTGTTGAAGAGTTAGGTATAAAGATCGTCGATAAAGTTATACAGGTTGAATCGTGCATCGCTCATCGCACGGGCTATTTGCCGGACGAGGAGTTTTTTATCCACGCCAGCCATTCGCTTTTGCTGTATTATCCGGTAGGCTTTTTCGGCCAGCAGGTACTCTTTGCGATTGTTTTTATTATTATTTGCTGACAGAATAAATCTGGCCACTTCGTCTATACCTTCATTTTTTGTGGCCACCGTTTTTAAAACCGGGATGCTGTCTCCACTGCTTTGATGGATGATCTTTACCAGGTTGTTGGCGAACAATTCCGCATCGGCCCTGTCCGCCTTGTTAATAATAAAGGCATCGGCAATTTCCATAAGGCCCGATTTCATGCTTTGTACCTCATCGCCGCTATCCGGTACCAAAACTAAAAAGGTGAGGTCGGCGAGGCCCGCAATCTCCACTTCGGACTGCCCTACGCCGACAGTCTCGACAATAACATAGTCAAACCCTGCGGCGCGCAGCACATCAGTCATTTCGATGGTTTTTGCCGAAAGCCCGCCCAGCGAGCCGCGCGCTGCCAGCGACCGGATAAAAACATCGGGGTGGTTAAAATGGGCCGCCATCCTGATCCGGTCGCCCAGCAGCGAGCCGAAGTTGAACGGGGATGTCGGATCGATTGCCAGCACGGCAATCTTTTTGTTATCGGCCGCCAACCTGCCTATCAGGGCATTCACAAGCGTGCTTTTGCCGGCTCCTGGTGGTCCGGTGATGCCGACTACGGGCGTTACTTTAGTAAAAACGAGCCCCTTTAGCAGCTCATATGCTCCTTGCAGGTCATTCTCCACGATTGTCAGCGCCCGCGCTACCGATTTAAAATCGGTGCAAAGGGGCTGGATGTACGATGGCTTGGCTGGCATTTTTTTATTTGTCCCGGCAAAAATATAAGGTATTTAAATAATTACTTACTATATGGGCGACATTCTTTCAATAAACTATATTTGCAGAAAAAATCAGATTTGATAAATCCGACCCCTTATTGTAAAAAATATTCCCCGATCAAAACAGCTTTGCAATACTTATTACCATAATATTAATGAAAGTATCCGGATTTACTTTTATAAGGAACGCGGTTAGGAACGATTACCCTGTTGTTGAGGCGATAACATCTGTTTTACCGCTGTGCGACGAGTTTATTGTGGCACTGGGCAACAGCGACGACGAGACCAGCGACCTGGTAAAAGGTATAAATTCACCCAAAATAAAGGTCATCGATACGGTGTGGGACGACAGCCTGCGCGAAGGCGGAGCGGTATTTGCAGCGCAAACGGATATTGCTTTTGATCATATTTCACCGGAATCGGATTGGGCTTTTTATATCCAGGGCGACGAGTGTGTGCACGAGAAGTATCTTCCCCTGATAAAAAAAGAGATGGAAGAAAACCTGGCTGACAAAAATGTGGAAGGGCTTTTATTTAAGTACCTGCATTTTTACGGCTCATATGATTATTACGGACACTCGCGGAGGTGGTACAGGCGCGAGATAAGGATATTGAGAAATGATAAAGCCATCCACTCGTACCGCGATGCCCAGGGATTCCGGTTAGATGGCCGAAAAATCAAGGTTAAATTGATCGACGCTTATATTTATCATTATGGCTGGGTAAAACCGCCTGCCGGGTTAAAAAGCAAACTGTTAAATTTTAATAAGTTTTATCACGACGACAGCTGGATAGCCGAAAACCTGCCCGAAACGTTTGAGTTTGACTATAAAAACGCTGACAGGCTGATCCATTTTACAGGGACGCACCCCAAAGTGATGCAAAAGCGAATAGCGGTGACCAACTGGAAACTGAACATCGACTTAAAGCAGTTGCACAAAAAAATGACCCTGAGACGGCGGTTTTTGCAAAAAATTGAAGACCTGACCGGTTGGCGTGTAAGCGAATACCGTAATTATAAAATTGTAAAAAAGTAGCGTGGAACTGGCTAAGAGCGTATCGGTTATCATCCCTAATTATAACGGCAGGCACCTGTTGCAGGAATATATGCCAAATAATTTAGCGGTGATGGCTGCCGCCGGCGCCGAATATGAGGTCATTATTGTTGATGATGCTTCAAAGGATGATTCGGTTGAGTATATCCGGGCTGCTTATCCTGGCGTAAAACTTATTGTCAACCCTGAAAATAAAGGCTTTTCTTATTCGTGTAACCGGGGGATAGAGGCAGCCAACTGTGAATTAATATTGCTCTTAAATTCAGACGTAAAGTTAACACCGGGGTATTTCGACAACCAGTGGAAATACTTTTTACGATGGGATACTTTTGGCGTAATGGGCCGCATTATCGATATGGAAGGCGACAACATACAGGATGCCGCGCGAATCCCCAAATTTAACGGCCTTAAGTTGAAAACCGACTATTTTTACTATTCGAACAACGAAAACGACCGTTTATATACGTTTTACCTGTCGGGCGCAAATGCGCTGATCCATGCCCAGAAATTAAAGGAAATGGGTGGTTTTTACGAAATATTCTCACCGTTTTATTGTGAGGATATGGAGCTCAGCATCCGGGCATGGCGCTTAAGATGGAAATGTTATTACGAGCACAATGCGGTTTGCAGGCACCAGGTTTCGGCCAGTACAAAAAATTACCAGACGGCGAAGTGGGTCAAAAGCATCTATTTTCGCAACCGCTTCTATGTTCATGCCATACACCTTGAGGGCTTGATGCTGGCAATATGGTACCTGCAAATAACCCTTATCGACCTGTTGCCCAAACTGCTCATCGGGCAAACCTGGATATGGAAAAGTTACCGGGAATTGTTTACAAACCGGAAAACCATCAGCCGGTACAAGCAGCAAATAAACGACCTGATGGAGAAACACGATAGCCATGTCTCCATTTTCAATGTGGTCAACAAGATCAGGAATTCGGTTTCGAAGAAAAAATATACCCGTTTCAAGCCCTAAGGCAGGCGAGTTAAGCCCGCGGATCGTCCCGGTGCTTAAACCGGTGAACCAGGTACCTGAACCACGTTACCAGGCCGAAGTTATTAAGCACCAGCTTTGCTTTGTCATGCTGAAATTTGTGATCGATGTTTTTTCCCGAAATGCCTTCGTGATTGAAATTTGCCAAAACGTAATTTTTGTAAACAAAATGGTATGCGCGGTTGCCGCACAACTGCAGCGTGAGGGCAAAGTCGGCTGATATTTTGTATGACGTATTATAATTATATTCTTTAAAAACACTTGCGGGGTAAATGATCGCCTGGTGGTAAGGCCCACACTTAGCAATCTGGTATCGGGTTAACTCGCCTAAGCGTATTTTTCCTTCCGCAAAAACGTTACCGTAGTAAATTGCGTCAGGATCAATTAACTCATTTGCTATGTCCGAAAAGCCGGGCAATAGTTCATCGTCGGCGCCCAGGAAATATACCCATTGGCCGGTGACATGCTTTGTTCCCTTGTTCATGGCCTCGTAAACCCCTTCGTCTTTTTCACTGTTCCAAAATGCCAGCTTGCCGGCGTTCTGCTCTAATATTTCAACGGTGCCATCGGTGCTCTTGCCATCTATCACAATAATTTCCAGGTCTTTATGGCTTTGGTTATAAATGCTTTCCAAACAAACCTGTAAGGTGGCCGCGGCGTTATAGGTAACGATGATAACCGATATTCTGCCGGTTTGTACCTGTTTCAAATCTGTAAATGTCTGGTCTCCCGCTAACATTAATGCCATTAAGTTTATATTTGGCAAATATGAAGCTTTTTTAATAAACGGCTATTGTCGCCGGGCAGGGTAAAAGCTCATTATAAAAACATAGCAAACGCATGCAAAATAAATTCCGCCCAAATTCGGTAAAAAGACTATGGCTTAAAATGACCGACAAGGAGGCGTTTAAAAGTTATAAACGGAATTATTCGCATCATAAAGTCACCTCGAAGCTGCAAACTTTTGTCGCAGCCGGCCTTGATTGTACCATCGACGAAATTTTGTTAAAAGCTGCGGGCGGCGAAGCTATCAATGTGTTTCATACTGGTAATGCCGGCGATGTTATTTACAGCTTACCGGTAATGAAAAAACTCTCTGAGGTTACCACAAAGCCCGTTAACTTGCTGCTAAAAATAGGAGAACCTTTGACGATTGGCGATGGCTACGAGCACCCGCTTGGCGCGGTAATGCTGAATAAAAATATGGTTGACTACCTTTCGCCGCTCATTGCCGGTCAGCCTTACATCAATAAAGTAAAAAGTTACGAAGGTGAAGAAGTACACCTCGACCTGACCTTGTTTCGCAAGGCCGGTTTTGCTCTGGATAAGGGTGATATCAGCCGTTGGAATTTTTTTACATCGGGGATCAATCCAAATTTATGCGAACCCTGGCTTAACGTAAACCCCAACGCGCAATTTGCAGACTACATTGTGCTGGCGCGCAGCTCAAGATATAATAATGCGCTGATCGATTATTCCTTCCTTTCCGGTTACGAAAAATTGATATTTGTGGGGGTTGAATCGGAGTACAATGAAATGAAGAAACCCATCCCGGGTTTGAAATGGAGGCCAGTGTCCAACTTTCTTGAGTTGGCGGAGATCATCGCAGGCAGTAAGTTATTTATAGGCAACCAGTCGTTCCCTTATTCACTAGCGGAAGGTTTAAAAGTTAAAAGGCTTTTGGAAGTATTTTACCAGATACCAAACGTGATGCCCTGCGGCGAAGGCGGTTATGATTTTTGTTTTCAAAAACACCTGGAATGGCTGGTGAACCAAATTGTGGGATAAAAAGATGGGAAACCGCAACTTATTCAGGCTAAGCCGCTTTATACTGCTTAAAGTACCTTACTTATTTCGTTTCCTCGCGCGTTTCCGAAGCGCGCAAAAAAGATTGCTTATTATCAAAGCCGATGCCATCGGTGATTATATTTTGTTCCGAAATTTTATCGAGGTGATAAAAAAT
Organism: Mucilaginibacter sp.; assembly: GCA_035656115.1. Lineage (GTDB taxonomy): Bacteria > Bacteroidota > Bacteroidia > Sphingobacteriales > Sphingobacteriaceae > Mucilaginibacter. The sequence continues at coordinate 8,641 of DASRTD010000014.1, forward strand.
TCGGAAAAATTTAAAGGCTTCCGCATCGATCTTCTTGGAAATAAACTATGGGAGGACATTGCCTTAACCTACGACCAAAAATTTGTTGACAATTTTATTTTCTTAAATCTTAATGACCTGTACATGGCGCCGCTGCAAACTTTTAAACTGGGGTGGAGGCTTTTTAGGAGCAATTATCTTACGGTTTTGCAGCCTACCTACACACGCACTTTAGTTGGAGATGGTATTGCGGCCTTAACGGGTTCGCGTGATATTATTGGTTTTGAAAGCGACATGGAAGGGATACTGCCACGATACAAAGCTAAGACCGATAAATTTTACCAAAAGCCGCTTTTGGCTGGAAATGATATCCATTTTGAGTTCGACCGGGCTAAGTTTTTTTTTGAAACGGTATTAAATCAAAAATTGGCAATTAAGCAACCGTTTCTTCCAATCGTCAAAAACACTGGGAACTATGTCCTTATTTTCCCGGGCGCCGGAATTGCCAAACGCAGCTGGGAGCCTGCGAGGTTTTTGGAACTCTCACGGCGGATCATCAAAAACACCACTAAGCAGATTATTTTGGCGGGCGGTCCTGGCGAAATAAACACCGGTGAATTGTTGATGAAAGAGCTGCCGCCCGATAGGGTGACAAATACTATCGGTAAAACCTCGTTAACAGAATTAATAGTAAAAATAGCTGACGCCGAACTGGTCGTCAGCAATGAAACCAGCGCTATCCACATAGCCGCTTCCGTAGGTGTCCGGTCGGTTTGTATTTTAGGCGGCGGGCATTTCGGCCGCTTCGCGCCGTATCCACGGCATATTCAAAACCAACCCATATGTTTATTTGAAAAAATGGACTGCTTTAATTGTAACTGGCAATGCATTTATCAAACGCCCGCGAATGAACCTTTTCCGTGTGTCGCTAATGTGGATTTGGAAAATGTGTGGCAAACCATATCGGGATTATTGGCTTAGCCTGCTAACGGCCTTTTTTTCAATTTCGTCGTTAATTAAATTGACACAATATAACATCCGCGTTGACGAATAAAGTTTAGCTTTGAAGGTTTATTTTTTATTCTTTTAATGAAGACATATTTCCGGCTGCTATCGTTTGCCAAACCCATCGAAAAGTTTGCCATCCCCTATATTATCACCACTATACTTTCGGTAATATTCAGTACGCTGAACCTTGCGTTGTTAGCGCCATTGCTTCAGACCCTGTTTTCGGGTAAAAGTATTCATGTACCGTTGGGGCCGAGGCCGCACTTTTTTAATATTATGGCCACTTTCAATTACTACGTTCAGTACATGCTGAATACTTATGGCGGGTGGGGAACGTTGGCGTTTGTATGCGCAACTATAGTTGCCTCTGCTTTGCTGGCTAACTTATTTCGCTACCTGTCGCAAAGGACAATGGAGAATTTGAGGGTGCATACTTTACTTAATTTCAGGCGGACTGTGTTCAATAATGTAATGAATCTTCACCTGGGGTTTTTTAACAACGAGCGTAAAGGAGATATCATTTCAAAAATTGCCTCCGATGTTCAGGTCGTTCAATTCTCAGTGACCAGTACTTTACAGGTTGTTTTTAAGGAGCCGTTGACGTTATTGGCTTACATGGGCTGGTTATTCGCCATTTCGGCGAATCTTACATTTTATTCATTGCTGGTAATACCAATTTCCGGATTTGTAATTTCGAAAATTGTAAAACGGCTCAAGTCACAGGCCATAGCATCGCAGCAGACCTATGGTAATATGATCAGTTATTTGGATGAGGCGCTTTCGGGGATAAAAATTATTAAGGCCTTTAACGCCACCGAGTTTATAAAAAACAGGTTTGACAAGGAAAATAGAAAATATTCGGCCATTACCCGGTCAATGGCACGGCGCCAGCAATTAGCTTCGCCTGTGTCTGAGTTTTTTGGCATCACAATGGTGGCCTGTATCGTGCTATATGGCGGCCATTTAATATTTACAAAAGATACATCGGCGCTGAGTCCGCAAAATTTTCTCACTTACGTAGCTATTTTTTCGCAGGTGATGCGCCCGGCGAGGGCTATCTCCGACTCTTTTAGCAGCATACACTCAGGTATTGCCGCCGGCGAACGGGTTTTGGCGTTGATTGACGAAAAGCCGCAGATAGTGGATGCGCCAGGCGCGGTTGCAATCAGCGGCTTTAATAACAGCATCGAATTCAAAGACGTCTCATTTGCCTACAAAGATAAACCGGTTTTAAGCCATATCAATTTAACGGTACCCAAGGGTAAAACCGTTGCGCTTGTCGGTCCGTCCGGTGGCGGAAAATCAACCCTGATGGATTTGATTCCGCGGTTTATGGAACCGCAGGAAGGCGAAATTTTATTCGACGGAACCAATATTCAAAAATTAAAAGTAGATTCAGTGCGAGCTCAAATGGGCACCGTGAACCAGGAATCCATTTTGTTTAACGATACCATTTTCAACAACATCGCCTTTGGCAAAACGGATGCGACAATTGAGGCCGTTGAAGCCGCTGCGCGCATAGCCAACGCACACAATTTTATAATGGAAACCGAAAAAGGCTATGAAACCAACATCGGCGACCGCGGCACAAAACTTTCGGGCGGGCAGCGGCAACGAATTTGCATTGCCCGGGCCGTGCTCAACAACCCGCCGATCATGCTGCTTGATGAAGCTACTTCGGCGCTGGATACCGAGTCGGAAAAGTTGGTGCAGGAGGCATTGAACAACCTGATGAAAAACCGTACATCGTTGGTTATAGCCCACAGGCTGAGCACCATACAAAATGCCGATACGATTATAGTACTTGAAAACGGCAAAATAGTCGAACAAGGCAACCACCACGAGCTTGTATGCAATAACGGCCTGTACCGCAGGCTGATAGACATGCAAACCTTTAATGCAGATTGATCGTGATGATCGATTTATTTCCTGGCATCGCAAGTAGCGGCATCTAACGAGATTTATTGGGAAAATCTTGCGGCTGTCCGTTAAACTAGTCTTTGCTATTAAATTTGTTACTTTGTTTTATCATTCTTTATTTAAACTTTGGCCCGCCGGCGCGGTTTAATGAACGAGCCCCTTAAGAACAAACTTTTAAGCTATGCCCGGATCGTATACATCCCCTTACTATACCCGATCAGCGGTTTTATTTTTAATTTTTAACCGGCCGGACACGACGCAAACCGTATTTGAGCAGATAAAAAAGGCAAAGCCAAAAAGGCTATACATCGCGGCCGACGGGCCCAGGGCGGGCTGCCCGGGTGACATTGAATTGTGCAGCAATGCCAGGAACATTGTGAACCTGGTTGATTGGGACTGCGAGTTAAAAACAAATTTCAGCGCCGAGAATGCGGGCTGCCGGGATGGCGTGTCTGCCGCGATAACCTGGTTTTTTGAGCATGAAGTGGAAGGTATTATTTTGGAGGACGACTGCCTGCCGGCGAATAGCTTTTTTAGGTTTTGTGATACGCTGCTCGAAAAATATCGGCACGACGACCGCATAAGGCACATTACCGGGTGTAATTTACAGCAAGGCCAAAAATGGGGGAGCGGAACTTATTACTTCTCGAATATGACACATGTTTGGGGCTGGGCCGGCTGGAAAAGGGTTTGGAAAGATTATGACAAACAACTGGTCAGGTTTGATAAAGAAGAAATGACCGCCCGGCTGCGGGATATTTTCGACGACCCGTTGGTGGTTCAATCGTACAGCACAATTTTTGAAGAAGTAAAGGCGGGTAAGATAAATGCCTGGGGTTACCAGTTGGATTTTGTAAATTTTTTTAATAGAGGGCTTACCATTATTCCAAACGAAAATCTTATTTCAAACATCGGTTTCAGGCCGGATGCAACGCATACCACCGATGCAAATAGTATCTATGCCGGTATTCCCGTAGCAGAGATTGACGAGATCGTTGACCCTGAGATGATGCAACCCGAAAAACAGGCTGAATCTGTTATTTTGGAACAGATCTTTAAAGCCCGTCATCTAAAAAAAAGTGACCACAAGTGGCTTATAAAAATTAAACGGAGGGCCGGACAATTCCTTAAAGCCGCGGCCGCCGTACTCCTGTTCGGTTAAAAAAAAAGCAAAATTGTTTTTATCCTGTTATAATCATTGTAAACGGCGCGTATTTAACTAAAAGGATTTATATTTAGCCCCGCAACGTTTTGGCACAATACCCGATGCCGGTGCTTGTTTATATCCATACAAATTTGTTTTTCCCCGTTTTTTACTTTAGCATAAGCACGCAATGGGCCTCAATTTTATTAAAAGAATAACGCAGATACGCAATATTTTAAACGATGTAGTTAAAAAAATTGACGATGATAAAGGATTGAAAGTACACCAGTTCCTGGCGGACAATTTGTTTAACAACCCAAAGTACGACGATTCGAAAAGACTGAACAAACACGAATACCAGGTGTTTTCGCAAAACGGCGAGGACGGGATCATCCGGGAGATTTTTAACAGGATAAGCACCACCAACAAATATTTTATTGAGTTTGGGGTTGAAAATGGCCTGGAATGCAACACCACCAATTTACTTTATAAAGGATGGAGCGGGCTTTGGATTGAGGGCAGCCCCGAACACTACCAGGCGTGTGCAAAACGGTTTAACGATTTGGTGCAAAGCGGCCACCTCAAGATAAAGCAGGCCTTTATTGATGCAGAAAACATCCAGTCTCTTTTTGACGAGGCCGGTTCGCCACCTGAACCCGACCTGTTGTCGGTTGATATTGATTATAATGATTACCACGTTTGGAAGGCGATAACCAGGTATAAACCACGAGTTGTTATCGTAGAATACAATTCAACCTTCAGGCCTGACACACATTTTGTCGCAAGGTACAACTCCAAAAGGATATGGGACAAAACCAGTTATTTTGGCGCATCCTTGTATGCGCTGGAAGAACTGGGCCGCGAAAAAGGTTATTCGCTGGTGGGTTGCGTGTTTTCCGGCAGTAATGCATTTTTTGTGAGGGATGATTTGGTACAAGACCGCTTTGAATCTCCATTTACGGCCGAAAATCACTATGAGCCCAATCGCGATTTCCTGTATTATAAAGCCGGCCATCCCAAAAATCACCTGCCCGATTAGATGAATATTCTGAGTACGCAACAAGCAAAAGAGCCGGTACGCAAATAGTATACCGGCTCTTTTAGAGTTTTTAAACAAATCTCCTTACTCAAACTTGAACCCTAAACCCACCTGGAAAACCTGGTTGCGGTAATCAGCATTGTATGGAGTACCAGTCCCACTTTGCTGGGTTTGCTGGTTTTGTTGCAGGTCGATAGTGTACCTGAAACGCAATTCAACATCGCGGCTCAAATCGAAACTTACACCTACAACACCATCTAGTACCGTTTTTTCGCCATAGGTATTGTAATATTGTTCGTTGGTCACGACAAATCCGTTGTCGTAGGTGTTGGTAGTGTTAACCGGGATAGCCACCTGCGGACCTATCAAAAAGTTGAAGGTCGGCGATAGTTTAAATTTCAACAGCAAGGGCACATCCACATAGTTGGCATGCTGCGTAAAATTACCATCGGGTGTTGATTCGGCATATCCTTTTTCCGAATATAATATTTCGGGTTGGAAAGACATTGGATAAACCAAAGGCAAATTGAGGAATAACCCCGCGTTGAAGCCGGCGATGGCGGCGGTAGTATAATTTGAATTATAAGCGTTAATGGTATTTGAAACGTTTAAACCACCGGTTAAACCAACCCTGACTTTGTAAAAGTCGTCGTACTCGCTGCGTGGTGGCGGGCGCCTAACGCGACGTGGTCCGTAATAATACCCTTGCGCACTCACCGAGCCTGCCAGTGTGAGCAGGCATATCGCTAAAAAGAGAATTTTTTTCATAACGTGTTTTGTTTTTATATGTACTATAGATTAAAAATTAACCCGAAGGTTTATTCCGGGATTGATTTTTTCCATTATTGACATTGAAAATCATGCCACTAAACCTTGCCTTTATGGATAAAACAGGCTAAAATATCGCTGTAACGCAGTTTTTTGATTTGTATGGAATCGATGATTTAAACAATGCGATTACCCTGATTAAACAGACATTTCAAAGTTTTGTCCCTCGTTTCCGACACCTCCCGTCCTAAAAAAGCATCTTCATTTTGTTGTAATATTTGTGTTTTTATAAAAGGTCTTGTTATTAAAATCTAAATTTGCTGTTAACCAATATTAATTTAACACGGTTTTCCGCCGTTGATTATCTTCTAACTGTTTTTTATTTAACCCACTTAATTACCAGATCATGAAGAAACTAATCTTTTACCCGTCACTTTTTTTTCTATGCTTTTTGTTTTTTGGCGCCCGGGCGCAAAATGTCGCTTTGGGCATACAGGGAGGGATAAGCATTCCTAACCTCACCTCCGGCGGAAGCGGCTCGACACCGCTAAGTACCGGTTACAGCTCCCGTTCCGGGCCTGACTTTGGCGTTGATGCAGAATTTAAGATTTCCGGGCTTTTTTCTATTCAGCCGCAATTAGAGTACTCGTCGCAGGGTGGTAAAAAGGATGGCCTCCAGGCATTTCCAACCCCGGCGCAGGTAGCCCAGGAATTTCCGCCCGGACAAGCGCCTCAATATTTGTATGCAAATTATAACAGTACGGCAAAAATCAATTACCTGATGATACCTGTACTGGCAAAGTTTGGCTGGGATTTCAAAAGGTCACCTTTAAGGCTTTTTATTGATGCAGGGCCGTTTGTGAGCTTCCTGGTGTACGGGAAACAAGTTACCAGCGGGTCAAGTCAATTCTATACTGATCCGGCGGGAACCATGCCTTTGCCCGGCGGCGCTCAATCGTTTAACAATACTCAGGATATAAAAAACCAGCTGCACAACGCCGATTTTGGTATTGAAGGTAACCTGGGACTCGAATACAAATTCAAAAAAAGCTACTTGTTTATCGAAGGAGGCGGCAATTATGGTTTTTTTAACATACAAAAAGTGGCCGCTGATGGAAACAACGATACCGGCGCAGCGACAATAAATATTGGTTACAGCATTTGGCTGGGCAAATAAGTTTGCTTGTTCAAATAAATTTGACTTACTTTAAATAGCGGTGAGGAAGGATGGTTCTCATCGCTATTTATTTTTAAGAAATAAGCATGGAGGCAAAGATCAGGGCCATAATCACCGGCGTCACCGGCATGGTAGGTGAGGGCGTAATGCATGAGTGTTTGCAACGCCCGGAGGTTGAGGCTGCGCTAATCATTAACCGAAGGCCGTCAGGCTTTACGCATCCCAAACTGAAAGAAATTGTCCAAACTGATTTTTTTGATGTAAGCGCGATCCGGGATCAGCTCGGCGGCTATAACGCCTGTTATTTTTGCCTTGGCGTGTCATCGGTTGGGATGAAAGAGCCCGAATATTACAACCTCACTTATACGCTCACGCTTAATTTTGCGCAGCCACTGAGCGAGTTGAACCCGGATATGGTTTTTTGTTATGTATCCGGCGGCGGAACCGACAGTACCGAAAAAGGCCGCTCGATGTGGGCACGGGTAAAAGGCAAAACCGAGAATGATTTGATGAAACTGCCTTTTAAAAAGGTTTATGCCTTCCGGCCCGGCTATATGCACCCTACGCCCGGATTAAAAAACACCAACAAATACTACAAATACATTAGCTGGATGTACCCGCTCATGCGGCGGCTATTTCCCGGAGGTGTTAGTACACTGGCCGAACTTGGCGAGGCGATGATCAATATCACCCTGCATGGTTACGACAAACAAATTATCGAAGTAAAAGACATTGTAAAATTGGCCAAAACGAGTTGATAGAATTATCTTAACCAAAAACAAATTTATGGAGAATATAGCATTTTTTATGAAGTTGGTTCCTCGTCGGCCTACGTTTGCACAGGATATGACGGCTGACGAGCGCGCTGTCATGATGCAGCATATTGCTTATTGGAAAAAGTATTTAGACGATGGGAAACTGCTGGTTTACGGGCCCGTGATGGACCCCGCGGCAACTTATGGAATGGGAATCTTATTGACCGAAGATGAAGAAGAAGTAAAAACCCTGATAGCAGGTGACCCGGCCGGGCAGATCAATAATTATGAATACTACCGGATGCGGGCGGTGGTGAAGGGGTGAATTGCGTTTATTTTTAGCTTCGGGTTTTGCGGTAATTTTGTATATTTACTAAAGAGACTGACGCTGTTATGAAAATTGTTCCTGTAGTAAGAAAAGCTTTATTAAAAGATATTGACGAGAGTTATGAGGATATGCTTTATTGGCTTTCCAAAACGCCGCAGGAACGTATCGCTGAAGTTACCAGGTTAAGGTCTCACTTCTTAAAACCTGGTCAGCGAATGGACAAAACAGTGCTTGTAAGAAGGCGGTTGCATCCTACGGATGACCAAGACGAGTCGAAAGAATTATAGTAAATTTAAATATGAATCTACAAACAGAAAAAATAGAACTTGCCAAACGCTTGCTCGAAACCGAGGATGAATCGGTATTGCTTCAAATAAAAGAGGTTTTTGAAAGCCATGATAAGGATTTTTGGCGCGAATTGCCCGAACACATAAAAGCAGGCATTGAGCGTGGAAGAAAACAGGCCGCTGAGGGCAAACTGACGCCACATGACGAGGTGATGAAGAAATACGCTAAGTATTTATAATTCAGGTGTGCTTGGTTTTATCCATTTAGGTATTGTACCATCATTTTCCCATTGTATACACATTGATTTATGCTCTTCAAAATTTCCAAAACATAAGGCGTCTAACATTTGGATCCTTGTCATAGAAGGATTATTTAATGTCTTTCGTATCAAATCAAGGTGTGTGTCGACGTACTTTTCAAATCTTTGATATGCCCAAATATATTCATTGTCATCATTTGGAATTTGAAACTCGATTGGCATTTCGTTACTAGGGGTGCCGTCTCTAATATCAAATCCCATAAATTGTTTTGGTAGTTTGGTTCTATCAAAAATGAAAGGAGTTTGAACTGAAATAACCACACAATCACCAATTAAATGTGCCATGCCATCGACTTTCAATCCATATTCTACTAAATAGCCGTATTGTTTATAAAACTCTTTTATGATTAATTGACGGTCCATCGAGTAGTTTAACGCTTTAAACGATGAATATAGAACAAAATTTAGAAAAGTAGGGCCTTTGACTACAAATTTCCGAAACTATGTCTGTCCAATTTGACTACATTTACTTTTACAATATGCACCCCACCCACGCCAAATACAACGAAAAATTCAACCAGGCCCTTGCCCAGCTTAACCCGGAACAACTTGCCGCTGTTAACCAAATGGATGGTCCAGTTTTGGTGATCGCAGGGCCGGGGACAGGTAAAACACAGATATTAGCTGCTCGCATTGGTAAAATTTTAATAGAAACCGATGCCCGTGCCGCCGAGATTTTGTGCCTCACTTATACCGATGCCGGCGCTGTTGCCATGCGCAAACGTCTGTTTGAGTTTATTGGGCCTGAGGCTTACCGGGTTAATATTTATACCTTCCATGCTTTTTGCAACGAGATCATCCAGGAAAACCTGGAATATTTTGGCAAGCTGACACTGGATGCTTTGTCGGATTTAGATTCGGCCATTTTTTTCAGGGAGTTGGTGGATGAGCTTCCGAACGACCATTTGCTAAAGCGCTTCACCGGCGATATTTATTATGATGCGCCGAGGCTGAAAAATCTTTTTTCGGATATGAAAAGAGAAAACTGGACGGCCGAAGCGATCGAAAGGGCGGTTGAGGATTATTTGGCTGATCTGCCGTTGCGGGATGAGTATATCTACAAACGCGCCAATGCCGCAAAGGGCATCAAAGTGGGCGACCCGAAACAAAAGGATATTGACGCGCAAAAAGATTCCATGAAAAAGCTGCTGGCAGCTGTTGGCGAATACCAAAATTTCGATGCCAAAATGAAAGCCCGCAGCCGGTATGATTATGACGACATGATCCAATGGGTGTTAAAGGCATTTCGGGAAAATGAAGACCTGCTGCGGCGCTACCAGGAGCGTTACCAATATATTTTGGTGGACGAGTTCCAGGATACCAGCGGGTCGCAAAATGAGCTGCTGAAGTTTATTTTAAATTACTGGGATACGCCCAACGTGTTTGTGGTTGGGGACGATGACCAGTCGATCTTTAAGTTCCAGGGGGCGAATATGAAGAATATCCTGGACTTTTTCACTGATTACAAAAAGGCGCTTACGATGGTCGTTTTGAAACACAATTACCGTTCGAACCAATTGATACTGGATGTTTCAAAAGCCCTCATCGAAAACAACCGCGAACGGCTTACCGCGCAGCTGGAGCTCGATAAAAACCTGGAAGCGGCACACCCGCGTTTCAGCGAACTGATGATAGAACCGCAGGTAAAGGAGTATGAAAACCCCAACCAGGAGCTGGCCGACGTGGCGGCACAAATAAAACGCCTGCTTGAGCACGGCACCGAACCCGGCGAAATTGCGGTGATCTACCGTAACCATAGCCAGGTGGAAGACCTGCTCCATTTTTTTGATGCGCAGCACGTGGCCGTAAATACCAAACGCAAGGTGGATATTTTCACCCTGCCCTTTGGCGAAAAGATCCTCAATATTTTGCGTTACCTGGCCATGGAAATGGATTCGCCTTATAGCGGGGATGAACTTTTGTTCGAGATCATGCATTATGATTTCTTTGATATTCAGCCTATCGAGATCGCTAAGGCGTCTGTCGCGGTAGCGAAAGAAAACTATACTACGGCTAATAACAATGAGCCAAAGACCTCCCTGCGGCGTTATATCAGCCAAATGCGCACACCCGCCCAGCCCGGGTTGTTTGACGCCCAGACCAACCAGGGCATGAAGTTTTTGATCAGCGACATCGACTACCTGTTAACCTTTTCGGCCAGCAATACGCTGCAGCAGCTTTTTGAGCAGGTAGTGGCTAAAATGGGCATACTGAAATACATCATGCAGCGGCCCGATAAAGGCTGGTACATGCAGGTTCTCACCAGTTTGTTTGATTTTATTAAGGAGGAAAGCCGCAAAAAGCCAGATATTAAGATCGCCGACCTGATGCACATCATCAAGCTGATGCAGGAGCACGGTATCCGGCTGGAATTGAACCAGGTTATTTTTTCGGAGAATGGCATCAATTTCCTTACGGCCCATGGCTCAAAAGGGTTGGAGTTTGAGCATGTGTTTGTGATCGGCTGCAGCAAAAAGGTATGGGACGGAAAGGGCCGCAATACCGGTTTCAGCTACCCGGATACCCTAACCCAGGCCTCAGATGACGAGACCACGCAAAAAGAAGAATCGCGCCGCTTGTTTTATGTGGCGCTGACGCGGGCGAAACAATTCCTGCATATTTCATACGCGGCGAAAGATAAAAATGGTAAGGAGCAGGAGGCTTCCCAATTTGTAAGTGAGATCATTGCAGGTACTTACCTGCAGGTACTGCACCCGAAAGTAAGTGAGGAGGTGATGATTGATTTCCTGGCGTCGCAATATTTGGAAACTTTGCAGCCGAAAGTTGAGTTGCTGGATAAAAATTATATCGACCTGCTGCTGCAGAATTATACGCTTTCGGTAACGCACCTCAGCAATTACCTGGATTGCCCGCTGCGGTTTTATTTCCAGTGCCTGATCAGGGTGCCTTCGGGCAAAAGCCCTTCGGCTACGTTTGGACAGGCGGTGCACTGGGCATTGAACCGCATCTTCAGAAAAATGAAAGAAAATGGCGATGAATTCCCGCTTACAGACGAATTTATGCGCGAATTCCGCTGGTACATGCACCGCAACCGGGATTCGTTTACCAAAGAAGACTTTAAGCTGCGGATGGACTACGGTGAAAAGATTTTGCCGGCTTATTACGAGCAAAACATACCGGTATGGAACAAAATAGCGGTAACCGAACGTAGCATCCGCAATGTGGAAGTGCAAGGCGTACCGGTAAAAGGTAATTTGGATAAAATAGAGTTTGTGGGAAAACAGGTAACGGTGGTAGATTACAAAACCGGGAAGCTAAAGAACGCAAAAGATAAATTAAAAAGGCC
>DASRTD010000015.1:0-12466 GCA_035656115.1 Mucilaginibacter sp.
CGGTACCTTCAAACTCCGGTGCAAAACCGCCCTCGTCGCCAACAGCGGTCGAAAGGCCACGGTCATGCAGAATTTTTTTCAGGGTATGGAACACTTCAGAACCCCATCGCAACGCTTCCGATAAAGACGGCGCGCCAACCGGCATGATCATAAATTCCTGGAAGGCGATAGGCGCATCGGAGTGGGAGCCAGCGTTTATGACGTTCATCATAGGGATGGGCAGCGTGTTGGCGTTAACACCGCCGATGTAACGGTATAGTGGTTGCTTGCTTTCCTGCGCCGCTGCCTTGGCAACCGCCAGCGAAACACCTAAAATAGCATTTGCGCCAAGCTTGCCTTTATTTTCGGAGCCGTCGAGCTCGATCATCAGCATATCAATGGCATTTTGTTCAAAAACGTCGATGCCATTCAGTTCTTTGGCTAAAATATCATTTACATTGTCAACGGCTTTTAAAACGCCCTTGCCCAGGTATTTAGATTTGTCGTTATCACGAAGCTCAACAGCCTCATGTGCGCCGGTTGATGCACCAGAAGGAACAGCCGCACGGCCGAAGGCGCCATTTTCAGTTAAAACATCTACTTCGATAGTAGGATTGCCGCGCGAGTCGAGTATTTGGCGGGCATGGATATCAATAATCAGGCTCATTTCAATTGGATTTGTAAATTAATGAACTTGGTGTAAACAATACACTAAGCTTTGAAACAGTTTTCAAATATACAATTTCCGATAAATTATTTTTGTGATTTCACCGATTTTGAATTGATTTCACCGATTGTTAACAATAAATTAATGTGATCGGGTTGATTTTGCGGATTAATTGTCTGAACACGATTTGCAGGATTTCAAGGATTTACTGGATTGAAGCGGTGAGTGTAAATCCGAAAACGGACATCCGAAATCCGACTATTCTAACTACCGATCCTTCACAAGACGTCAGGTGAACGGGAAAAGTCTGTGAGGACACAGACTTCAGGGTGTGTAAAATCGGTGAAATCAGACAAAATCGGTGTAATCCCCAAAAACTATTCCCACTTAAATGTCTTAACTGCTACGGCGTAAATAACGATAAACCAAATGCCTAATATCAGCAGATCATGCGTTATATCGCCCAGGCCGGCGCCTTCAAACGCAACCTGGCGCATGGCATGATTAAGATAGGTTAGGGGTAGTATGTCAGCGAGTGCCTGCAGCCATGACGGAAACGCGGTGGTGGCAAAAAACGTTCCGGAAAGCAAAAATTGCGGCAAAGTAACGATATTGGATAAAGGCGGTATAGTACTCTCGTTTTTGGCAATGCCGGAAATGATAAAGCCGAATCCCATAAAAATAATGAGTCCAAAAGCCGAGAGAATGAGCATATTTACAACCGTGGTAAGCCCGTGTACAAGCGTAAAACCAAAAAAGTAATAGCCTACGGTGATAATAAACAAAGCCCCGATCCACGAAAAAACAAGACGCGCAAGGCCTTCACCTATGACGATGCTGGACCTCTTTACCGGGGTTGCGAAAAAACGTTTGATCACCAGGGTTAATCGCAAGCTCAGGAAAACAAATGCTGTACCAAAAACCCCGCTGCTGAGCAATGAGAAGCCGAGCATGCCAGGCAGGATGAAATCGATATATTTATAGGCACGTCCCTGTACTGTCGCTTCTTTTAGTTCAGCAATTGGCTGCCGTACCGTGTTCCCCTTACTGTTTATCCGGAAAAACATCCCGTCTAACAATGAACTTAATATCCCGTCTTTTTGCGCGGATGCCGTAGTATATTTGATGTCAAAAGTATAATAGGGAGGAGTAGAATGCCTTTGAATATCCATGATTGCATCGAGATCGCCCTTTTTAAGGTTTTGGGCCATCTCAGCAGCAGACTGATTTTTTTCCAGGTGTATGATTGAAATTTGTTTTATAGTCTGGTATAAAGAGTCAGTCTTTGATGTATCGCAAGTCTTGGCAACGCCCACATCTACACTGATAGCGCCCCCTCCAATGTTGGCAAAAACAACAATAAATATTAATGGGAAAGCCAGGCTAAACACTACTGCCGATGGACTGCGCATAATGGAGCGGAAGCTGGCTACAGCGATGGCGATGGTTGCGCGGGTATTGCTATATTTTTTCATCTGTTGTTGGTCGTTCACTAGTTCACAGGTTCATTAGTTCATTAGTTCATTAGTTCATTGGTTTATTGGTTCATGCGAGTTTGGCTAATTGTAAACTGCAAACTGCCACTGCTAACTGCCCACTGGCTCACCCTTCCCGCCATTCCTTGCCGGTTAGGGTGATAAATACGTCTTCCAAGTTTGCCAGTTTTACTTCTTTTTTGCGTTCGAAGCCTGACGCAACCAACTGGTCGATAAAGTGATTTGGGGTGTCTATGCCAACAATATGGCCGCCATCTATAAAAGCTACCCGGTCGCATAATTCTTCGGCCTCGTCCATGTAGTGGGTAGTGATTACCACGGTAGTGCCATTGTCGCGTATCTCGCGTATCAGATCCCACAAGTTTCGGCGTGCCTGCGGGTCGAGGCCGGTGGTGGGCTCGTCCAGGAAAATTATTTTTGGATTATTGATCAGGGTGGTGGCGATTGAAAAACGTTGTTTCTGTCCGCCGGAAAGATCTTTGTATTTGCTTTTCGCCTTGTCCATCAGCGCAACCTTGCCCAGCATTTCGGCGGGCGTTTTGTCTATCCCGTACAGGCCGCAAAAAAGCTTGATCAGTTCCGAAAGGTTAAGGTTCGGGTAGTAACCTGCCGATTGCAGCTGCACCCCAATACGTTGTTTGATCTTATCCGCATCGTGCTCGATGGATAGCCCGTCTACGGTTACCTCGCCGGATGTTTTCTCGCGCAGCGTTTCAATTACCTCCAGAGTAGTAGTTTTACCGGCGCCGTTCGGTCCCAGCAGGCCGAAGATCTCGCCGTCATAAACTTCAAAACTGATACCCTTCACGGCTTCAAAATCGCCGTAATTTTTTACAAGGTTTTTTACAGTAATAATAGGTTGTTTTGCCATGTCGCAAAAATCGTTTACAAAAATGGTATTTCCACTATTTATTCATTAAAAGACTCCGGCATTACCCGGGCGAACGAAAACCCTGTCACAGGGCCTCTTATTTTACCAAGTGCCCGATGGAATGAAGTATAGTATGTAAATGTTCTGCAGCTTTTAATACGAAGTGAACGAGATGAATGGCGAGTAATGTTTTCATTGCATATGTTGATTTATAAGTCAAATCTGCATTTAGAACCGTTTTTAGCCTATTGATTTTAGGTAAACGGCAGGATATTATCGGTGAAATGTTGAACGGTGGGGATGAAATAAACTCCGGGGCGGCAAAAGTTATTATTGATTTTGTAAGTTTGATTACCACTAAAATCATTTTATGAAGAATTTACTTATCGCAGTTCCGGCGTTACTTGTTGTGTTTGCATCCTGCAATACATCGACGGCAACAAAAAATTCTGCTTCCTACACTGTTCCGGATGATAGTGCTATCACCAAAGCCGTCCACGATGCCTATGCTGCCATCAGCTTTAAAAAAGGTGAAAAACCAAGGGTGAGCGAAATTAAAAATTACTTTATCCCGCAGGCGCAGCTCATCAATTTCAGGACGGATACTGCACAAGTAACCAACCTCAATCAATTTGTCGACTTGTATCAGCATTTCATTGAGGGCAATCACATCAGCTTGTTTTATGAGGAAGAGCTTTTCGGACGGACGGAACAATTCGGGCGCGTAGCACACCGGATCAGCACCTATAAAACCTATTTAAACCGTTTGGATACGATTGAGGAGCAGGGTGTAAACAGTTTCCAACTGATAAAAACCAAAGATGGCTGGAAGGTATCCAGCATTATTTGGGATGTGGAAAAGCCGGCGTTGAAAATTCCGGAATATTATCTGAAAAAATAAGCTGCCTGCTAATTCTTCATCAACGCAATAAAATCATCAAACAAGTACCGGCTATCATGCGGACCGGGGGATGATTCAGGGTGATACTGCACTGAAAACGCCTTTTTGCCTTTTACACGTATGCCTTCGATGGAATGATCATTCAGGTTAACATGGGTGACCTCTACCTTATCAGATGCACGTACCGCCTCGGGCACCACTCCAAAGCCATGATTTTGCGAGGTGACTTCGCAATGGTTAATGATGACGTTTTTTACCGGGTGGTTGAGGCCGCGGTGGCCGTTAAACATTTTTTTGGTTGGGATGTCGTTGGCTAATGCCAGCAACTGGTGGCCCAGGCAAATACCGAACATCGGTTTTTCCGATTTTAATATGTCTTTTACGGTGTCGATCGCGTAAGGCATGGCAGCCGGGTCGCCGGGGCCGTTGGAAATAAAGTAGCCTGTGGGCGCAAAATCTTTCTCCATTTCAGCAAAGGATGTTTTTGCCGGGAAAACTTTTGCATAAATGTCACGCTGATCAAAATTGCGCAAAATGTTTTTCTTTACGCCCAGGTCCAGCACGGCTACCCGGTAGGTGGCATTTTCATCGCCGAATGTATAAGTTTCGGTAGTCGACACCTGCGAAGACAGTTCAAGGCCATCCATCGACGGCACGGTATCCAGCTTCTTTTTTAGTTCCTCAATATCCAATATTTCTGATGAAATAATGGCGTTCATCGCACCCTTATCGCGGATATGCCGCACCAGTTGGCGTGTGTCGATATCAGAAATGCCAACAATATTTTGTTCCTGGAAATAATCCTGTATCGATTCATTTGCCTGCTTGCGGGTATAATAAATATTATAGTTTTTACAAACCAAGCCGGCAATCTGTATTTTCCCCGATTCCACTTCTGCGTCAGCGATACCATAATTGCCAATATGCGCGTTGGTTGTCACCATGATCTGCCCAAAATAGGAGGGATCGGTAAAAATTTCCTGGTAGCCGGTCATGCCTGTGTTAAAACAGATTTCGCCAGCGGTGGTGCCCATTTTTCCGGCAGCTTTTCCATAAAAAACAGTACCGTCAGCAAGTAATAATACCGCAGGTAATTTGGTGAAATACGTCATTGTACAATAAAAATGAATGGATTGATGATCGGGTTGCCGGATTTGGCACCCCTTGAAAATGCCCCTGAGAACTGAAGTGAGAAACTTCCTTTATCACGGCGCAAAAATATGTTTTTATTTCGGATTTCGGAATTTCGATTTCAGATTTTTGTCTGGCCTAAGGGATGAAGGGATATTTCTAAAGATAATTCCGAAATCGAACATCCGAAATCCGAAATCAAAAAATACTACCTTTGTCGTCCAATAATTTACCATCATGTCGGTACACAAAGAAGCGAAGCGGATTACCACACACATTTTGCAGGAAATGAAGTCCCGCGGCGAGAAAATCTCGATGCTTACGGCTTATGATTATTCAATGGCCGCCATTGTAGATGAAGCCGGCACGGATATCATCCTTGTAGGCGATTCGGCATCCAATGTAATGGCCGGCCACGAAACCACTTTGCCCATCACACTCGACCAGATGATCTATCATGCATCCTCGGTAGTGCGCGCAGCAAAACGGGCTTTGGTGACGGTCGACTTGCCTTTTGGATCGTACCAGGGAAATTCAAAGGAGGCTTTAAACTCCGCGATCCGCATTATGAAAGAAGCGGGCGCTCACAGCGTTAAGATTGAAGGGGGAGTGGAAATAGCCGAATCGGTAAGCCGAATTTTAACTGCCGGCATCCCGGTTATGGGACATCTTGGCTTAACGCCGCAATCCATCTACAAGTTTGGTACCTATACGGTACGGGCAAGGCACGAAGCGGAAGCGCAAAAATTACGTGAAGACGCCCTGAAGCTGCAGGAACTGGGATGTTTCGCTATTGTGCTTGAAAAGATACCGGCTGCTCTTGCAAAAGAAGTAAGCGAAAGCCTGAACATCCCTACGATAGGTATTGGCGCAGGTCGGCACTGCGATGGCCAGGTTTTGGTGATCCATGACATGCTGGGCATAAACAAAGAGTTCAGACCCCGGTTTTTAAGGCAATATGCCGACCTGAACGGAATAATGAACGCAGCGATCAAGAATTATATCAGCGATGTAAAGGCCAAAAGCTTTCCAAATGAAAAAGAGGAATATTAATTTGCGTTCAAGCTTTATATAAAAAACAATTTGGACGATATATATGTATGTTAATATCTAGATAATACTGCACGTCGCCCCGATAATGCAGCTGTTAACCAGGGACCAAGAGAATGAACCGTTGAGCAATGACAAAATCCCCTATTATTAAATACGTAAACCTGCCCGTAACTGACGATGATGTGCTTTTTGAAGATAATCACATCATCGCAATAAATAAACGTGCGGGAGATATTGTGCAGGTAGATGAAACCGGCGATGAATCGCTGGAGGACAAAGTAAAAAAATATATCGCCGAAAAATATGATAAACCGAATGGCGCCTTTTTAGGTGTTGTTCACCGTTTGGACAGGCCGGTTAGCGGCGTTATTATTTTCGCCAAAACCAGCAAAGCGCTCGACCGCCTGAATAAGCTGTTCAAGAACCGCGAGATGCACAAAACCTACTATGCGGTGGTGCGCAACAGGCCTTACCCCGAGGGTGGAACGCTGATCAACTGGCTGGTTAAAGACCCCAGCAAGAATGTAAGCCGGGTTTACGACCATGAAGTAAAGGGCGGATTGCGCTGTGAGTTGAGCTTTAGCCTGGTAGCGCAATTGGACGGCTATTATTTACTAAAGGTGGACCCGGTAACCGGCCGGCCGCACCAGATCAGGGTGCAGCTTTCAACAATCGGGTGCCCGATTGTGGGTGATAATAAATATGGCTATCCGCGCGGCAGTTTACGCCGAAGTATCAGCCTGCACGCCCGCAAGCTGGAGTTTATTCACCCCATAAAAGACGAACCGGTAAAGATTGTAGCGCCGGTGCCGCATGATGGTTTTTGGGAGAAGTTTGAAGGAATGATGGAGAGTTAGTCAGAAAAGTCCGAAAGTCAGAAAAGTCCGAAAGATCATTTTCCCTATAAGTCCAGGACCTTTTCCCAAATCTTTTCATCCACCCAAACGCCGTCTTCCATACTTTTTTTCCTGGTCAGCAGCGTGTTTTCGCCGGGGTAAAATATCGGTGTGCCTTCTTCAATTGGCCGACTACTTTTGGCATAGCTGATGATCTCTTCAATTAATTGCGCTGTGTGCTCATTGTGGTCAGCTTTAAGACAGATAAACACCTGTGAAACGCTGCTTTCCTTTTCACTTTGCGTGATCTTTGCCGTCGAGTTGCCCTGGCTTAAAACTGTCGCCAATAAGTCCAGTACCAGTGACAACCCCGATCCCTTCCAAAAGCCCACCGGCAGCAGCCTTTGATTTTCCAGTATTTCGGCGGCATCGAAGCTTAGGTTTCCTTCTTTATCATAACCGCCGGGCAAAGGCAATTTTTGATTGTTGGTTTTATAAAGATTCAGTTTACCGACTGAATACTGCGATATGGCCATATCCAGCACCACATGCCCTTCTTTACGCGGCACTGCTATCACCAGCGGGTTATTACCCAAACGTGGATCGAGCCCGCCCCAGGGCGGCAGGTTGGCGATGGTATTGGTAAAACAAATGCCGATCATGCCGGCCTCGGCAGCCTGCCATCCGTAAGCCCCGGCACGCATCCAGTGGTTGGTGTTCCGGATGGCCACGCAGCCTATGCCATTTTCCTTTGCAAGCGATATGGCCCGGTCCATACAAATGCGTGCATTCAAAATTCCTGGCCCCAGGTTGCCGTCCCATTGTTCCAATGCGCCAAATGCGTTTTCTTTTACCGGTTCAGCATCTTTTTTAACCAGGCTCTGCTGCACATAGTCAACAAAAGTTGGGAACCGGTTAAGCCCGTGTGTGTAAACGCCATCGCGACTGTTTTCTGCAAAAGTGGTAGCTATTAATTCAGCCTTTTCTTCAGTAAAATCGAGCGACTGCAATACACGCTTAAATTCAAACTGTAATTTTTGAAATGGTATACGCATGCTATAAAATTATTGGGGGGATTACACCGATTATTTTTGATTTCACCGATTGCTTTTCTTTCCGACTTTTCGGACTTTCCCGACTCCCGGACTACAAAGACGCCATATCGATCACAAAACGGTAGCGTACATCAGCTTTTAGCATGCGCTCGTAAGCTTCGTTGATATAATCGATATTGATCACCTCCACGTCCGACGTAATGCCATGTGCGGCGCAATAATCCAACATTTCCTGGGTTTCCTTAATGCCGCCAATGAGCGAACCGGCCAAACGGCGGCGCTTCATGATGAGATGGAAGGCAGCTACCTCCGGCGCTTCAGGCGGAACACCAACCAAAATCATGGTACCATCCAGCTTCAGCATTTGCAGGTAGAAATTATACTCGTGCTGGGCGGAAATGGTATTGATGATAAAATCAAACGTGCCCTCTACGGCTTTCACCTGCTCAGGGTCGCTGGTTACCACGAAATGGTGTGCACCCAATTTCTCAGCATCTGCCTTTTTGGAAGCCGAAGTACTTAATACCGTTACTTCGGCGCCAAGGGATGCACCCAACTTAACGGCCATATGGCCAAGGCCCCCTAAACCAACCACGCCCAATTTATGACCTTTACCCACTTTCCATTCCATCAAAGGAGACCAGGTTGTAATACCGGCGCATAACAGGGGCGCTACGCCCGACAATGGCAATTTATCCGAAACGTGCAGTACATAGTTTTCGTCAACCACTACCTGGTTTGAATAGCCTCCATAGGTGGGGTGGCCTTGCTTATCACGCCCATTATAGGTCGCTACCATGCCCACTTCGCAATATTGCTCCAGGCCGGCAAGGCAGCTGGGGCAGGTGCGGCAAGAGTCGACAAAGCAGCCTACCCCGGCCAGTTCGCCAACTTTGAATTTTTTAACATGGTCGCCGATCTTTGTGATCGTTCCAACAATTTCGTGCCCCGGCACCATTGGAAATATCGAACCGCCCCATTCGTCGCGGACCTGGTGAATATCCGAATGGCAAACGCCGCAAAATTGAATTTCGATCTGCACATCGTGCGGCCCTACCTCGCGGCGCTCGAATTTGAAAGGCTCAAGCGGAATTTTAGCCTCCGGAGCGGCATATCCTTTTACTGGTATCATAAGTTTTGATGTTTGTTTGTATGTGATGACAAATATATCGGGAAAATTCAAATACCTGGAACTGCCAACCGGATTTATGAGATTTGGATGATGTTTGGCCCTCATCTTCTCCCTCAGGTGTTGCACGGAAACAGCGTGCCGGGTGAAACGCCTGCAACAGCTGCAACACTGCCCAATGAAAATCAGTTAGTTACGCGCCATCGGTGAAACAAACCTGCAACAGATTGCAACACTTTGCTAAAAACAATAATTACAACGGTTGTGGTATCAAAACCCCTGGCGGCAATATCACATCCCCGGTAAAATAATCGCGCTTAAAAACAGTTATAATTACGCCCGTTAAATCATTGAGGGAATGTTTATTTTTGCCGGTCGCTCGTAAATGAAGAACAAACGCATTTTATTATTTCTTTTAGCGCTGGTTGCCATCGCCTCGAGTGTAAACTCATGCAAAAAACAGTCGCAGAGTGCCATTGAGCAACTTTTTACCGGCGGCTATTGGGAGCTGGCGTCAGTAACGGCCACCTATTACACCGGAAATACGGTCGATTCAACTGCAGCCCTCAATACGGATACCGTTTGCCAGGCCGGTCAAAAATTCACGTTCTATACCAACAATACCTGCACCTATACCAATTTCGACTGTCTAACACAAACGTCGCCGGCAGCATCATGGAGCCTTACCGGTAACCAGTTATACCTGCAGGCCAATGTGGTATGCAAGGATACCACAAAAAAAGGCAGCTCGATGCCATTCGCCTATGCGCAGATTGAAAACCTGGGGCAATTTTCGCTCGTCCTGAATATCGGCGATATACAGCCAAATTATTCCCTTACACAAAAGCGGGTCATCTATCAATACGGCTTTATAAGGCAAGTGCCCACAACAGGCAACTGAGAAAGAAGCCACAAAGACCGATTAAAAACGGGTTCGCAATAAAATTCAAAAAACGTTTCATTTTTATTTGAAAGCCGGTTTTGTTGGCCGAAAATTTTATCTTTGAAACGTACTAAAAAAACTGGCCCCGTTTGTTTATTTGATATGCGTCATTGCAAAACAAAACAAGCCATCATTGTTTTATCAGGAGACTTTAAAACTAAGGTTATAGCAGTTTAATGAAAAAAAGGATCGCGATTTTTGCTTCTGGTTCCGGGTCTAATGCTCAAAAAATAATGGAGCATTTCAAACGCAACCCCGAGGCGGAAGTTGTACTTATATTAACCAACAATCCGCAGGCCTACGTACTGCAACGGGCCGACAATTTTGAAATTCCTTCGCATATTTTTACCCGGCACGAGTTTTATGAAACCGACGACGTGATCAGGCTGCTCAAAAACCTGCAGGTTGACCTGGTGGTGCTGGCCGGTTTTTTATGGCTGGTGCCCGAATCATTACTGCATGCGTTCCCCAACAAGATCATCAACCTGCACCCCGCGCTGTTGCCCAAATACGGCGGTAAAGGCATGTACGGCGACAATGTGCACAAAACTGTCCTTGCTGCCGGCGACGATGAGTCAGGCATTACCATCCATTTTGTAAGCGACAAATACGACGAAGGAGAGATCATACATCAATCCCGCTTCAAGATCGAGCCCGGCGACAACCTCGAAGTGGTTAAATTTAAAGGCCAGCAACTGGAGCATCACTATTTCCCACGAGTGATCGAGAGTTTGCTGAAGAAGATGAAGAGCTGATGGTTGGAGATTAGTCCGGAAGTCCGAAAGACGCTGCAACTACCATCTGCGAGAGACCCTGCATGGACTAAAAAACATTTTTCGCCACTACCGCTAAAAATATGGGCTTTCCCCGCTGGTAGAGCGGGTCGCGGTTTCCATTTCCGCCCTTGTTGGTGTTTTTTCACCAACAAGACCCGCGTATCAGAGATTTGGACGGAACCCGCCATCCTGTGTCGGCACTGTCCGTGAAATTTGTCAGCACGTGCTTGCCAAATTTTGTAAATGAGCGAAATCACGGGCATCTCGGTTTGTTGGTGAAAAAACACCAACAAACGCGGAAAGTTGCTGGATTTATCGCTGATAACAAAAGTATACTTCAGAAAGGATTAGACAACAATGAGTCGTTTACTAAACCGGTTCTTACTGCGCAGCAAGAGGATGATGCCTACTTGCGAACGAAAGTTGATCCAATCAGGCATGATACTGTAACGTATAACGAACAGCAAAAAAGGATAAAAAGCGATCCACGTTATAGAGGAGGTGATAATGGTTGGACAAATTTAAGTGAATATGAAGGCAAACCGCTTCCGGGTTATAAATAATTTATTAACTTCAAAATGGAAATAAATGGTATGAAGCAAAAAGGCACAATCGGCATGTCAATTTTCATTTCAATTTGTTTATTAGCTTTGATATACAATAATTATGATAATTTACATAGACTATATATCGTTTTATTTAATAAAAGCGGAGTATTGATTAGTTATAAAGATGGCAAGATGGACGGCGACCTCATTAAATATGTAGATGGAAAAGTTCATCTAAAAGTTAACTTTAAGAATAGCTTAAGAGAAGGCTGGGCAACGCAATATTATAACAACGGCCGAATAGAAAACAAGATATTTTATAAGGATAATAAGGCACAAGGCATTGAATATGAATATTATAGCAACGGCCAATTGAATTATAGCAGATGCTGGAAAGATGGCAAACAATATGGTAATCTATTAAAATACTTTACGGATGGGAAATTAGATACATACGCTGTGTTTGACATCATGGGGCGAAATTTTTATGACCATCATTATGACAGAACAGGGAAACTTGTAAAAATGGAAGGCTATGTCACCAGTTCTTTTATCTACTCGTTGGATGAAAAGAATGATTCTACGATTGTTCTAAATTACTATGCTTATCACCACAATAATCGGTTCGATGGAATTAGAGATTTGTATATTACCGTCGCTACACCGCCTAATTTGATCCTAAAACTTCAGGTGGACATAAACCATCAAATTTTCAAGAATTTAAAGGTAGTGAACAATACGATCAGAATCCCAAATGCATTTTCAATTAAAGGTACCTACCATATTTTTATTACAAGTAACTTGGTTGATAAAAGTGACAACATTGTCGATGGCATTAACAATAAAACGACGATAATAAAAGAATAAGGGTAGTGTATCGAAACTGTTGTCGAGCTCCGCCCTTGTTGGTGTTTCCCGCGTATCAGAGATTTGGACGGAACCCGAATCAGGCGCGAGTGTGTGGCGCTTGCCCAGCGCGTGTGCGCACTCGTGCCCCGCTGACAGGTAGCCATTATGCTTGCGCGTTTTTGCTTTGTACCGTTTAGAAGTGTACATTTAGCCTAATATGAGTACCAAATAT
>DASRTD010000016.1:0-13581 GCA_035656115.1 Mucilaginibacter sp.
TTGTTGAGCAAATGGCTAAAGACCTGAAATGCTCGGTAAAAGAACTGATGGGCGATGATAAATTACGCAAAAGTATCCCGCTGCTTAAGTACACCTCGGATACCGTTGGTTTGCCTACATTAAACGATATCATGGCCGAACTGGCCAAACCCGGACGCGACCCCCGTGAGCAGTTTGAGGCCTTCAGCTTCACAGAAGGCGTAAACAGCATTAACGACCTGAAGATCGGCATGAAAGTGCCGGGCATTGTTACCAATATTACCAATTTTGGCGCCTTTGTGGATATTGGGGTACACCAGGATGGGCTGGTGCATTTAAGCCAGATCACCAACCGGTTTATTAAGGATGCTAACGAAGTTTTAAAGGTCGCTCAAAAAGTGGAGGTGACAATAACCGGTGTGGATGTGGACAGGAAGCGCATCTCGCTTTCGATGAAGGAAAATGAACCGCGACCGGCGCAAAAGGAACAACAACCCCGGCAGCAAAACCCGAAACCGGTGCAAAAGCAGGGTTTCACCAAACCGCGCGAACGTGAGCCGGAAAGCGACCTGCAAATAAAATTATCGGCGTTGAAGGATAAATTCAGGTAAAATAAAATGTAGAGACGCGATACCTCGCGCCTCCCGCGGACCGGTAACAAACGATCCCAAATAAACGAACAAGGAGCTTGATTGTTCAGGCTCCTTGTTCGTTTTATATGTTGCAACATTTTGTAGTGTAGCGCTACACATGCTACATCCCGCTACATTGCGCTACAGTACTGATATATAGCAATTTAACTACTGACAAGATTTTGTCAGTGACAAAATCTTGTCACCATTTTTATCTCGTTTCGAGTCAAAAATCACCCTTTCGCACGCTCAACATAAGCCCCCGTTGCGGTATCAACCTTGATCTTATCCCCTATATTGATAAACAGCGGCACCTTTATTTCCGCGCCTGTTTCAACCGTTGCATTTTTCAGCGCGCCGCTTGAAGTATCGCCTTTAACGGCGGGCTCGGTGTAAGTCACTTCCAGTTCTGCCGAGGCTGGTACTGTTCCCATGATCGGCTCACCGCTTTCAAAGGCCACGATCACGTTCATCCCCTCTTTCAGGAATTTTACAGGTGGTCCGAACAACTCTTTCGGGATGCTATGCTGGTCGTAGGTGTCATTATCCATCACCACGAGGCCCGAGCCATCGTCATAAAGGTATTGGTAGTTATTGGTTTCAACACGCGCAATGTTTACTTCTTCATCGGTACGGAAACGGTATTCAACCAGCTTGCCTGTTTTTACGTTACGCATGCGCGCCTGGTAAAACGCGCGCAGGTTGCCTGGTGTGCGGTGCAAAAACTCTTCAACCTGTACCAACTCCCCGTTGAAGCGGAGGAAATTGCCATTTTTTATATCGGATGCCTTAGCCATAAAAGATTGTTATTTGGAGGCGCAAACTTAGGGAGTTATGGGGAAAGAAACAAGAGAAGAGGTGAAAGGTAAAGGGCGAAAGGTAAAAGGTGGTGCGTTATTCCTTCTCTTCCCTTTTCGAAAACATCGCTTTTTACTTTTCAGCTTTCACCTCAAAAGCTACAGGGAGGCGAAGCGTAAAAGGATTTGACCCCGTCAACCTTTCGCCTTTTACCTTTCGCCTTTAACCTCAAAAAAAGTACATTTGCACGTTTAAAATCTGCATGACCAAATTATGAGCGTATCTATACTGGCCCAAAACCTGCACGGGTCTGAAATTATAAAGATTGCGGGCGAGATAAACGAACTGAAACGCCAGGGCCAGAACATAGCCAACTTAACCATAGGTGATTTTGATTCCGACATTTACCCCATTCCGGCCGGGTTGCAACAGGGCATTGTTGAAGCGTACGATCATCACCAAACCAACTATCCCCCGGCCGATGGCATCCTCGATCTACGCCAAAGTGTGTCGGCATTCTTAAAAAGCCGCTTCGATTTGGATTATGCCGCCAACCAGATTTTGATTTCCGGTGGCTCCAGACCACTGATTTACTCTATTTATATGGCTATTGTTGATCCGGGCGATAAGGTTTTGTTTCCAACGCCGTCATGGAACAACAACCATTACTGCGATCTGACCCGCGCCAATGGTGTAGAAATACCCACCGGGCCCGAACATAACTTTATGCCGACAGCCGATGATATTCGCCCGCATATCAAAGGAGCGGCGCTTTTAGCGCTGTGTTCTCCCCTGAACCCAACTGGCACGATGTTCAGCAAAAAAGATCTCGAAGAAATATGCGACCTGGTAATTGAGGAGAACAAAACCCGCGGCGCAGCTGAAAAGCCGCTATATATTCTGTACGACCAGATATACTCGCAGCTTACTTTCGGTCACCACCAGCACTACAACCCGGTAAGCCTGCGTCCCGAATTAAAGGATGTCACCATTTTTGTCGACGGCGCGTCCAAATGCTTTGCGTCAACCGGCGTGCGGGTAGGCTGGGGATTTGGCCCCGCACATGTCATCAACCACATGAAAGCCATCGTAGGTCACATGGGCGCCTGGGCGCCAAAGGCGGAACAGGTTGCTATGGCGCATTTTCTTAAAGACGATGGTGCTGTTAACAGTTACCTCGCTCAAATCAAACAAAATCTTCAAAAAAGCCTCACATTGCTGTACAATGGCTTCCAGCAGTTGAAAGCAGAAGGCTTTAAGGTAGATGCTATCGAGCCGATGGGAGCCATTTACTTAACAGTTAAGGTTGATTACAGCGGCAAAACCACGCCCGACGGCAAAGTACTTAAAACGGCAACCGATATGAACTTTTACCTTATAAAAGAAGCAGGCGTGGCGTTTGTACCATTTTCGGCTTTTGGCACGGGTGAAGAGATGAACTGGTTTAGGGCTTCTGTTGGCGCGAGTACATTGAAGGATATTGAGGAATTGATGCCGAGAATAAAGGCGGCGCTATCCAGGCTGAGTTAGCTTCCCGCATGGCGACGAGCCCTGTTTGCGCCGTCAGGCGCAAAATATCGGTAGAAAGGAAATAGCGTGCCGTAGGTACGCAACTAACAATGCGATATTTGCGCTGATAGAGGCGGTGTTTCGTACCTGCGGCACGGAAGATATTACTTTCCTCTTTGCTACCAATATTTGACCCCGATGGGGTCTGCCACTTAACGAACGAATCTGCCACTGTCGGCGAAAAGGGGGAAAGAATGTAATTATTTTTACCCTATATTTATCGCCTGGCTGTTCTCCCGCTCGAACTGCAGCAACCCTTTATGAAATACCTCCGTTTATCCTTAATATCTGCATTTATTTTTATGCTGACAGCTGCAGCCCAGGCACAAACCGCAAATACTTATGCCGCCTACCCGGTTTATAACGGCCGCGACCTGGGTGTTAAGTACTCCCCTCAAAAAACCGTTTTCAAAGTTTGGGCGCCAATGGCATCCCAGGTAAAGCTTCGATTATTTGATGCGGGCGCAGGCGGCGGGCCCGTCAATACTATCGACCTAAGAAAGGGCGCTAAGGGGGCCTGGTCGGCGAGCGTTAACAAGGATATTAAAAACAAGTACTACACTTTCCAGGTATTGCAGGACGGCAAATGGCTGCACGAAGCACCGGATATTTATGCCAAAGCCGTCGGCGTTAACGGCGCGCGGGGGATGGTTGTCGACCTTAACTCAACAAACCCTATTGGTTGGCACAACGACAAAAAGCCGGCCCTCAAAAACTTCACGGACATCATTATTTATGAGGCCCATGTCCGCGATATTTCTGTCGACCCAAATTCAGGCATAAAAAACAAAGGCAAGTTCCTCGGTTTGGCCGAAACCGGCACAAAAAGCCCGGAAGGTGAAGCAACCGGCCTTGATCATATCAAAGAACTTGGCGTTACCCACATACATTTGCTGCCCAGCTTTGATTTTAACTCGATTGACGAAACCAAACCTTCGGCCGGCCAATACAATTGGGGATACGACCCCCTGAATTACAATGTGCCCGAAGGCAGCTACTCCACCGATCCCTACGATGGCAATGTGCGGATAAAAGAGTTCAAACAAATGGTACAGGCCCTCCACAAAAATGGCTTGCGCGTTATTTTGGACGTGGTGTATAACCATACCAGCGACATCGACCATTCCAATTTCACCCAGTTTGCGCCGGGGTATTTTTACCGGCATAATCCCGATGGCACTTACTCCAACGCTACCGGCTGCGGTAACGAGGTAGCATCGGAAATGCCGATGGCACGCAAATTTATGATTGAATCGGTGGTGTATTGGGCTAAGGAATACCATCTGGACGGTTTTCGCTTTGATTTGATGGGCGTGCATGATATTGAAACGATGAACCAGATCAGCGATACGCTGCATAAGATCGATCCAAGCATTTTTATTTATGGCGAGGGCTGGGCAGCGGGGAACACTCCGTTCCCGGAGACGCTAAGGGCGGTGAAGAAGAATGTTTCAAAACTAAACCAGGCGGCCGTTTTTAGCGACGACATCCGTGACGGCATTAAAGGCGGCTGGGGCGACCTGAAGGAAAAGGGCTTCGTAAGCGACAACGCGGCCATGGACGAAAGTATAAAGTTTGGCATTGTAGCTTCAACTCCAAATGTACAGGTTGATTATAGCAAAGTAAATTACTCAAAAGTCCCCTGGGCGTCGGAGCCTTATCAAACCATCACTTATGTATCCTGCCATGACGATAATACCTTGTGGGATAGGTTGAAAATCTCAAACCCCGGTGCGAGCGAGGCTGACCGAATAAAAATGGACAAGTTGGCTGCGGCAATAGTGCTTACTTCGCAGGGGGTGTCGTTTCTGCACTCAGGCGCCGAAATGCTGCGAACCAAGCAGGGGATAGCCAACTCCTTTAACAAACCTGACTCGATAAACCAGATCGACTGGAGCCGTAAAACCACCTACAAAGCTGTTTTTGAATACTATAAAGGCCTGGTCGCTTTGCGAAAGGCGCATCCGGCTTTCCATATGCCATCAGCCAAAATGATCAGCCAAAATCTTACTTTTTTAAAAACCGAACCTGGAGTGATCGCTTACAAGATCGGCCCTGACGCCAACGGTGACAGCTGGAAAAATATTTTAGTGATCCTGAACGGAAACGCAAGCGAAAAACAATTTACTTTGCCGGCCGGCAGCTGGACTTTGGCGGCAGATGGCGACCACATCGACCAGGGCGGACTAACCTCGGGCATTACCGGTACCGTGGCGGTCAAGGGAACTTCGGCGTATGTTCTGTATGGCAAATAATTTAGCTGATTAAGCTGCAAACTGGAACTCCACCTTTTGGATCAGGCTTTTAATATCAAACGGTTTTTCAAGAACGTCATCCGGAGATCCGTTTTGGTTCAATATCGATTCAATCGGATCATCATCGCTTGCGCACATTATCACCCGCAAATCGCTTGTGGTTTTGTTCAGTTTTATCAACCGGCAAATGTCGCGGCTGTTTATCCCGGGCAGGTCTGCATCGACTATTATCAGGTCGGGCCGGTTATTTTTGATCTGGTTAAAAACCTCGCTTCCACCCGCTAAGGTCCGCACCTCATAACCGTTACTCGATAATATGTACGCCAGTACTTCCAGCATCAATGCATCATCCTCTACAATCAATATTTTCTTTGACATCGCCGCTTCATATCATTACTATTTTTTATAATACAAACGTTATACCATTATTTAAATAAGTGTCGCTTCCTTTGAGTATTCAGCGTTTTTGCTTATATTTTTACACAATAATAAAGGAGATTTAAAACTCAAATACTACTTTTATTAAATTTGGTTAAACAACCGATTACGGCAAATGGATAATATTAATATTAAAGTACTCGCTAAGGAATTAAATATCTCTACTTCAACCATTTCCAGGGCATTTAACGGGAGCCCTGACATCAACAAGGACACCAAAGAAAAAATTTTAGCATTTGCGCGCGAACACAATTTTTTACCTAACCATTATGCCAGTAATCTGCGCGATAAAAAAAGCCGCACGCTGGCTGTGATCGTCCCAGAAATCGCCAACGACTTTTTTGCACAGGCGATAAACGGCATTGAGGAAATTGCCAGAAAAAAAGGCTTTTACATTTTATTGTACCGCACTGACGATGTGTTCGAAAAAGAAGTGTCATTCGTCAGCTATTTGAATAACGGCAAGGCCGACGGCATCATCATGTCGGTATCGGGCGAAGCAAACGACCATAACTACCTGCGGAAACTGGAGCAAAAAAACATCCCGGTAGTGTTTTTTGACCGAGTTTATGAGGATATTGAAGCTGCAAAGGTGATCACGAACGACTATGAAAGCAGCTTCGAGGCTACCGGGCACCTGATTGAAACGGGCTGTAAAAAAATAGCCTACCTGGTGGTAAATAAAAGCATCTCCATCGGCCAGGTGCGTATGCAGGGATATATGGATGCATTAAAAAAACATGATATTCCTTTTAATGACGAGCTGGTTATCGATTGCAGCAACGACGAGAAGGTAAATTATGGCATCCTCACCAAAGTCTTACAGGAGATTAAGCCGGATGGCATTTTCAGCTCGGTAGAGCGCCTGGCTTTCGCCACCTATTATGTTTGCAATGACCTGCATATCGATATTCCGCGCGATCTGAAAGTGATCAGTTTTTCCAGTCTTAATATCGCGCCGTTGCTGTGTCCTGCCTTGTCTACTATCACCCAGCCTGCGTTCGAGATGGGCAGCAAAGCAGCGACGCTGCTTTTTGACGAATTGGAAAAAAAGGGCACGAACGCTTACAAAAAAGAGCACGTTCTTAAATCAAAAATATTTATCCGGAAGTCTTCAGGGGGGTGATCCTTTTTACGAAATTTACTGCAAAACGTAGTTTTTACACGAATAAAGTGCACCTTTTAGAACACTCTTAAGGTGAGTTCGATATAGCTTTTTCGCTCGGGTATTATGTTTTACCTCACTTAAACCGCGCAGCCCTTACTGATCTTCCCCGAAATCTAAGCGTCGGAGAGAGATGAATAGGGCGCTTATATCGAACCTGAATTGTTTTAAATGGAAAGCATTTCCACAATTTTCAGGAAATCAGGGTCAAGCTCGGTAACATGCTTAACGGCGTGCTCAAACGGCGTAAACGCGATCTTGTTATGCACCAGGCCCACCATTACGTTTTTTTGGCCCGCTAACAACGCTTCAACAGCGGCAACGCCGGTGCGGCTGGCCAATACGCGGTCCATGCAAGTGGGCGAACCGCCGCGCTGTATGTGGCCCAGTATCGACACCCTG
Organism: Mucilaginibacter sp.; assembly: GCA_035656115.1. GTDB lineage: Bacteria > Bacteroidota > Bacteroidia > Sphingobacteriales > Sphingobacteriaceae > Mucilaginibacter. The sequence continues at coordinate 7,239 of DASRTD010000016.1, forward strand.
GTATCGTGGTTCGGGAAGCGCTCTTTTACAAGCCGGCCCACCTCAAACGCATCACCCGCCTTGCCGTTTTCAGCAAGCATAATAATTTTTGATGTTTTGTCCGGCCGGCCGTTCTCCAACCGGTCAAACAGGGCCTGTATATCCGTATTACCTTCAGGGATCATAATCGTTTCGGCCCCGGCTGCGATGCCTGTGCGCAACGCAATCAAACCCGAATCGCGGCCCATCACTTCTACAATAAAAAGCCTGTTGTGCGACTCGGCCGTATCGCGTATTTTATCGACCGCATTAATAACGGTATTGATTGCGGTATCATACCCAATTGTGAAATCCGTTCCGCAAAGATCGTTGTCAATCGTACCAGGCAAGCCGATGACCGGCATATCAAACTCTTGTGTAAACTCCTTAGCCCCCCGAAAGGTTCCGTCGCCGCCGATAGCAATCAGTGCATCGATGTTATTTTTCCTTAATTGTTCATAGGCGGATTTCCGGCCGGCAACGGTTTTAAACTTTTCGCTGCGGGCGGTTTTTAGAATGGTACCACCCCGCTGGATGATGTTGGATACTGATTTTATGTGCATTGGGATCATGTCCCCGTTGATCATCCCCTCAAAACCGCGACGGATGCCTGTTACCCCGATCCCGTAATATATGGCTGAACGTACTACTGCACGGATGGCTGCATTCATGCCCGGCGCATCGCCGCCCGATGTGAAAAGCCCAATATTTTTTATTTGCGTCATTACCTGAAAAGCGCGCTGATTGGTGTTTAAAATAGTCCCCCCCGGCTTTTTTACAAAGTTACAGGGTATTAATTAGCGTACCGTAAAAATTGCGCGAATTTACATTTATTTTTTATCGCAGGAACGATAAATGAAGATTTGTTGTGGCGATGCTGGTTTTACTCAGCTTTATAAGCAGCGATGCCGCTGCTCAAAAAGTTTACGTAGTTATCAACGCTGTAATTTGCGCCCTGTGGCGGTTCCAAAACCTTGCCGCTGCTGTCAATGATGACGTATAGCGGCTGTGAGTTCGAATCAAAATCAGTGGTTTCGCGATCGCTGTTTTTATCGCCGATTGTGGTTATCTTCTGGTGGGTTAACTGCGAGGTATACATTTCTCCCGGTGGCAAATCCGTTTTTTCGTCAACATACAGTTCCAGCAAAATAAAATCATTTTGCATCAGGCTTCGCACCTGCGGGTTTATCCATACGGAGTTTTCCATTTTGCGGCAATTGGTACAGCCCCAGCCGGTAAAATCGATCAGTATTGGTTTTTTTTCTTCTTTTGATACCTGCAGCGCCTGGTTATAATCATACCACTCGTTCATGCCCGCATGGTGGCCTCTATGAAAAAGTGTTTCGTATTTTTTGTTTTTGACAGCGCTATTTGCCGGTGCCGCTGTTGGAGCGGCGGCAGTGATACGCGTCAGATCAAAATCCTGCGTTGCCGGCGGTGGTAAAAAGCCGCTTATGGAATTGAGCGGCGCTCCCCAAAGGCCCGGTATCATATAAACCACAAACGCAAAAACGACAATTGCGATAAATAGCCTGGGTACCGATAAGTAGGGTAAGTCGCTGTCATGCGAAAACTTGAGCTTGCCGATAAGGTAAAGCCCCAGCAAAATACCTATGGCAATCCATAATGACAAGAATATTTCGCGGTCGAACCAATTCCAATGGTAAGCCAGATCAACAACTGAAAGGAATTTGAGTGCGAGGCCAAGTTCAACAAAACCCAAAACCACCTTTATGCTGTTGAGCCAGCCGCCCGATTTGGGAAGGCTTTGCATGGCCGAAGGAAAAAGTGCAAAAATAACAAAAGGCAACGCCAGCGTCAGCGAAAAACCCAGCATGCAAATTGCGGGGCCCAGGCGTTCTCCTTTGGTCACCGCAACAGCAAGCTCGCCGCCGATCACCAGCCCGGTGCACGAAAACGAAACCACAACAAGCGTAAGCGCCATAAAGAAAATGCCGATCAAGCCACCCCGGTTGGACTGCTCGTCGATCTTGTTGACCAATGCGCTCGGCAATACGATCTCGAATGCACCAAAAAAGGAAATAGCAAATACTACCAGCAGCAGAAACAGCAGAATATTGAATACGCCATTGGTTGCCATTGCATTAAGTGCATTTGGGCCGAACCAGATGGTGATCAGCAGGCCAAGGCTAACAAAAATAACAATAATAGAAAGGCCGTAGAATATGGAAAAGCCGATGGCTTTAAGCCGGCTACCGCCGAGTTTAAGGAAAAAGCTTACGGTAAGCGGCAGCAGCGGGTATATACAAGGCATCAGGAAAGCCAGGAAACCGCCGCCAAGCCCGAAAAAAAACAATTCCCACAATGTTTTAGGCTTCTCTTTGATATTGCCTTTTGTGGTTGCAGCCATTGCTGCTTTTTTTAGGCTATCGGCTTTTTTAATACTATCCAGGCGTTTTTTCGCAGCGGCGATGGTATCAGCCTTTGTGGGGATGCTCGTAAACTGCACATCGGTACTTGAAACCGTATCTGTCTTTCCTTGAAATGCTTTAACCGGGGTTGTTCCTGCAAAAAAAATAGCAACCAGGAATAACAGGATACTACCTGTTTTGAAATAATTGCGGGGGCTTGCTGATCTCATCTGGCCTGGGGTTATTTACCTAAGTCGATTGAGAAATCAATATCGTCAGGCGGAAGGCATTTGTGATCGTTACAGGTCATGAATTCCAGTTTACCCTTTACAACAGAAACGTTTGAAGATTTTAGCTTGATCTTTTGTTGAAAGGTCACTGTTTTTTCAAAATAACTTACGTTCATGCTGAACGCGTTTTCATATTTGGTCAGCGGTGCAGGTTCTATGGTTTGCCCGATGAGGCTGTATTCTTTGGATGGCGTAAAAGTAAATGATGTTTTTATCGGGCCGCCGTCCTTTACGTTCTGCGAATAAATATGCCAGCCATCCTGTATGGTTGCGCGTAAAAATACCACAGCTTCGGTACCGCTTATCCTTTTGGCAGCATACGACCATTTAACCGGGCTTTCAATCTGTGCCTTTACGCCCAGGCTCAAAAAAAGGGCCGTCGCCGCAAACATCAATTTCTTCATTTTTATTTTCATTTAATTGTCGCTATTGATTACTTTTCAAAATAACCGCTCAAATTTGTTCGAAATTTGAACCTCAGCCGGTTTTAACATTTTTTAACAGCGGCTGCGCCCTCATTTGTTCATAAACTCTATTTCTTTCAGGCTAAACTCCAATTCCTCCTGGTTATTCAGCCGAACCTTCAAAAACCCATTAAACCCTACGTCTACTATACTGCCCTCAAAAGCACCCTCCTTCGATTTAAAAGTGCGCGGCTCATTTAACCAGTATAGTCGCCCCAGGTAGGTATTCCTTACATCAAAAATTTTTCCGGCCTTTAAATTAAGGTACCGGGCCTCCACGTGGCGGCAAATTTCGGATAATAAAGCGTTCAAATCATAATCAATATGTAAGATTTGCTTTAGCGATATAGGATTGGGCACCCAATCCGGGAATTTTTCCTGGTTAATGTTAAGCCCGATGCCGGCAATGGCGTTTTTTATTTGTCCGCCTTGTATCATATTTTCAATCAGCATCCCGCCCAGTTTGCCTTCACCGTAATAAATATCATTGGGCCACTTAATTTTGAGCTGTGGCCCCAGCAAAGGCTCCAAAGCATCAAAAACACCCAGGCTAACGGCTCTTACCAGGTCGAATTGTTCGGTTATTTTAAGGAAAGCTGGCTTTAAAAGGATGCTGAAGGTTAAGTTTTTACCGGCCTGGGTAAACCAGCCATTTTGTTGCTGACCGCGGCCGGCGTATTGATTTTCTGCCATAATGACCGTACCTTCGGGCAATGGCTTGGAATTTGACGCTAATTGTTTGAGGTAATTGTTGGTTGAATCTACTTCTTTTAGAAGAACAAAATTTTGTCCAACAAATAAACCCGAATTTATGTTATTTTGCAATGTATAATAAATTAGAAACCAAAGTCGTTCAAAACTAATTCTTTTTGATGGTAAAAAACAAAGCGTTAAGTGAATCCGCTTATCTTTCCGAACTCGCCATCCAAGGCATCCAGGAAAAAAAAGGAAATGATATTATCAGGTTAGACCTCCGTAATATATTCAGTTCAGTGGCCGATTATTTTGTGGTGTGCCACGCCGAATCAGCCACACAGGTAAAAGCAATAGCCAATAGCGTAGAAGAAGAAATTTTTAAAGCCACGCAGCAGGAGCCCTGGAAAAAAGAGGGGCTTCAGTATGGCGAATGGATTCTGCTTGATTATATAGATGTCGTAGTGCACGTTTTCAGAACGGATAAACGTGAATATTATGGAATGGAAGAGTTATGGGGCGATGCAGAGATTAAACTTTATAAAAGCGCCTAAGCCGTAACAATCGGCTGCGGAGCGCGTCAATGTCTCACCCATTCAAATGTAAATTAAACATAGTAAGTTTGTTTTTGTAAAAAATGAAAGATAATAAATTGGAAAAACCAAAACCCATACGGAAAATACCTAATAAAAAGATCACGCCAAAACCACCGCGACCCAATATCATGTGGTTTTATGTTGTCATCGTGGTGGTTTTATTAGGGGTTGCAACACTTTTAAATAGCCCGTCCGCTAACCCTATAACTTTCCAGCGGTTCTCGGAACAAATGTTGAAAAATCACGATGTTGACCACGTTACCACCTACAAAAGTGGGGACCTGCTTGTTGCCGAGGTTTTTTTGAAAAAAGAAAGTCTAAATAAGGCCGAATACAATGACGCCAAAAAAGCCGATAAAAGTTTGCTCGCAACAGGCGATGACAGCACAACCCCCCAATATGTTTTTCAAACTTCAACCTATGACGGACTGGTTAAAGAGATAAACGATGCTGAAACAAGTTTTGGCTATAAGGATGCAGAGAAAATTTTCCCATCGATTGAAGCGGGTCATGAAAGCCTGCTTTCTAACTGGCTGGTGCAGTGTATTATTATGGCAGTATTGCTGGTAGCGGTGTGGCTGTTTATTATGCGCCGGATGTCGGGAGGCGCGGGCGGAGGCCCCGGTGGCCAGATATTTAATATCGGCAAGTCAAAAGCCACTTTGTTTGATAAAGAGGCGCAGGTTTCGGTTACTTTTAACGATGTCGCCGGCCTTGAAGAAGCTAAGCAGGAGGTAATGGAGATCGTTGATTTCCTCAAAAACCCCAAGAAATATACTAATCTTGGCGGTAAAATACCAAAGGGCGCCCTATTGATAGGGGCGCCGGGTACCGGTAAAACCCTGTTGGCTAAAGCAGTTGCAGGCGAGGCACAGGTGCCTTTTTTCTCGCTTTCGGGATCTGACTTTGTGGAAATGTTTGTGGGCGTGGGCGCATCACGTGTCCGCGATTTGTTCCGCCAGGCTAAAGACAAAGCCCCCTGTATCATATTTATAGATGAAATTGACGCTATTGGCCGTGCCCGCGGCAAAAACAACATCGTGGGCGGTAATGACGAACGCGAAAACACCTTAAACCAATTGCTGGTTGAAATGGATGGTTTCGGAACAGATTCGGGTATCATTATCCTTGCGGCCACGAATCGCCCGGATGTGCTCGATTCTGCATTATTGCGTCCCGGCCGGTTCGACAGGCAGGTATCGATTGATAAGCCCGACCTGGTTGGCCGTGAGCAGATATTTAAGGTACACCTGAAACCGGTTAAGCTCGCCGATGGTGTGGATGCAAAAAAACTATCGGCACAGACCCCAGGTTTTGCAGGCGCTGAAATTGCAAACGTTTGTAACGAAGCAGCGCTTATCGCTGCCAGGAAAAACAAGGAAGCGGTTGATATGCAGGATTTCCAGGATGCCATCGACCGTGTGATCGGTGGTTTGGAAAAGAAAAACAAGATCATATCGCCCGAAGAAAAACGGATTGTGGCTTACCACGAAGCCGGCCACGCCATCGCCGGATGGTTTTTGGAGCATGCCGATCCGCTGGTTAAAGTTTCCATTGTTCCGCGCGGTGTGGCTGCGTTGGGCTACGCACAATATTTACCGAAAGAGCAGTTTCTTTACACAACCGAACAATTGATCGATGGTATGTGCATGACCATGGGCGGCCGTGTTGCTGAAGATATTACGTTTGGCAAAATCTCAACCGGGGCCCAAAATGACCTCGAGCGCATTACCAAACTGGCCTATGCCATGGTTACAATTTACGGCATGAATGACAAAGTGGGCAACGTTTCGTTTAACGATACCCAGGGTGAATACCAGTTCAACAAGCCTTATTCGGAAAAAACATCCGAATTGATCGACCAGGAAGTGCGCAACCAGATCACCGAGGTTTATGGCATGACCAAAAAA
>DASRTD010000017.1:0-2485 GCA_035656115.1 Mucilaginibacter sp.
AGATAACGAGGGTGCCGACAATCAGGAAAATTGAGATAGAGAATTGGAAAACCACCAAAAAGCTCCTTAAAAACCCGCCTTTAAAGCCCGCGGCTACTTTCCCTTTTAAAACTTCTATCGGTTGAAATGAGGAGAGATAAAGCGCCGGGTACGAACCTGCCAGGAAGCCCACCACTAACACAATAACCAGCATTGCGGGCAATAACCAGGTAAAGGTATGCGGCGTAATGGTTAGTTGCTTATCGGCCATTTGATTAAACAGGGGCAGCAGCATCCAGGCCAAAAAAATTGCGATGACCGCCGATGTTAAAGTTACCAAAACCGATTCGGTCAAAAACTGGGCGACTAAATATTTACGGGCCGAACCGAGTACTTTGCGCACGCCTACTTCCTTTGCCCTGTTGGACGACCGCGCGGTGGAAAGGTTCATGAAATTTACGCAGGCAATCAGCAAAATAAAGATAGCCACCAGGGAAAATATGTACACATACTGGATGTTACCTTCTTTATCAAGCGGATACTGGGCGGCGGAGTCCCTTAGATGAATGTCAGCCAGCGGGGTTAAAACAACCCGGAGATAGTTGTCGCCGGTTGTCCAGGTCGAGGGATTATAAGAACTTTTTATATCGATTTGTGTAAGCGCTCTTTCCAGTTTCTTGACGTCAGTTCCCGGTTTAAGCAGTAAATAGTTATGCAAACCGGCATAACCCCAGCTTGTCGCCTTGCTTTCGGGCCTGGAAGAAAAGGACAAAAAGAAATCATAATTGAAGTGCGATTGTGCAGGTATATCCTTAATTACGCCGGTAATTTTATAGGTGACCGTGTCATTTATCGTCAGCGTTTGGCCGACGACATCAACTTTATTAAAATATTTTTTTGCGGTGCTTTCGGTTATCACCGCACTATTCGGCTCATCCAAAGCGGTTGACGGGCTGCCGTAGATCATCGGCAAAGTAAAAACATCAAACAGCGGCGACTCGCTGAAAACGATCTTGTTTTCAAGCATATTGCCATTATTCTTTTTTACATAGAATTTTTGGGGGGACAGAAACAAGCCGTTTTTGTCGATCAGCCTTGCGACCTTCTCTACTTGCGGGAAACGTGTCTGCAAAATATTCTTCCAGGTCACTTCGGATGTGGCGTACACGCCCGCATTACCGTTCAGCTTTGCATCGGTGGTCATTCGATATATCCTGTCGGCTTTGGTATTGTATTTGTCGTAGCCAAGCTCGTCCACCACATAAAACACGATCAGCAAACAGGTAGCCAGGCCGACTGACAGCCCAAAAACGTTTAAAAGCGTAAAGCCTTTGTTTTTTAAAAGGCTGCGGTGTGCGGTTTTGATGTAGTTGCGTATCATGGGATCAATTAGTGAATTAGTGAATTACTGAGTTAGTGCCATAGCAGACTTACGAAGTTCTTGAACCTTCGTAAATCACCTCCCTTTGAAATCGACCAAGAAAATGCCAAAGACATATTTTTCTGATTATTAATACTTTGCATTGAATGTGCTATTTAATATTGTTCGTTTTTGATACAGTGGATGTTCGGTTATGGGTCTGAATGTCTGAACCCGGATGAAGCTGATTAAATGATTTCGCTGATAATCAATTCAGGTCAATCACCTTAATCAACGGTTCAGACAATTTTTATACATTAGCCAATCAAACCCAACAATTATGAAACTAAAACTATCCCTGCTGCTTCTATTTATTACCCCGGCAGTTTTCGCCCAAACCGATGCCAAACTTACCTCCCGACTGCAGGATGTCATCAAAGGCTTTAACGGCCAGGTTGGTATCTATGTACAAAACTTAAAAACCGGCAAAACTGCGGCCATTAATGCCGACACACTGTTTCCAACCGCCAGCATGGTAAAAGTGAGCATTTTGTGTGGTTTGATGGATAAAATAGACAAGGGTGAAATTCAATATAATCAGAAAATCGTTTACCGCGATTCGCTTTTATATAAGGGCGAGGATATTTTGGGGTCGTTTAAAGATGGTGATACCATCGAAGTAAGCAAAGTGGCCATGCTGATGATTACCATGAGCGACAATACCGCCAGCCTTTGGCTGCAAAAACTGGTAGGTACCGATTATATTAACAACTGGCTCGCTACAAACGGCTTTAAAGTGTACCGCGATAACTCGCATGCTACCGGCCGGGATGAGATGCATAAAAAGTACGGATGGGGCGTGAGTACACCATATGAAATGTGCCGCGTGTTTACCATGATCCGCAACGGGCAGGCGGTGAGCCCGGCCGCCAGCGAGCGCATGTACCGTACTTTGATCCGCATTTTTTGGGATGACAAGGCGCTGTCGCAAATACCGCCTTATGTACAGGCAGCGTCGAAACAGGGCGCCCTGGATGAAGCCAAATCGGAAACGGTGCTGGTAAATGCGCCGCACGGCGATTATGTTTTTTCTGTCATGACCAACAACATTAAAGACCAGCGCTGGACCGAGGATAACGAGACCTA
>DASRTD010000018.1:0-2552 GCA_035656115.1 Mucilaginibacter sp.
AAATAAATAGAGAAAATGTTATTTTATAATTTCTTATTTTTGTTATAGTTCTTTCCACAGTAAAATTTCACTGGTGAGTTAACCGGTGAGTTCAAAAAAACAGATGTGTTAATGTATTGGATATGAATTATTTGCGGGAAAAATTCGAATCCTGGAACCTTTTATTACTTTTTAAGAAAACCCTCTCGATATATTATTCGCTTCGCAGGCTCTTCACCGGATTAGCCAGTGCTGCTTTAATGGATTGAAAACTGATAGTTACAAACGCTATAATCAGCGCTATAATGCCTGCTGCTGCAAATATCCACCAGCTCATTTCGGTATGGAAAGCAAAATCAGCCAGCCATTCATGCATCGACCATCCGGCTACCGGGATGGCTATTACAGCTGAAATCAAAACTAACAGCAGGAAATCTTTTGATAATTCAAGTACAATTTGCCGCACACTTGCTCCCAGTACCTTTCGTACGCCAATTTCCTTAACCCGCTGGGTAATGGTAAACGCCGACAATCCGAATAGCCCCAAACAAGCGATAAAAATAGCGATACACGAGAATATAGTAAAAAGGTTGCCCTGCTGTTGTTCGCTGTTGTATAGTTGACGGAATTTATCATCCAGAAAGGTAAAATCAAAAGGAGTGTCGGGCAGATATTTATGCCAGGTGGCTTGCAGCGAACTCACTGCGGTTTGGACATTGCGACTATTTACCTTTACCGACATTACATGATAACCGTTGTTCGATGGCAATCGAAATAATAGCGGAGTAATTGTCTGGTGCAATGACTCGAAGTGAAAATCCTTAACGATGCCGATAACTTTGCCGCTAACATCTCCATACGTAATATCCTTACCGATAGCATTTTGCGGGGTTTTCCAGCCCAGCGACCGTACCGCCGCCTCGTTTACAATATAGTTATTGGTGTCGGTTGAAAACTCTTTCGAGAAATTGCGTCCGGCGGCCATTTTCATGCCATAAGTGGGTATAAAGCCGTAATCGGTGCTGATGCATTTCAGGTCGCCTTTAATGGGTTTCATTACGCCATCTACCAAAACCGACCCGCCTTGGAAGTCGAGCAAGCGGCCCGATGGAATACGCGATGAGCGGCCAATCTCTTTTATCGCTGCGTTTTTAAGTAAATCTGATCTAAATGCATCATATTGAGGATGTAGCTGTCCAACATACCCCGTTGTTAAAACGGCGTCCTTATTGAAACCTAAATCGGCTTTTTGAATGTATTGCAGTTGGCGGTACACCACGGAAGTGGCTATTATCAGGATAATCGAAATAGAAAACTGCAAAACAACCAGCACCTTGCGGAAGGACACTCCGCCTGAGCCGGTTTTTGTGAACACCGGCCAGAGCTTCGTCCCTCGCTCCGACCTCGTTCGAGACATTGTCATGTCCCCTTTCAAAACCTTCACCGGTAAAAACGACGACATAAAAATGGCCGGGTAAATACCGCTGATGAGGCCTATTATAAGCGGCAGGAACAAAACGAGTACTAAAATTTGCCATTGCAGCAGGCTGTTAAACGCGAGATTGGTGTTTGCCAAATGGTTTATCATTGGCAGCAGTAATGCCGTTGCCGCCATGGCCAGTGCAAGCGCAAACCAGGTGATCAGTACCGATTCACTTAAAAATTGGCTAATGATCTCCTTTCGCTGAGCCCCGATAACCTTCCTGATACCAATTTCCTTTGCCCTCAATACCGAACGTGCGGTGGATAGGTTCATGTAGTTGATGCAGGCTATCAGCAAAATAAACAGGGCGATCGCCGAAAATATGTATACTCTTTTGATATCGCCATTTTCTTCAAACTCATCATCCAGATGTGAGTGCAGGTGTATGTCGGCTAGTTTTTCAAACGTAAGTTTGGTGCCATCGTGTGTTTTAGCGTTTCCGGCCGTACCGCCAAGGTGAACGTATTTATCCAGGAAATCAGGCAATTGGCTTTCAATCCTGTCGGTATTATAGTCCTTCGGGAAAAGCACGTAGGTGAAAAAGGCATTATCGCCAAAATCGTTCTCTAAGCTGTTCGCGCCATAAATTGCCGGATCTTTTAAGGTACTGAACGACATCAGTATGTCGGGGTGCATGTGCGAGTTAGCAGGAAAAGCTTTAAATACACCGGTAACTTTAAAGTCATGTGTAATCTTACCCAGGAAAACGTTATCCAGAAATATGCCTTTGTTAATCGGGTCGGTATCGCCAAAATATTTTTTGGCCATGGCCTCGCTCAGCATGATGCTGTATGGCTCTTTCAGCGCATTATCATGGTCGCCTATAACCACAGGTACAGTGAAAAAGTCGAAGAAGTTCTCATCGGCAAAGACGCTATTCTGTTCGTTAAACAGCTTGTCCTTATAGCGAAAGGCTGTAGTGCGGATAGGCAAAACCCGCGTTATTTTTTTAATATCAGGAAATGCACTTTGCAGCAAAGGCCCAAACGGCGACGCAATCGCGCTTAAATGCAGGCTCTCCACATTCTTACTGGCATAAAAAATGCGCGTCACCCTGCGGATATCCTTCGCATCGGTATTAAATTTATCA
>DASRTD010000019.1:0-3917 GCA_035656115.1 Mucilaginibacter sp.
ACGTCCGTTGCGTTGAGGCAGGCTATTGAACAGCATCCTGCGGAAAGCCGCAGGGAATGGATGCTATGGATGATGAAAAGGGCCGGAACCAGGAATAGTCAGAACAAAGCGTTTCAACTTTGGCAGCAGGATAACCATCCGATAGAATTGTACGACCTGAAGATATTGCATCAAAAGCTGGATTATACTCATTTAACCCGGTAGTAGCAGGAATTGTTGAGAAACCGGAAGATTATTTGTACAGCAGCGCCCGGGATTATTGCGGGCTGCCTGGGCTAATTGACGTCATTTTGGTTGACCCTTTGATGCTATGACCGGGATAGTTTATTACCTGTCAGCGGGGCACGAGTGCTGCAGCCCGCCTGGCCCCCGCCGACACTCGCGCCTGAATGGGGGGGAGTCGGGGAAAGTAATTTTTAATAAAAGAGATACTAGGAACGAAAACTCTAATAGCAGCGTGTTTGAACCGGGCTTATTTACGAAACAACAATAACTTTATGAAAACATCTCAAATATTTGTTCTGGTTTTTTTGTTTTCAATGATAACAAATTTGTGTTTAGCTCAACACGAGCTGATCGGTGATACCGTCTCATTGAGAGGCTATGTGATAATACAACTCAAGAAAAAGGAAGTGACGGAAAAAAGGTCGAACGAAAAAAATCACAAATATCCAATTGATTATTTTTTTCGACCTTTTTTTTTGCCATTTATGGGAGCGGACTTTGACAAGGAGATTGATTCGATAAATATTTTTAACCCCAATTATATTGTGTTTTTACCATCTCAATTAAGAAAGGGACTGATAGATCGATTTTGCGCAAATGACACAGATTTGTTCAAAAAGAATTTCTCCTTGAAGGATGCAATGCTGCCACCACTTTTCGAAATATCTGGTGAAACAGATAGAAGTAATCTTTACAAGTATTATTTCATTGAATGCAAAGCGGTAAGACTGGAGTTGGAGAACACCTACGACAATACTTTTTATCTAAATATACCATATAGAAAACAATACAAGGTACTGGATTGCTATTTCGTTTATGATACTGTTATTCTGCAGGCCATAAGTATGATAAATAGCAAAAAAATTAAACGATTTGAGTGGTGAAGATTGCGAAACAACGGGTAGTGTATCAAACTAGTTGGGCCCAGATGTCCCCCGCTTTGCGTAGTTTGCGCGGAACGCTGTGCGAATGTCTGCGACTTCGCACAGTTATGCTTGCAGTTTGCAACTGTAACAACGAAATGTAAGAAAAGAGAACCATGCCTGGCGGCGCGCCGGGCTTTTGTTGTTTATGGAAAAAGATAAGGTTTTTACGGTGCGCTGCGTAAGGGGGCGTCGCTGATACCGGCCCGGTGCGTAACGCTTTGCAGGCGTATGAGCCTAAAGCGTGACCGCCGCTTCCACCAGCGGCGGGAATGCCCAAAAAAATCTAAGTCAATCCTTCACGCCCCCGCCAGCTCAGAATGCAAACCCCTGGATTGATGCACACTATGGAATATATTCCCCGTTTTATAAAATAATTCCCCGAAATGATTTGTCCCCACCTGCCATCGTCAATATTTGTTGACGCCGCCGGTAATTGCAAAAAAAGTAATAGGAAAAGGCTGTTCACGCTGGCTTTAATATTTTTTCGTCAGGAAACATATTGTTGCTTAAGAAGCAGCAAAAGAGCGGTTTACTGCTGATGAAGACAGACTTCTCAAAATGACGATGACACAGGCATTATTATTGACTAATAACCTGCAATTAAGTATTAATTGATAAATTATTAGATTATGATTAACCCAAAGTATCGCTATCTCCTTTTTGCAGGCGGAGTGTCCGTTTTTCTGTTGATGCAATATGTGATCTATTTGAAGTATGAACCCGTTTACGACAGAAGCGGTGCAAAGTTTTCGGTTTTAAACTTTGTTGAATCGATCAATGTTTGGGTTTTTGTTCTTTGTTTACTTTCTTCTCTTTTATTATGGTTGTGCCTCAAAACGTTCCCTAATAAAAGAATGGCATATCAGCGTTAAGGCAAAGCAAATCGATGCCGGCATCAATGGCACGTTATATGCTATGAAAGCCATGGGAGAAGATATTTTTATTTTTAACTGTAAAGCAGGCAGTTATGACCTGGTGAAGAAATGCTCCCCACAACTATGTCGGGTCAGCTGCGTATAAAGCAACATTAGCCATGGACTATTTTCATTTAAGTTCCCTCGGGCTATTACTGGTGTTAACCGGCATTTTTGTCGAGGGTTGCTCTTTCTTATTGTATAAAAGGTTCCAGATGCGCTTAAGAAGACTAAGCGGCACCGGCAGGCTCAATGACATTGAAGTAGCCCTGAACTGGCGGACTTTTTTCCGGGCAGCCATGGTAGCTGTCCCGGTTTTGCTGTACCTGCTGAAGTCGTCCATATTTCCTTCCTGATCAAACCGGCAAACACATAGCAATACTTTTTCCCGGTTTGCCGCAAAATTTCCTAAATTCACCTTGGTTATAAACTCAATTGTTTTTTATGGCAAGGTTTACAAAATCTTTCGTGCTGGCCGCATTTGCCTGCCTGCTGAATTACGGTATTTTTGCACAAAACAGTGCGTTTCCGCACAGTACTCCCGAAGCGCAGGGCGTCTCGTCCGTCGGGATCGATAGTTTTTTAACGGCTGTCGGGCAAAGTAAAAATGAGTTTCATAGCATCATGATACTGCGGCATGGCAGGGTGATTGCCGAAGGCTGGTGGAACCCTTACCGCGCCGATCTTAAGCACACGCTGTATAGCTGCAGCAAAAGCTTCACTTCAACTGCCATTGGCTTTGCAGTTAGCGAAGGAAGGCTGAAGGTGACCGATAAAGTGATATCGTTTTTCCCGAACAGTTTGCCCGATACCGTTTCGGCCTGGCTGGCGCAGTTAACTGTAAAAGACCTGCTGACCATGAGCGTAGGCATGGAGCCCGACCCGACGGGTGTTATCCCATTCAAAACTACAGATTGGATAAAAGCTTTCCTGGCAACGCCCATAAAACACCAGCCCGGTACCGTGTTTTTATATAATTCGATGGCGACATTTGTACTCAGCGCCATTGTGCAGAAAGTTACGGGCGAAAAAGTAATGGACTACCTGAAGCCGCGCCTCTTCGATCCGCTGGGCATTCATGGCGAGGACTGGGAAGCCAACTTGCAAGGTATTAACACCGGCGGCTGGGGCCTGCGCTTAAAAACAGGGGATCTTGCAAAAATGGGACAGTTTTACCTGCAAAAAGGCATGTGGAACGGCCGGCAATTGCTGCCGTTGGCTTGGGTTAACGAAGCCACTACCTTTAAAATAGACCAGGCCCCCGCTGCGCCGAAAAGTAAAAAGGACAGCAGCGATTGGATGCAAGGCTATTGCTACCAGTTTTGGCGCTGCAGGCATAATGCCTTTCGTGCCGATGGCGCATTCGGCCAGTATATCATCGTTATGCCTGAGCAGGATGCCGTGATTGCAATCACCTCCGAAACCGCCGATATGCAAAGCGAGCTGAACCTTGTTTGGAAGTACCTGCTGCCCGCTATGCGCCCGACAGCCCTTTCTGTAAACAGCGAGGCCGACACAAAGCTTGATATGGATTTGGATGCGTTGGCTTTGCCGCCGCTGCCCGCCTACACCACCGAGATCAGCCCCGATATTGTTGGCAGGTTGTTTTCGTTAAAGGCCAACCCGCTTCAGATCGGGTCGATTGAAATTCGCTTGAAGCACGATACCTGCGAGTTGCTGATGGGCATTAATTCGGGGGTAAACAAGCTCGATTTTGGCTCGGGCAAGTGGCTGCCCGGCCTAACCAATTTGCCCGGCCCCAGCCTGTTGCTGGGCGCAAAGGAAGATATTTCATTTTTGGCGCCTTATAAGGTGGATGGTAGCTATACCTGGCGGGATGGCAATATACTCG
>DASRTD010000020.1:0-8386 GCA_035656115.1 Mucilaginibacter sp.
CACCGAAATGGAAGAGCGCCGGAGTTTTAAATACCCGCCTTTTTACCGCATTATCAACCTCGACATTAAACACAAAGACCCTGAAATAGTGAATAACCAGTCGGCGTACCTTGCAACCGAGTTACGCAAAAACTTTGGCGACCGGGTTATCGGGCCCGAGTACCCATTGGTGGCGCGCATCCGCAATTATTATATCAAATCCATTATGCTGAAGTTTGAACGGGATGCGGTGTCGATTGTTAAAGCGAAAACCATTATCCGGGAGGTGATCACACAGTTTCAAACTACTAAGTTAAGTAAGGGCAGTATTGTGCAGCCGGATGTCGATCCTTACTGATGTCTGAACACGATTTATAGGATTTGAAAGATTAAGAAGATTTAAGATTTCTAAAATGGAAACCTTAAACGTCAATGATTTAACGCATAAAATAATTGGCTGCGCCATGAAGGTGCATAATAACCTGGGCAACGGGTTTCAGGAAGTTATTTATCAACGGGCATTGGCAATTGAATTCAGGTTGGCCGGGCTGAATTTTGAGCGGGAAAAGGAAATGCCTATTTTTTATTATGATGAATTGATCGGAACAAGACGTGTGGATTTTTTTGTTGATGAAAGGGTTATGGTTGAACTGAAAGCCCTTGAAAAAATTGAAGATGTCCATAAAACACAAGCGATAAATTACCTGGAAGCTTATCACATTGCGGATGGTTTATTAATTAACTTTGGAGCTTTGAGTTTGCAGTTTAAACGGGTTTTTAATAAGAAGCTGGTTAAACCAGCAGACCAAAAATCTTTTTAATCTTTCAAATCTTATAAATCGTGTTCAGACAGAAATGATAACGAAACACCCGGACGGTTACCGCGAGCAAGGCGCCCGCAAAATGCTGGTAGAAGAAATAAAGAAAAAAGGTATTGAGGACGAAAAGGTGTTGGCGGCAATCGGCAAAGTACCCCGGCACGTGTTTTTTGAGGAAACTTTTCAAAACCAGGCTTATAAGGATATCGCCTTCCAGATAGGCGGGGGGCAAACCATCTCGCAGCCTTTTACCGTGGCTTATCAAACACAGCTTTTACATATCCATAAGGATGATAAAGTGCTCGAAATCGGTACCGGCAGCGGTTACCAAACTTGCATATTAGCCGAACTTGGCGCAAAAGTTTACACCATTGAGCGGCTGGAAATGCTTTATCGAAAAGCAGCACTACTTGTTCCGGAACTGGGCTATAAGGCCCGCTTTTTCCTGGGTGATGGCTCAAAAGGCCTGGCCAAGCGCGCCCCTTATGATAAAATCATTGTAACCGCCGGTGCACCAACTGTTCCCGATGAACTGATAAAGCAGCTGAACATTGGCGGTATCCTGGTAATCCCGGTTGGTGATCAAAATTCTCAAAAAATGGTTACGATATTAAAAACAGGTGAGGATAGTTATGAGAAAATTGAACTGGATACCTTCAGGTTTGTGCCGCTGGTAGGGGATAGGGCGTGGTAGGTATATAACGAAAGCCGCGGTTGAGTTATCCTTTCAAAACCCTGTTTAGCTCGATCTTTGAATCCCGCTCTTTCATCGTTTCCCGCTTATCAAATGCTTTTTTACCCTGCGCAAGCGCAATTTCCAGTTTGGCAAAGCCGCGGTCGCTGATGAACAATGCAAGGGGGACTATGGTAAGGCCCTTTTCTTCGCCACGTATGCGGAGCTTTTTTAATTCCTTTTTTTGCAGCAGCAGAACACGGTCGCGTTTGGCTTCGTGATTATAAAACGACCCGAAACTGTATTCTGAAATATGGAGATTACGGACATATAGCTGATCCCCAATAAAAGTGCAAAAGGCGTCGCTGATATTGGCTTTACCCTGGCGTATGGATTTGATCTCGGTGCCCAGCAGCTTTATCCCGGCGGTGTATTTATCCAGTATATGGTATTCAAAATACGCTTTTTTGTTTTTTATGTAGACATCCTGGTTCATCACTCGCCCGATTTTGGAGTGCAAATATGCAAATTAAAATTTTATTGAGGCTTTACCACCAGCACAGGCACATTCACCTTATGCCGGACGGAGTTAACGGTTGTACCGAATATCAGGTCTTTTAGCGCCTTGTGGCCGTGTGAGCCCATTACAATAAAATCTATCCCTTCCTGGTTTACAATTTTCGCGATCTCACTTGCTGCGCTGCCAAAGCCTATGCTGGCCCGTGCTTCATAGCCGAGGTTAGTTAAGGTAGCCACATAACTATTTAAATTATCCACGTCGCTTTGCGTTTCGTGGTCCATAATATCGGTGCCATAATACCGTGCGCCGGCCGTTTCAACCACATGTATAAGCGTGTACGAGGCTGCTTTGCCGCCCTGCATAATCGCATTCCGGATACAGTCAGTATCGTTTTTTGAAAAGTCGATGGTAACGGCGATTTTTTTGTAGATAACCGGTTCAAGGTCGGTGATGTTTGCCGCCAAACCATGCGGAACCTGGGCCGGCATGTCACGATGTTTAAACAGCAGCGGCCTCAAAAATACGTAGATGAGCAAACCGGCAACTGCAAGGATAACCGGCATAACCAGGGCATAGATCCAGATAGTAGCCGAAGGATATTGTTTCAGCCAGTCGCTAACCTGGTCCATCACCAGTTTCCCGTTTAAAGCCAAAATAAGCACTGCGCTTGCCCAGGCCGCTACTTTCACTTTCAGGCTGATCGCAAATTTTCCCATCCGCTTACGGTTTGAGGTGAAATGAATCAAAGGTATCACCGCAAAGCCCAACTGCATGCTTAATACCACCTGGCTTAATATGATGAGGCTGCCCAGGCCGTTGTTGCCAAAATAAATGATGGTAAAAACCGCTGGGACAATTGCGAGCAGCCTGGTTAGCAGGCGCCGGAGCCAGGGCTCGATGCGAAGGTTGATATGCCCTTCCATTACAATCTGGCCGGCCAGCGTACCGGTTATGGTTGAGCTTTGCCCCGAGGCGATCAACGCGATGGCAAATAAGGTGGGCGCCAGCTTACCGAAAATGTGCCCCAGCAGCTTGTGCGCGTCCTGTATCTCGGCAACTTCATAAAAACCGTTCTTAAAAAAAGCGCTTGCCGCCAATATTAAAATCGAAGCATTTACCACAAAGGCCAGGTTAAGGGCGATGCTGGTATCAAACAAATTAAATTTTATGGCCGTTCGCATACCTTTCGGTGTCCGGGTAATTTGCCGGGTTTGCACCAGGGATGAGTGCAGGTATAAATTGTGGGGCATCACCGTGGCGCCGATAATGCCTATGGCGATGTACAGCATTTTTTGGCTTACAGCATCTCCTTTAAACAGATTGTCCGGGATGAAGCCTTTCATGATGCCCGCCGGGTCAGGCCCGGTAATGAACATTTCGATGAGGAACGACAGGCCGATGATAAGGATCATCGACATAATAAACAATTCCAGTTTGCGCATACCCCGGTTCATTAAAAACAGCATCAAAACCGTGTCGGTAAGCGTGAGCGAAACGCCCCAAATTAGCGGCAGGTGAAACAATAGCTGCAAACCGATGGCCATGCCGATCACTTCGGCCAGGTCGCAGGCGATGATGGCTATTTGTGCAAGGATGTACAAACAAAAATTAACCGGCTTTGGATAGGCGTTTTTTGACGCCTGGGCGAGGTCGAGCCCGCGCACGATGCCGAGTCGGGCGCTTAATGATTGCAATAGCAATGCGATAAGGTTTGAAACAAATAAAACCCAGATAAGCCGATAGCCAAATGCACTTCCGCCGGCGATGTCGGTGGCCCAGTTGCCCGGGTCCATATAACCAACGCTTACAAGATAAGCCGGACCTATAAATGCCAGTATCCTTCGCCAGCCGATCTTATTTTCAGTGCTGATAGAGCTGTGCACATTGGCCAATGAGTGGTTTGGGGTTTCACTCATACGGATATTAATAAGTTATTGGCCACCTCGCGGCTGATTTGTATTTGTTTCCCTTCAGAGAGCAATATCATGGATCGGTCAAACTCAATAATATCTTTTATCAAAATAGCTTTCCCGATGGTCAATTCCTGTTTTTCAAGGTATTGCAAAAAGGCCGGGGAGTGGTCGCGCACGCCGCATATTACGCCGCCTTCGTTTGCGCTGATTGACGAAACCGCTTTGAGGTTATGGATTTTAAACAAGCCGTTGCAATCGGGGATGGGGTCGCCGTGAGGGTCGTATTTTGGGTATCCCATAAATTTGTCCAGCCGGTCGATCAGCTCATTTGAGGAGATATGTTCCAGTTCTTCAGCCATTTCGTGCACTTCATCCCATTTGAAATCCAGCTTTTCAACCAGGAAATATTCCCAGAGGCGGTGTTTGCGGATGATGATTACCGCGATCTTCTCGCCGGCGGCAGTTAGCGAAACACCCTGGTAAGGCATATAGTTGATGAGGCCTTTTTCTGAGAGCTTTTTCAGCATATCCGTAACCGAAGATGCTTTGGTATTCAATAAGGCCGCCAACTGGTTAGTACTGACGCTGGTTGAATTTAACGACAGGTGATAAATGGATTTTAAATAATTCTCTTCGGCTAATGTATTCATTTTATGCAAATCTAATAATAAATTTAGGCTTGTCTAAATTTATTATGAAAAATTTATTTCGGCTAAATAAGATTTTCAAGAAATTTTATTTGGTTGCTTGAGTAAAATCCTATATTTGCCTCTATCATGGCTGCAGAATTAGATAAAATTGATTTACAGATCCTGAGGATTTTACAGGAAAACGGCAGGATAACCAACCTCCAGCTTTCCAATGAAATAGGCCTTTCGCCAGCGCCGACCCTCGAGCGCGTACGCAAGCTGGAAAACAATGAATACATTAAAAGTTACCACGCATTGGTGGATGAAGAAAAGCTTGGTTTGGGTATAAAAACCTTTATCCAGATATCGCTCGATTTTCACCAAAAAAATACCATTCAAACCTTTATCGACGAGATCAAGAACATCAAAGAGGTCACCGAGTGTCACCACGTAACTGGCCAGTGCGATTTTCTGCTAAAAGTCTACGTTCGGGACATCAAATCATACGAGCAGCTCATTATGGAAAAGATCAGCCGCATTACGGTTGTAAAAACTTTCCAAACGATGATGATCATGTCGACCAGTAAAAAAGAGCCGATCGTGCCGCTGGAGTATTAAGTGGATGTGCAGATATGCAAATGTGCGGATGATTTGAAGATTGAACAATTTGAAGATTTGAAAATTAGTTAATCCTGTATTTCATTTTCAATTTTTCAAATCATCAAATTTTCAAATCAATGTATTTGCCAGTCAATCGGCGTTTTACCTTCTTTAACTAAAATCTCATTCGTTTTTGAAAACGGTTTCGATCCAAAAAATCCCCTGTCCGCTGAGAAAGGCGATGGGTGAGGCGATTTTATAATGAAATGTTTGGTTTGATCGATCAGCTCGGCTTTTGCCTGGGCAAAGGCGCCCCAAAGGATAAATACAATCCCTTCTTTTTTGTCGGACAGGGTTTTGATCACGCGGTCGGTGAATTCTCCCCACCCAATTTTTTGATGGGAGTTTGGCGTATTAGCCCGTACTGTAAGGCTGGCGTTCAATAAAAGTACGCCTTGCTTGGCCCACTCGGTCAGGTCGCCGTGAGTGGGGATGTTAAAACCGGGTATATCGGTAACCAGCTCTTTATAAATATTTTTTAGCGAGGGCGGCGGGGTAATACCTTTTTGAACAGAAAATGAAAGGCCGTGCGCCTGGTGTTCGCCGTGGTAGGGGTCCTGGCCGAGGATGACCACCTTCACGTTGTCAAACGGTGTGGTATTAAAAGCATTAAAAATATCGCCGCCTTTCGGGTATATTTTATTCCCTGCTTCTTTTTCGTTTTTTAAGAACCTTTTCAGTTCAATCATGTAGGGTTTATCGAATTCATCGCCCAAAACTTCAAGCCACGAGGGCGCCAAATCTACTGCCATAAATATTTATCAAGAGTTTGATTTAGCGTGCAAATAAACGGATATTTGTACGCTAATTTATAATATTACAACAATGTCGAATATAGTAAGGTTAATTATTGCCTGCGTAATTATGGGCGCCGCAGTGGCGATGTGCGTGTTTGGTATTTGGAGCTGGGGGATATTGGTGCTGTTTTTAGGCGGCCTGGTATTGCTGAGCTATTTCTTTAATGAAAATATGATCATGGCGCAGTGGTATTTAAGAAAAGAAAAAGCCGAAAAGGCCGAATTGTGGCTTTTAAAGATCACCAACTACGAAAAACAACTAAAAAAGGCTCAGCACGGCTATTATAACTTGCTGATCGGTTTGATTGAAACCCGCAAAGCGCCGATGAAGGCTGAAAAATATTTTAAAAAGTCGCTGTCATTAGGCATGAAGATGTCGCACAATACCGCGCTGGCCAAATTGAGCCTGGCAGGCATCGCGATGGCCAAACGTAATAAACGCGAAGCGCAGATGTACTTGCAGGAAGCTACTAAGGATGATAAAAATAAATTGCTTACCGAACAGATAAAGATGATGAAAGGCCAGATGGCGCAAATGGATAAGCAACAGGTGGTTAGGGGCGGATATCGCCAATTTTAACAGGTGTAGAGACGCAATATTTTGCGTCTCCTTCCCGATATGTATTGTCGATAGAGACGCAATGTATTGCGTCTCTACTTTTCTTCTAATGAAGAATAATAGTCCGGCTCCGATGAATGGATGGGGTTATTGCCTGCATACCGATCATGTAAATGACCCTCATCTTCTGAAGGGCTGGCTACTTCAACCATTTTCAACAGGCTCCTGATAAACGAAAGATTGAAATTACTTCTGTTTAGTTTTATCAGGTATTCGTGTTCTGTTATTTCGAGGATGGAATTAGTCATCGCTTTGATTTAAATTGTCTGTTACAATATTAGCGAACACGTATTATACCAAAGTGCTATTTATTTTATGTTTTTATTAACGAATTGTTAATAAAAGTCAGGTTTTCAATGTATTATTAGTTTTAAACCGGTGTTAATTAAAAATGTTAATTTCTTTTGTCCCAAAAACTACCCGGGGATTGCAAACAAATCTATACAAACCAGGCCATCACCACGTCCTTTGCGGGCATCGTTATATCCAGTTTTAACTTCTTCCGCATGCCGCCCAGATCGTTAAATACTTTATTGGGATTGGCCGTCTTTAATTCCTCCACCGTATTAAAGCCCATTTTATTGAGCAC
The DNA here is from genome assembly GCA_035656115.1 of Mucilaginibacter sp. Taxonomy (GTDB): domain Bacteria; phylum Bacteroidota; class Bacteroidia; order Sphingobacteriales; family Sphingobacteriaceae; genus Mucilaginibacter. The sequence goes on from DASRTD010000020.1 coordinate 7,198, forward strand.
CGGCACCCATTCAGCGGGGACGCCGATCTGAACGAAGTCATCGGCAGTAGCCACTCTCGCTTTTTTCTCCGGGCGCATTTGCGGGAAGAATAATACTTCCTGTATGGTGTGCTGGTTAGTGAGCCACATTACCAGCCGGTCAATACCAATGCCCAAACCCGAGGTCGGCGGCATTCCATATTCCAGCGCGCGTAAAAAGTCTTCGTCCATGGCCATAGCTTCGTCGTCACCGCGGCCGGCCAATATTAATTGTTCTTCCAGGCGTTCGCGCTGGTCAATCGGGTCGTTCAATTCCGAATACGCATTGGCCAGCTCCTTGCCGTTTACAAACAACTCGAACCGCTCTACCAGGCCTGGCGTTGTGCGATGCTTTTTGGCCAGCGGGGTCATTTCAATCGGGTAATCGGTAATATAGGTGGGTTGTATCAAATTCGCTTCAACTTTTGCGCTGAATATCTCGTCAACCAACCGGCCTTTTCCCATACTGGGCTCGACCTCAATTGCGAGGTCGATACAGGTTTGCCGCAATTCGTCCTCGCTCATCTGTGATACATCGATGCCGGTATATTTCAATATCGAATCGTACATGGATAGGCGCTGATAAGGCCCGGCGAAACTGATCTCATTGGCGCCTACCTGTACCACGGGGATACCATGTACCGCGCGGGCAACGGTTTCTATACACTCTTCCACCATCGCCATCATCCAGTTGTAGTCCTTGTAGGCTACATAGATTTCCAGGCTGGTAAACTCCGGGTTGTGGGTGCGGTCCATGCCCTCGTTGCGGAACATTTTGCCAAATTCGTACACCCCATCAAAACCGGCAACGATCAGTCGCTTTAGATACAACTCGTTGGCGATGCGCAAAAAAAGCTGCATATCCAATGTATTGTGATGGGTAGTAAATGGCCGGGCCGCTGCGCCGCCATGGACCGGCTGCAAAATAGGCGTTTCTACTTCCAGCCAGCCCTGGCTGTTAAAGTATTCGCGCATGCTGCTGATCACTTTGGAGCGCTTGATGAATATTTCCTTAAACTCCGGGTTTACCGTTAAATCCACATAGCGCTGGCGGTACCGCATTTCAGGGTCGGTAAAGGCATCGTGGATGTTTCCTTCCTCGTCGCGCTTTACAATGGGCAATGGTTTTACCGATTTGGCCAGCAAAGTCAGTTCCTGCACGTGAACCGAT
>DASRTD010000021.1:0-4537 GCA_035656115.1 Mucilaginibacter sp.
CCATAAGGTTGTCTTTTCTCAGCCATAGTAAAGTTTTAAAGTGTATTTTTTAGTTTTTCGGTCTGTTCAGTAAAAATTTACCGTTTATCTTTAATGTCACGGCCCAGGTAATTGGTTATGCAACGGAAACCAATATAAGACTTTGCTGTATCCTGGTATTCGAATGTTCTGGTTGAGTTTTGCAGGAAATAACCCACATCTTTCCATGAACCGCCGCGCACCACTTTACGCTTTAATACTGGCGGGTCGCTTGGTTTTGCTTCATACTCCAGTGTCGGCGCAAGGTCATGGACAAACGATGACGCTGATTCATCAAAAGCGGATGATGTCCACTCGGCCACGTTCCCGGCCATATTATACAGGCCATAGTCGTTGGGGAAATACGATTTTACGTTTACGGTATAAGCGCCGCCATCGTCGGTATAGTTACCGCGGCCGGGCTTAAAGTTGGCCAGCAAACATCCTTTGGCATTTTTTATGTAAGGACCACCCCATGGGTAATCGGTACCGATCCTGCCGCCGCGCGCAGCATATTCAAACTGGGCTTCGGTTGGCAATTTATATGGGGAACGGGTTGGCAGGTGCCTTGACTCCTTGTACGCATCGTTGTAACGGGTACGCCAAACCGTAAAGGCACGTGCCTGGCGCCAGGTTACACCTACAACCGGGTAGCTGCGGTATGCCGGGTGCGAAAAATAACTTTCGGTCATCGGTTCATTTGCTGCATATGAAAAATCGCTTAGCCACACCAAAGTATCGGGGTAAACCGGCACGGTATCGCGTAAAATGAAGTCGGAGCGTTTTTTGGTTTTATCGTCGTGGTAGTTAGCGGCGTCGCGCAAACTCAACAGGGCGTAGTTATATTTTAACAAATGTACATCCAGTTCGTTGCGGTCAAACAGGCGATCGGCGCCCTGGTAATACATGCCCTGCAACTTGGCGGCTGCTGCTGCCGCGCCGGTACCTTTACGGGCGCTCATCACCGGGTATTTTTTTACATAAGCCCAATTGATGTATTTTTTACCGTTGGTTGGCGCGGTTGAACCTTTAGCCGGTTTCAGGTAATACTTGTCGTCGTTCAGATAGTTGGTGATGGCTATCGAATCGCGCACCCAGTTGACAAATTGTTTGTACTGGCTGTTGGTGATCGCTGTTTGGTCCATAAAAAATGGCGCAACAGTCACCTGTTTGGTTTGTGCTATTTGGGCGAAAGTAACATCCTGGTCGGTTTGACCCATCAGGAATGACCCCCCGGGGACATACACCATGCCAAATGGCACTTCGGCCCTGAATGACCTTTCGGGTACACCCGTAACCTCGCCTCTGTCTCCGCCTTTGCTACAGCCGCTCAATATTCCGCAAGCCAAACCTGCAATTAAAAAGTAAATTTGCTTCATCTTTTAAATCAAAAATCAGTTATATAAATATAACACAATGTGACCCCCGAATATATCAATTTTAGCCCATCAAATAAAAAAAACATTTCAAAATGTCGATTTTACGGTTATTTAAACGGGTAAAACTGCCATCCCGATGTAATTTAATGTTTTATACACCGTTACAAAACGCTTACAATTATGATAAATTGTTTCCATTTGTACGATATCTCCATAAAATAGTTGCGCAAAGTATCACCTAAAAACAAAAATTTTCGGGTTGAATGCTCCTGGTACACTGTTTATTTACAATTACTGTACCGGGCTAAAGATACCCCGAAGCAGCTACCCGGCATGGCACTACTTTTCCACAAAATAACATTTTACAGGAATAACGATTGATGACCGGCAGAGAAAAACGGTTTAAAATTTGATCTATTTGTTCACCATTTTGCAGTACTGCTCTATAGCCATCGTCATTGACGGCGCAACGGGGGTCGGAGCAGGAATATCAAGAATAAGGCCCGCCTCGAGCACGGCCTTGTGGGTTGTTGCCCCAAAAGCTGCAATTCGGGTATTATTTTGCTTAAAGTCGGGGAAATTTTTATACAGTGACTGGATGCTGGAGGGGCTGAAGAAAGCGATCACATCATAAAAAACTTCCGCCAGGTCGGACAGATCGCTGCAAACGGTCCTGAAAAGTACGGCCGGCGTAAAGTTATAGCCGTTCTCAAGCAAAAACTTTTGTGTCTCTTCCGCGGCTACGTCAGAGCATGGGTAAAGAAACTTTTCGCCCGAGTGTTTTTTCAGCACTTCGGCCAGGTCGCTGGCGGTTTGCTTTCCAAAAAATATTTTTCTTTTGCGGTACTGGATATATTTCTGCAGATAAAGCGCAATGGTTTCCGAAAGGCAGAAATATTTCATTTCAACCGGCACCTCAAAACGCATCTCGTCGCAGATCCTGAAAAAATGATCGGCTGAATTGCGGCTGGTAAATATCACCGCGCTAAAATCCGCCAGGTTGATCTTCTCCTTTCGGAAATCTTTGGCCGGTACACCCTCAACATGTATAAAGGACCTGAAGTCGATCTTCAGGTTCAGCTTTTTACCAAGCTCAGCATACGGATTTTTGTCGTTCTCAGGTTTGGGCAATGTAACTAATATGCTCTTAACCCTTTTCTTTCTGTCTTCCAAATTCAATTCGTGTACCGCTAAATTTATATATTAAGTGCCTTTATCAATATTAAAACAGGGCAAATTTCGAGGGCACAAAGATAGATAAATAAATAAAACTTATGAAATCTAAAGCCGGAAATGATGCTTAACCCGTTGCGTAAATATTGCCATAACAAAACGATGGCCGTTAAGCCCACCAAAACAGCCAGCAGTTGCGGAATAAATTGATCAGCAAGCAAGCTAAAGCACAGCGCCGCGGCCAAATAAACAAAGGCCAGGCTAAAGTATGTTAAATTTAAAACGGCTACATACTCGCTTACGATGCCACTGATATCAAAAATGAACCCGATGAGTTTTAAAAAAATAAATTTTAAGGCCACCAACGCCCCGATGACGCCGGCAAACGCGACAAAAAGGTCGAAACCGCTCACTACATAAGCCTTTTTGTAATATCCGGTAAGCAAGTATAAAATAAGCCCGAGCGCTAAGCAAAATAATACAAGCAGGCCCGCGAAAGCCCATGAATTGATTAAGCCAGCCTCTTTATCGGTCTGTGAAAGCGAGCGTTTATTATAAAAGGATTGGACAACATTTTTCAGGTCGCCGCTGAAAAAAAGATTGAGCAGCCCCGCGTAAAAAAAAAGGCCGATAACCAGGATGATAACCCATCTCTCGCGCTGAAGGCGCAGCCTGCCGGTTTTGCCGGATGCGGCTATCTTTATTTGTCCCTGCTGCGATAAAAACGATGCATTTGCTGTCAATTTCAAAATGCTGTCTAAGCCCCCGCTTTTCATACGCGCGGAATCAGGGATCAAATAACTCAGGGCGGCGGAATCTGCCAAAAACTTTTGATGGTTGGCCCTTACAACCGAATCGGGCAGAAAAGGGTTAACGGTTTTCGGGTCGACAGGATTAAGGACGGATTTATTTTGATGCGAAAGCGAGTCGCCCTGGGCGGCGGCTTTGGAAAAACAAAAAAACGCTAACAAAAAACCAAAAAGGATAAATCGCATTATAATAATCGTTAGCCTCACCGGCTGCAAAGTTACCGTAATACTTATTGGTTTGCACAGCAGATATTTAATTTTGTATTAACAAATTATCACTATTTTTCATTCCAATAAATTCAAATGAACACCAATCCTGTCAATCTCGCCGCCAGGTTTTTACTCGAAATTGCAATGCTGCTAATTGTGTGCTGCTGGGGGTGGCATTTAAGCACAGGATGGTTGCGATATGCGGCCGCAGCAGGCTGCCCGGTTATTGCCGCAATTTTATGGGGCGTTTTCCGCATTCAAAACGACCCTAAACCCGCCCCGGTGGAAACCCCGGGACCGGTAAGGCTGCTGCTCGAACTCGTTTTATTCGGCTGGGCCGTTTGGGCCCTGCGCGACCTGGGAAGACCGGGGCTAAGCGGCATTATGGCGATCGTGGTTGTCTTGCATTACCTGGTTTCATACGACAGAACGTGGGCGATGCTTCGAAACCGGCCTTATAAGGGTTTTGTTAAATGATTGAACGTATATTCGAGCCAGGCTTACTATTAACATACAACGCCAAAATGTCCAGGAATGCAGATGCGACTTCAACATATTGAGCCAATACCCCAACTCAAGGGCATCATCAATAAAATGTGGCTTTTTGAAAGCAACTGCCGCGCGCCAGCAGAGGATATGAAAATGATTGTCCCAAACGGGATGGCCAAGCTGACTATACCTTTTCGCAACGGTGTGTCGGGTAAAAACAAAGACTATTTTCATCTATCCAAAGAGTCCCAAATTACTTTGATCGGCGTCCAGGATATTCCGGCCATAGTAGATTTAGAGTTTGATGCACCTCATGGAAATATTGGAATTGAGTTTTCACCCTTAGGTACCTATCGCCTGTTTCAACTCCGCCAGGCCGAATTGAAAAACAAACTTTTTTTGCTGGAAGATATTATGGGTAAATCAGCCCGGATAATACAGGAAATAATAGGCAATACC
>DASRTD010000022.1:0-7186 GCA_035656115.1 Mucilaginibacter sp.
CCAGCAACGTTATTAATTTCTAATATAATTGGCGTTCATGAAAGCTATCGACGCGCTTCGCCAGTCCGGTCGGAATCTTCAAACCATAAGAACTTCAAAGGGATTTTCCATTCAAACGTTGGCAGTTTTGTCACACGTTGACGAAGAAATTATTACTGCCATCGAGGATGGTAACTTTGATTTCCCCGTGAGCATTATATTTGACCTGGCGGCTACCTTAAATGTGGACTTCCGACAAATGTTGATCGATCCGACCGCGCAATAACATTAAACCATTTTTTACTATTATTGTCTATTCTATGCGGGCATTTCTTTGCCTGCATTGTGATAAGGTTTAGGTTAAAGCCCCCAAACAGCGAGTGTAATGGGGCTTTGTTTTTTTAACTTTTTCTGCATTATCTTTTATTATGGCGAATTATTGCTCCAATAATGTGCTGTTCCTGGGCGACCCCAAAACAGTAGATGCTATAAAGGAAGTATTCGCAGATATTGAGCATGAGCAAAAGCGCACCCACTTATATTACCTTCCTGATTTTGTGAAAGATGACAAGGGTTATATGCTGGACATATCTTTTGATGATCAATGGATCACCTACGAAAGCCGGTGGACACCGAACCTGCCCTTATTGATACAGTTTGCCGACCATTTTAAGGTTGAGTTTATCTCCCATTTTGACGAGATGGTGAACGGCGTTTATGGCGAAGCCGTATACCATAACGGTGAATTGAAAACCATTTACCGCGACGCCTACGAGGAAGAAAATTTAGCCGAGGATACAGAATTGGCCGGGTTCCGGCAGGAACAAAAACTAATGCTGGAAGAAGCTGCAAAAAGGGACTATAACCTGAACCAACGCTAAATTACCTATCTCACATTTAACTACCACTTATTCCCGTCTACTTCCTGGTTATTCTGCCTGTCATTAGTGCGGAATTCACGCCTCGGCCGCTGAAAATTGTTTGATCTCTCTTGTTCCTTCTGCACTGCTTCAGACAAAGCAATTTTCCTTCCATAAACCTCTTTCCCATTCAATGCGGTAATCGCCGCCTTAACCTGGTCATTCACAGGCATCTCTATAAATCCCCATCCAGTTCTTTTTCCTGTTTCCTTATCGGTCACTAATTTAATCGAAGCAACCTGTCCGAATTGGGTCAATGTTTGCTTCAATTCGCTTTCTTCCATTTTGTGTGGTACATTGGCAATAAAAATTTTCATAGGCACAGCGTCATTGCTTTATACTTTCTTTACTATAAAGACAAACCACAAACGTAAACAGTTACAACACCAGTTTTTAAAGAGAACATTAATTAATTATGTGCTGTAGGAAATGACATCCTAAAATAGGCTCATGTTTTATAAAAATAAGTTTCCTCTGCGTTCTCATGGAACAAGCCTGGGCGCTATCTACAGTTTTGGCAGCTTAGGATGCCGGAACTGAATCGTTTATTTCCGTAGCACTTAATCTAAAAGACGATGAAAGTAATCTTTATAATAAAGTCAAATCAAATAACTGGAGGCTGGAACAGGAGATAATCCCTGTGGCTTATGTGAATCAAATCTTTAACAAATAAATTATATATTATTCTCACATCCGGCTTATGAGTTCTTCTTTGACCAATTCAAATGCTTTTAGCTGATCGTACTCTTCATCAGGCCGGATGAGTCCCATAATGTCCCCTGTAAAATATTCATCCTTCATCTTGTCTTCCAAATTCAGGAGATACTCCTTTTGGGTTGGTGATGACCCTATACTGAAATCCATATATTTTTTATAACACCTGATCACTGCATCTTTGTCCAGTTCCGCTTTTGTTAAAGCTTGGTACAGATCATATAAATCCCTGCCTTTTTTTCTTTGATATAAGGCCCTGATTTTAGTTCCAAGTAGTTCTTCCAGTTTATAGGTTGTTAGGTCACAGCGCCCTGTAAACCAATTTGATTCCACTTTAAAGCGGTTTTTTTCCCAACCCATTTCTGAAAAATGCTCTCGGCAATTTGTCTCTATTTTTAATCGTAATGGAACAACTGGAGGAAATTCAGATTCAAACCTGAACTTCATTGTGGCCATATTACCTCCCGCTTCAACTTTGCCATTTCCCAAAAACGATAAAGCTTGCCTTAAATGATCCAGGACTTCACCTATAGGTTCAGCCTCGATCTGGACAAAATCAAGGTCTTCAGAGTATCGTGGTTGCGGCAGGAGGTATAACTTATGCAAGGCAGTTCCACCCCGGAATGCTAAGTGTCCGGCTAAAAATTCATCATTAAATATTTCTACAAGTGCCCTGCAAATGACCAAATCCTGTTCTACTTGCTCATTAGTTTGCCACGGCACATGGTTGCTCCATTCTATTATATCGGATTGTGGTATCATTCGTCAATTTCGATTTCGGTGTTCACAATTACTTTCCATTTGTCATCGGACGAAAAGCCTTTTGTTTGATGAGCTGTTCTTAGTGGTATACGAAAAAATGACAAATCTTCCTTTCTGCATTGTTCAAATAAATAGTCAGCCAGTAATTTTTTATTTAATTGCTTATCAAGTAAAAACCCTAATCGTTGGATTGTCGCGACAGGAATTTCTTTGAGAAAGGTTTCATTGAGTTGTTCCGGTTTTATTACCTCTGCTAACTCATTTAATACTGTTGCAGCCCTGTTAAGTCCGCCAATTCTTTTTTCAAATTGTACAAGGTCCGCTGCAGTTAATTCAGGAGAAGAAACGGAAATATAACCGGTCTCTGTCTTCCTTTTTTCCAGTAATACCTGTGAAATATTTTTGCCTATATAATTAATTTTAAGACCTTTTCTTTTTGTCGGGCGAGGCGCCGGCAATTCGGTAAACACGAAGAATTCCTGTGGCTGCTGGTGGGCAGCACCATAAAATGCCGCTGCGTTCAATAGTCCAACATAATAAGGCCTGTCCAGGTATTTCATTAATCCGTCGATAAATAGTGAGGGAGGCAAAACGCCCCTGGAAGCGTATTGCGCACTAATGATAAGGTAATACCCCTTATAGATGGAAATTATTTTACCTTTTTTGGAAAGTCTTGTTAACTTTAGTTTAGTTGCAGCTTCAGAATCTGCTTCAAAAGACTCGCGAACCTCGGTTAGGCTAAATGAATTTCTCCCCTTTGATAAAAGCTTTTCTACCCATTCACTTATTGATATTTCATTTACAGTCTTCATATAGAAGCGATTTTTTGCGAAAGGTATTAAAAAATGATAACTTTCGCAAATTATAACTCTTATTCGCCATCTATACCTGTTGCGTTATCGTAAATAATAATACCTTTTTACTAGTCATTAACCGCCATTTTACTAAGTTTATACTCCCTAATACTTAGATAGGACGAATATGACTATTTCCTTTATCACACTTGTAGAGAGCATTAACAAGGCTTATCGATTAATTAAGCCTCAAAGAGAAAATTTGGACGTTTTTAAATCGAATTTTAAAAAGCTGTTGGATAATATTGACGAAAAGGAAAGTGAAGAAAATGTTAAAATCCATTTGATGGATTTTCTAAAAAACACCTACTACCATCCTGAACACCTCATCGCTACTAAAGGAAGAACCGATTTTGTCATTCATCTGGAAAAAGACGCCAAATCGCATGCCGGTGTGTTATTCGAAGTAAAAAAGCCTACAAATAAGGCAGATATGATCACCAAGGATAATTTGAACGCAAAAGCGATGCACGAATTGATCCTGTACTTTTTAAGGGAGCGCTTTAACAATAAGAATAACTCTTTGACCCATTTGGTAATTACGAATATCTATGAGTGGTATGTCTTTGATGCTTCTCTATTTGAACTTGTCTTTACGCAAAACGCACCTTTGCAAAAAGCTTATAAAGAATGGGATGCAGGTCAAAAGGTTAGTGTAAAAACTGATCTTTTTTACAACGAGATCGTTAAACCCTTCCTACACGAATTGGACAAAGAGATCACGTTCACATACATAGATATCAGGGACTATCTAAAATATTTAACTGACAATAATGTTGCGAACGATAACAAATTAATTCCCCTTTATAAATTCTTTTCGCCGGTTAATTTGCTCAAGTTACCTTTCATTAATGACAGTAACTATTTGGACACCGGCTTTTTTAAAGAGTTACTTCCCGCTTAGGGGTCCATAAACGCAATTCTTCGCGGGTTTTATAAGCATATTCAGCAATACGGATAGCATCTATCTTATCATTCTTGCCACGGATATTTCTCATTGCTTTTATTTAGAGAAATTAATTAAACAACAGGACAAGTTAGAAATGGCTACCCCCGTAACTTTAAATATAGTTTGTTTTAGATATAGGGGTTTAGAAGCAGATGAACAGAAGTTAAATATATTGAATAAAGAAATACTTATGACCCTTCATGAAAAAGGGATAGCGGCGCCTTCATATACCTTTTTAAAGGGGCAATACTGTATTAGGGTAGGGAATGTTAACCATAGAAGTAAAAAAGTGGACTTTGAGATATTAGTTAAGGCAGTTATAGAAATTGGCAACGAACTGATTGGCAGTTTACCCCAAGCGTAAATCAAAAAAGATCAATTAGACCGCGCTGCCAATAAATCCTTAAACATTCAGAAAACTTACTCACTTCGCAAACTTTTCACCGGATTTGCGATGACTGCTTTAATAGATTGCAAACTGACTGTTACAAGTGCTACTAATATTGAAACCCCACCAGCTGCAATAAATACCCACCATTGGATATTTATCCGGTATGCAAAATCCTGCAGCCATTTTCCGGAAACGTATGTAAGCGTTGCCGAAGCTTTATTATTGAGTTCCTCGTGAAATAATTGCCTGGATTGATGGTAATATCCCAAGTTGTTCGAATATTCCAAGTGATTCAACAATCACCCAATCGCTTATAATTTTTTTGTTTTTTATCTGGTGAATAATCATCATTTTAATATTTATACTTTTTCCTGTGGGTGATATCCCCATCCATTTTCCACTATGTGTTCCGTTAACTGTGATATAACTAAAAACCTTATCGTATTGAGCAACAACCTGTTCCGCTTTGAAAGTTATATCTGGAAATCCTATTAGCCATTGGGTGATATGCTCTTTAATATCGTCTGGTCCACGAGTAATAGGATCACTTAATGACCCTGATCGTATTTGATAGGAATGACAGTTGGTATCGAAAATGGCGTCGGCCACTTCAAAATTTCTTTTGTTCCATAATTCTTCTATAAATTTATGCCTTATAAGCATTTCGTTTCTTTTCATCTCCTACAGTTCTAATTTAGAATGTTAAACAAAAATTTAAATTTGTATTCTGCCAGATCATACTACGATTATAGCTTCCAAACCGTGGAATACTCCTCTACAGGGGAGTTGCTTAAAAGCTAAGTACATGCCCCTTTTACTTTGTAGCCGTACCTGAAAAATCTACAGCAATTGCATCTATCATTTTATTGATTGCTTCTTCAATAGTTAACTTCCCATCCAGATGTTGCCGCCAAAAAATCGAAAGAACACCGTAATAGTTACTCCAGGAACCTTTCCACAAATCGTTTTTATCTGCATACGGTATATAAGTTAATCCATATTGAGCAAGATTACGTCGTGTAAGCTCGCCCGTAGTATAAAACATAAGGGCGTGCCAGAGTCCGTCAGGGACTAATATGCCGTGGGCTTTAGAAGCTGATTTTATAGTTTGGCCTATTAGCCCTTTGTCTTCATGCACTATAGTATGGGCTGCCTCATGAAAAATGATTTCTAAAACGTCCAATCCTTGACCTCGTGAATTTGTGCTGGAGGTTATAACGTGTCCATGTTCTTCACCGTTCGTATAAGCTACCAGCCTAGGTCCCGCATACACGCAAACATCGACGCGTATGGCACCGGAATACCATGGTGTGCCATAGGCAACTGCTAACTGCTCATGAAGCTGCACCCCAAATGCAAGAAAAAGTGGTTCTGCTGTCGATATCCATAGGCGGTTAGTCCTATTGTGAATATTCCACCACTGTTTGCGATAAATTGGCGCAACATCATTTAAAACTTTTACCAGGTTGACATCGATTAATTTGCTTGATAATTTTGGAGAAGATTCATTTTCTGCAAGGACGGAATCAATCGTGATCATCTCGTGATCAAATAAAAGATCATGGGGGAGGATGTTTTTTCGATAATATTCAATTGCGTCATTCCAAATTTTACTATCGTTAATATCAAGAGAATTAGTTGACAATTGGCTAGGTTGAGCTTGTTGAAAAAGGTAATGATGAAGATTAATCCAAAAATTGCTGTGAAAGTCAAGTTGGTTCGCGCTGTTCAGCGTGTTAACGTTTTGGCCCCTTTGGATGTCAAATTGCAGATCGTCGGCCAAAGCGTAATTCAAATTGCTGACATTGCCGCTGGTAATGGCGTCGATGTATATTTTTACAACATCGTCTTTAGTTGGTTTGCCTGCAGTAGGTTTAGTAATTGCATTTGCCGCTACACAGATAAAAAGCAAAGCGATGCCTGCCAGCATTGATTTTAATGTTTTCATAACTTTTTTTATTAGGTTTATTACTTTAGATTTATAATTATAAGACTACTCAAAAACAAACGCGTTAAATGAAAGTTGCGGGTGCAATTCAAATTGTCGCGCGTATAGTTTACCCAACTCCGAAGGACTCCTTTGGAGGTGAGTTGAATGGGCGACAATTTGAATTACCATTGTTTATAATATTTTTGTCACCGTATGTTGTTAATATAATAGCGCCTTCTTTAATAATCATAATTTAAGTTGAATAATACACAACTTAACTTTTCACAGGTTCCTTCTCTGCGATGTCTAAATTTACTGACCAAATAATAACTGCAATTTTCCAGTCCGTCCCGTTAAATATTAATTCCCAGTTTTCCTGCCCCCAATTGCTCTTTTGGTTGTTGCGCCAGAAACTATAATCAGAAGACAAGGATGCAACACTACCATCTGTTCTGATCCTGACATGATAAAATTTTTCTTCCACCTGATCTTTTGTCTGGCCAACATATGCTATAAAATCTTTGTAATTACGGATTTGTATAGAAGAAGTTGAGGGGTCTTTCCTTTTTAACCAGGCGACCGTTTCCCCACCCCTCACCGAAAGAAAGGCAATTGGTGTATTTGCAAAAAGTGATGCCAAAGTTGCACTGTCTTTTTTAATAATAGCTTGCGTAAACGAATTATGAA
>DASRTD010000023.1:0-5429 GCA_035656115.1 Mucilaginibacter sp.
TGTTTAGGCACTAACTCTTACGATGTGCACCTCGGTAAACATCTGGCCACCTATCGCGATCGGGTGCTCGACGCTAAAATCCACAATGAAGTTGTTGCATTTGAGATACCAAAAGAGGGCTTTGTACTTCAACCGAATACACTATACCTTGGCGTAACGCTGGAATATACCGAAACACACCTGCACGTGCCCTTCCTGGAAGGCAAATCAAGTACCAGCCGCCTGGGTATTAATATCCACGGGGCAGCCGGCAAAGGCGACGTAGGTTTTTGCAATACCTGGACGCTGGAGATGTCGTGCACCCAGCCTGTAAGAGTGTATGCGGGCATGCCGATAGGCCAGCTCATCTATTTTGTGGTGGAGGGAGAGATTGAAACGTTTTACAATACTAAAGACAACGCCAAATACAATGTCCCTTCAACCCGCCCGGTTGAAAGCATGATGTGGAAGAATGTTTTTTAGTCCGAAAGTCCGGAAAGTCCGAAAGACAGAGGAGAAAAATAAGTTATAAAAAAGACCCGGCTCATTTGCTGAACCGAGTCTTTTTTATCTTTCGGACTTTCGGACTTTTCCGACTTTCGGACTTACTTCGCAGCCCAAGCTGTGCCATTCCATTGAAAGACAATGGTTGTTGACACATCCGATCCGCCAGTATAGTTCAAATAAACAACATCGTAATTTGTGCCGGTTTGCGGACTAGGGTAATCTGTAGTTAGTACCAGGATAAATGCACTATCCAGGTCGGCAGCGGCCCAGTTAGAAAAATCACCGTACTGGTTGAGATTAGATCGTTCCGAAGATGATCCGATAGTCGAGTTAACGATAAGCTGGATGTCGGTTGCGGTTAGCTTATGCGTGATCGTCGGGGTTGGGATCACCGCAGCCCAGGCGCCTTTAGTTTTAAGAAACGATCCGGTGCCTTGTGTTGAGATAACCCCAAAGTTGTTGCCATCGTAGGTAAGCGCCAAGACCTTTTGATAAGTGGCACCAGTGTATATCTGGTAGCTAACGTATTCGACATCATTAGTTTTAATGGTATCCATTATGGTTATATCGGCCTTTAAAAAGGCATTAAAATAGCCCGGAAGCTTACTTATTTCGGCTGAACTGAAGTTATTGTATTTACCATCGCCCACTATCGCGTACTGCGCCGGCGAAATCTGGTAAATTTGCATCCAGGCGCCATTAATGTAAAGAAACGAATTCACCACGTTGGTATCAGTTCCGTTGTATAACACGTAGCTTAAAACCACGAGCTGGTTGGCTACGGCTGCAGGGTACTTATAAGCTAAAAAGTTAAGAACATCAGACGAGCTAAAGTCACCATAATGGTTACCTGTAACGGCAAAATAATCAGCGCTTGTAACCGTGTAGTGAATGTCGCTATATAAACTGTCGGCAACTTTAACAGATGGCGGAGCTATTGCGTAAGTGACAGTTGCAGTTGACTGATCATTTAATAATGGCGACTCTTTGGCCGTTAAGATCATCGGAATATAAGTGTTCGCATCTGCTGCTGAATTAAAGTTATCCGTCATAGACGGGTATGCAGTGCTCGGCAGCAACTGGTAATCCGCCTGGGTTAACGTAAACGTTAATGTCGCCGTTTTAGTTAACGGGTTCGGCTGTACGTAAGGTTGCTTTTGGCAAGCGGTAAAAGCTACTGGCAGCAAGACCAGCAGATAATATATCTTTTTCATAGTAATGATTTGTTTAATTTCTTAAAATTTAATTTTCAAACCGGTTGTAATAACCCTTCCTAAACCGTAATAAACACTTGTTCCGACGGCCTGTCCATAAAGCGTATTACCCTTTGAATCACTGCCATAACCATTATCAGTCGCGTCTGAAAGGTATTTGCTGTTTAGTAAGTTAGTTACAGTGCCGATAAGGGATGCATCCAAACCTGCGAGTTTAAATTTCAATACCCCGTTCAAAGCAAAAAGCGAGTAGCTGGGGACCATATAGGGATGAATGTTTGCATAGGCATAATTCTGAAATGAAAGATCTGAAGTATAGTTGGTAAAATAATTCCAGATCACGCCAAATTTTAACTGGGGCAATACCTCCAGGTCCATGTTTATACTGCCCGTTGTTTGGGGCACATCGCCAATTTTTTCGTTATTAAGGTACACGACAGGTATCGTTGAACCAGGAATTGGTTGATTCTGGCTGTTATAAACTGTTGTCGGGCCCGGATTATTAGTATAATGATAATCACCCACCGAAAGCATGCCGCGGATTGAAATTTCTTTAACTGGCCTCCACTGCAATACAACCTCGATACCCTGGTGTAATTCGTCAACACCGGTAACGTTTGCGCTGTACAATTGTTGGGTTACATTATCATAAACAGAGCTTTGGTCGGTCCTGTCTTTATACGAAGTCCTGTAAAGGTCGATTTTTGCGCCAAAACCCGATGTTTTATAACCGTAGCCAAGTTCGTAGCTGAATAATTTTTCGTCAACCGCATGCTTATTGATCTGGTTTGTAAAATTTTCGAACACAGTTTCATAATAAGGCGGCTTGGTCAAATAACCAATATTGGCATAAATGTTCATCGCGCTGCTGATATTGTAGTTCGCCCCGCCTTTTGCCTGGTACGATCCATAATAAACATAAGGCGTAGTCTGTTGCGGGTCACTGTTCAGATACGTAAAATAATCGGCTCTTTTCTGGCCATTATTCGCCCCGGTTAGCGTCAGAAATGCGGTGAAGTCATTTTTTGAATATTCAGCCTGTGCGAATGCACTTTCCGACACAACGTAATCCTGGTTGTCATAGGATATCTTGTCGCCAACAACGGCCAAATGGTTTGGATTGTTGATGTCGCCGCCCGAAGTTCCCTTCGCCGGGTTTCCGCCGTAAGTGTCCAGCACATAATTGGCCCCCAGCAAATCTGTCACTACCTGATAGTGTAACCCGTCATAATACCGAAGGTCAATACCTGCCTGTAAATTAGTGTATTTACCTATCATGGTCTTATAAGTGCTTCTTAAACCATACCATTCTGTATTATCGTGCGACGCATACAGGTAGGTTGAAGCAGAGCCGTCCGGGCTTGCTGCGTTCATTTGTTCAACAGCAGTAAAATCATAAGGCGAATATAAATTACTTATCCTTGGCGGGGGAGTGCCGCCAATATTCTGGCCACCGCCATCGCCGAAAATAGCATAAACCACCGTATTGAGGCTTGATCTATCGTTAATCGTCCAATCGTGGTTCAGCGAAAATAAAGGTTCGCTCCAAAAGTTATTTGCCGGGTTTAAATACTGGCCGTCCTTTACGCCCAATTGCGAGTTCCACCTGATCCCCTGTGGGGCTTGGGCGTAGTCAGCGATAGAGCTCTCGTACCTTTCACCGTGATTTTGGTTGCCGCCAATTACGTTGAGCGATAATATTTGGCTTGGGCTCAATATCTTTGAAAGATTGAAGAAATAGTTAACTCCCGTAAAATTCAACCCATCGGCATTACCATTGCCTGTGGTTCTGCTGCCCTGGATAGTTGCTGCCCATCCGTTAGAAGTTACCCCGGTCGACACCAATACGGCAGTTTTCTCATAATTATCG
Organism: Mucilaginibacter sp.; assembly: GCA_035656115.1. Taxonomy (GTDB): domain Bacteria; phylum Bacteroidota; class Bacteroidia; order Sphingobacteriales; family Sphingobacteriaceae; genus Mucilaginibacter. The sequence goes on from DASRTD010000023.1 coordinate 3,571, forward strand.
CTGCCGATAACCTGCTCAACATAGCCGCCCTGTTGCGAATCAGTGCTGCGTGAGGTAACGTTTACAGTACCGCCAAATGAAGGGACGATTACCTTAGAGGCACCCAAACCACGCTGCACCTGGATAGAAGTGGCTGCATCCAGTATACCCGAAAAATCGGACCAGTAAATGGAGCCTGTTTCCGGATCATTAACTGGTATGCCATTTATGGTATAAGCCACGTTTCCTTGCCCGCCCTGGCTTGAGAAACCACGGATGCTGATACGCGAATCGCCGTAACCGCCGCCCTGCTGGGTGGCATAAACACCCGGTACAACGTTCAAAAGCTCCGGAATATCCTGGGTGCCGATATGTTCTTCAATATATTGTAAACCAACAGTCGAAACTGCAACAGGCGTTTTGCGGTCGATCGCGATATCGCCGTTGACAACAACCTCGCTCATGCCGGTTGCGCTGAATTTCAAATCAATTTCGCCCAGGTTGCTCTTACCTGCAACCGGAACTTCCTTGATGACGTAACCAACAAAGGTAACTACCAGTACCGGGCTGTCAAATCCGGATACATCAATTTTAAATGTACCATCCAGGCCTGTAGTTGTATTTTTACCGGTGCCCTTAATGGTGACGGTTGCGCTCACCATTGGCTCTTTGGTGTCGGCGTCAACAACCTTACCGGTAACAAAATTGGCTGCTGCGCTGGCCTGCAGGCAAACAGCCAGCAACAGGATGATGAGCAAGTTAATGCGCACCCCCATCATTCCTTTAACTGAAAACACTGCCTGGCGAAAACCTTTGTTTTCCGGCAATGCAGCGTTTCGTTCAGGAATTTGTTTTTTAAAAAGAGAAATTGTAAAAAGTTTCATATTGCGTAGGTGATTTTAGTGGCGAATGAAAAGAACCTTGCAAAACTGGTAGAATTACGTGGTAAAATAGTTAAAACAATGTTAACAAATTGAAAATTTTCTGTAATCTTTTAGTTGCAATGCAACATTTATGTAATATCGTCGTGAAAATAAAAAACACCTGTTTTTTTGGTTAAAAAAATAATCCGTCAGGAAAATCGGATCGATGCCGGATCGCCCCCGCGTGTAACTTTTTAGCTGAATTTTATTTGAAAAATTATCAGGTACATATTAAACCTTTTCCAAAAGCGTTAGTTTATATAAAAAGTAAAGTTTAACTCTTATGAAAAAAATTCTGACTATTTTAAGTTGTGCGGTATTATTTGCTTTGTCTTCCTGCACAAAACAGTATGTTACTCCTGGTACTACCAACCAAACTTTTTACGCTGACGTTGCTACCACCGACTGGACGCTTTACACCGATAACAGCGGCAACAAATCTTACACGGCGCCTATCAATATAGCTGCTCTTGATCCGAATTTCGCACAGATCGGCGGTATTATAGTAGCCATTTCGTATGATGGCGGAAACACGTACGAACAATTGCCCGAAGTTTATGACAACCTTTCGTTTAGTTATACCTACAACGCCGGGAATGTTAGCCTTTATGCGCAATCGGCCGATGGCACAACGGCTATTCAACCAACCATGGCCATTAAGGTGAAAATCATTTTGGTGGACTCGAACGGGTAAATGCCTTTTTTGCATAACATGACATAAAAAAGCCATCCGGATCCGGGTGGCTTTTTTTATGATTGTATCTTAAGGTCGATTGGCTCGTTTCCAAAATGCATGGTTTTAATAATATTCTTTCAGCAAAAAATTCTCAAAATCCGCACCCTAACACACTTGTTACTTATCGCCAAACGTTTTTCACCTAAATTGGGGTTTATTTACTTATATGAAGTTTATTCGGCTGTTTAACGGTCTTTTTTTACTGTCAATCGTTTTTATCT